>JBBQYE010000193.1:0-6316 GCA_038208945.1 Leptolyngbyales cyanobacterium | reverse complement strand
AGTGAAAGTAGAACAAGCCCTGAGCGGGTCTGTCGATCGTTTGAGGAAACTGCTGAATGTTTAGAACTAGCCGTAAATCGTACAGATCGAGCCTGTCATCGTATCAGAAAAAGAAAAAGTCTTTGCCTCGCTGGGTGATTTTGAGTGCCATTCCGATCGCGCTGATCACCCTAGAATTGTTGGCGCGGTTAATCATCGGAATGATCGGCAAAGCACCCGAACTCGCTGCCTATGACGGAGAACGGCTGGATGTTACCGCCTACCGATTAAACTATCTCGATCAGTCTGGCTCGGCTTATGATGGGTTGCCCGATCGGGGGCGGTTAAACGCAAAACGCAGCCCTCTAATGGGCTATAAGCTGGTCGGCAATCAAACCAACTCGTTTTGGCAAATCAACGAGCAGGGGTTTCGCGACAGTCAGCCTGTGTCTCAGACAAAATCAAAAGACGAAGTGCGAATTTTTGTCCTGGGTGGCTCTACCGCTTTTGGACAGATGAGTTCTAGCAATCAAAGCACCTTTGCCACTCAGTTAGAAACTCGGTTAAATCAGCAGGTTGCTACCCAGAAGACAAATTCTGCTAAGTTTCGTCCCAATGTGTTGCCTTACTATGCCGATGAGCTAACAAAAGCAATGGCACTACCGCCTCGCATTCGAGATAGTCGCTATCGGGTCATTAATGCTGCCGTTCCCGGCTATGCGTCTAGCAATGAGCTATCGCAACTCGCGCTTCAGGTGTTGTCTTATAAGCCTGATTTTATCGTTGTGATGGATGGCTATGCCGATTTGCTGTTGCCGAGCACTCAAGAGGGAGCCGATATTCCGGGCATTGAGTCGCTGTTAGATAATTCATTTGGGCATTTCACCACAGCGTTGTCAGAGCGGTTTAAGAGTTGGATCAGTCAGTCATTCTTAGTTAAGAGTGTTCAGTATTGGGTGCTGCGTCCACAAGATTCTCTCAAGCTAATAGTTCCTCCTGCAACAGATGATGCTCAGTCTCTAGCACAAAAGCTTCCAGCGAATGCCGATGAACTCGATCGCCGCGTGTCTCGCTATCGCAATAACTTAGAGCAAATTGTGCGGTTGGCATCGGCGGCAAAAATTCCGATCGTGCTGGCACTGCAACCCGAAATCACCAGCCGCAATGTCAACACCTTGGCTCCACGAGAAAAGAAGATTCTCGATCAGGTCGGGCAACCCTATACCCAGCGAGTCAAAGCAGGTTACACCGGACTTGAGCAAGCGATCGCTCAAGTCAAACAGCAGTTTCCTCAAGGCGTGACGACGCTCAACTTATATGAGGGAACCAACTTTCAGGGAGAGTCTTTTTACGACACGGTGCATTTAACCGATGCCGGAAATACCGCGATCGCCAATCGGCTTTATGACACGATCGCCACCTCTCTAACGCTGCAACCCAAGCCTTATGCCGACCAATCACCTCCCGGACGCTAGAACGGTTTTAGGTAAACAGTCGTTTAAGCTGATGTTGAGTAGTGCGGCTTGAACGATCGCTATTGCTTAGAGCGATCGTTCAAGCCGCTTTTAGTTGTTCGCTTGGTATTATCAGCTACATGCCTACTTACGAATAAGGGTGTGTCGTAGCAGCGTGTGAATAAGACACCATCAGCATTAGCAGAACGATGATTCCGATCGTTAGAATTGCTAGAGATCCCCAGCTTGCAGAGTCAGATCCGATCCGTTGTTTTAAGTTATCAAGCTTGTTAGACGTTGCCATATCAGTTTCTCCTTTTGCCTGTACATTTGTTGTAAGGAAAAAAGTTGAGGAACTTGTGAGGAACGCCATAAAGTTCGCGATTCACGAATCATAAATTTTTATAGACTTTTGCATTCGCCAATCCCTAAATCTCATTTTCAATATTAAAATATTTTTATTGATTAGTTTTTAACGATGTTTACTTTAATAGACCTCCTACGTGAATCCTGGAACGCCCCCTAGATCCCCCATGAATGGGGGGCTTTGAGAAGATCTGCGGGTTCTAAATCCCCCATTTTGGGGGATTTGGGGGGCACAAGCTGATTCAAACAGAATGAGATCCGATCGCAGTTTATATCGAGAATTTTATTCATGCAGGAGGTCTAATAGAGATAGCGCGGTAATTTATGACATTAGGCGTGAGTCCGCTAATCCTCGATGCATAAATAGTCTTTACGTTAGCTACCTTAATTTCTTGTTGCTCCTCACGACTCAAAACTCTTCATGGATACAACTTTGTCTGCTCAAAAAGTAGCGGGACTTCGCAGCGTCTCTTCAGGCACGATCGAGCAACTTCAGGCAGATATTCACCACACCTTTGGCTTTGTTCCCCCGTTTTTTGCTCCTGCCATCCACACGCCTCAAGTTTTTGAAAACCTTTGGCAGCAGACGCTTTCTGCTTACGTTCACAATCCTCTACCCGTCTTATTTAAGGAAAAACTATCTGCTTATCTCTCGCGGTTTTGTGCAGTTCCTTATTGCATGATTTGCTACAGTTGTTCTCTATACAGCTTAGGAACTGAGGCACGAGAAATCTTAGCGCTGCTTGAATCGCCTCCTCCGATCGAGTCCACGATTCGCGACCATCTACTCCTGCTCTCTACCCAGCAAACCGAACTCAACAACTGGTCAGAACTCACCCCTGATTTAGAAGCCAGCTTGCTAGCTTGTGCAACTTTTATTGCAATGGAATCTGACAACACAGAACCCGTGCGAACTCAGCTACGGCGGGTTTTAGGAGAGACTCATTATCACTTCTTAATCACATTAATTGCCTACATCAAAACCTGTCATATCTGGATGGAAGCTCACCCTGAAGTGAGTTATCTCGACGATCGCCGCTTTCAAAATCACTTTGAAAATTTGGTAGGCGATGAGCCAGAGCTACTAGACTTTTTCGACACTTATTGGCAGCGAGTTAAGCGTGAGCAACAAACGTGGGCAGAACAGCAAGCCGCGATCGCCGAACGCAGACGCAATGACCTAGTTTTGAGAAAGATTGTAGAAGAGAATCTTTATCTTGCCCGCGCAGTTGCCTCGACGACGGAGAGCGTTTTAATCACCGATCCCAATCAGCCCCATAACCCGATTATTTATGCCAATCCTGCCTTCACGCGGGTCACAGGCTATGAGGCTCAGGAAGCGATCGGGCGAAATTGCCGCTTTCTGCAAGGGGTAGACAGCGATCAGCAAGTGGTTTCTCAAATTCGAGCCGCGATCGTCGAACAGCGCGAAATCAAAATCACCATTTTGAACTATCGCAAAAACGGTCAGCCATTCTGGAACAACCTGAAAATCGCCCCTGTTTGGTCTGAAGCCAAAGAACTGCTCTACTTTGTGGGCATCTCTGAAGACATTAGCGATCGTAAGTTAGCCGAGCAAAAAATTCGAGAGCAAGCCGCTCTCTTAGATGTCACGACCGACGCAATTTTCGTGCAAGATCTCTCCTACAAAATTCTATTCTGGAACCCCGGAGCCGAGCGACTCTATGGATATCGCTCTGAGGAGGCGTTAGGTAAAGATGCGACGGTTCTGCTCCATCCCGCAAAAACGACTCAACTGACTCACGCTCAAAAAACGGTGCTTGAGCAAGGCAAATGGCACAACGAACTCAATTTGATTCACCGATCAGGGAAGAAACTGGTCATCGAGAGCCGCTGGACTTTGGTGAAAGATGAGCAAGAAAATCCCAAGTCTATCTTGGTGGTAAGCACCGATATCACCGAGAAAAAACAGCTAGAAGCACAGTTTTTGCGTGCCCAACGCATGGAGAGCATCGGCACGCTTGCCAGCGGCATTACCCACGACTTAAACAATATTTTGACTCCGATTTTGGCGGCGGCTCAACTGCTGTTGATGAGAACAAGCTCTGAGGATGTCAAACAACGGCAGATGCTCGACATGATTCAAACCAGCGCAAATCGCGGTGCGACGTTGATTAAGCAAGTCTTGTCTTTTGCACGAGGCATGGAGGGCAAGCGATCGCTGCTTCAAGTGCGTCACCTGATTGCCGAGATTCGACAGATTATGCAAGAGACGTTTCCGAAAGCGATCGACGTTCACCTCGATCTCGCTAGCGATCTCTGGCTTGTTACAGGAGACGCGACTCATCTCCACCAAGTTTTGATGAATCTCTGCGTCAATGCGCGGGATGCAATGCCCGAAGGCGGCACTCTGAGTATCAGTGCCGAGAATTTGTGGATTGACGAACCCTACGCCCGCATGAACTTAGATGCTCAGGTGGGTTCTTACATTGTGGTGACGGTGGCAGACACCGGAGCGGGCATTTCGCCGGAGGTTTTAGATCGCATCTTTGAGCCATTTTTCACGACGAAAGATCTGGGTAAAGGCACCGGACTGGGGCTATCCACTGTTCTCGGGATCATCAAAAGTCATAGCGGATTTGTGACCGTGACTAGCGTAGTGGGAGAAGGCACCCAATTCAAGGTTTATTTGCCTGCGGTGAAATCTGAGGAAATGCTTCAGACGCAAATCGAGGCGTTGGCGATCGGGCAGGGTGAATTAATTCTCGTCGTCGATGATGAAGCCAACATTCGAGAAGTCAGCCAAACCGTCTTGGAAACTTACAATTATCATGTGCTGACGGCAGGCGATGGCATTGACGCGATCGCTCACTATGCAGAACACAAGCGCGAAATCAACCTGGTGCTAATCGACTTGATGATGCCCGTAATGGACGGGGCTACGACGATTCGGGCACTGAGGAAGCTGAATCCGCAGGTCAAAATTATTGCCGTAAGTGGATTAGTGCCCAGCAACCAATTGCCAGTTTTAGGTTCTGAAATTCAGGCATTTCTGCCCAAACCCTACACCGCCAAAGAGTTGCTGAACTGCATTCAAGAGGTTCTAAAAAAATAACTGAATAGTTTGCTTAATGAGAATATTTGCTAAAAACTGACGAAAGTTCTATGCTTCTAAAAGCGATCGTTCACTTCGATTAGGCAAGACTTGAGTTGCTCTAGCGAGTCGCGATCCTCCCTACTCTCCACTGTCCCCTTCGTATGTCAAGCCCAAAAAGGCTAGAAAAATCAACTCTCAGTCGTCGCCAACTCTTACAGTGGGGGCTTCTTGCAGGTGCCGGAGTTGCAGGTTCCTCGATCGTTGCCAACCGTTTTTTCGGTACGCGTGGGCAATCGTCGGTGATGATTCCGCCAGTGCCTACGTCTCCCAGTGACCGATCGGGCATGAATCCGATGGCAATGTTGCGTGACTTTGACTATGGCACGGTCACTCAAGAAAACGGTCGAACCGTGCGCGAGTTTCGGGTCGAGGCGCAAACTTCGACCATCCAACTCGACAACGCTCACTCCTTCATCACCTGGAATCTCAACGGACGCGTGCCAGGTCCGACGTTTCGAGCAACGGAGGGCGATCGGATTCGAGTCGTTTTTTACAATCGTGCTGGACATTCTCACTCCCTGCACTTTCACGGCGACCACCCCGCTGATATGGATGGCATTAAGCCCGTTAAAAATGGCAGCGTCATGATTTACGAGTTCGATGCAAAGCCGTTTGGAGTGCATCTCTACCACTGCCACGTCGCCCCCGTGACCCGTCACATCGGCAAAGGCTTGTATGGGATGTTCATCATCGATCCGCCCCAGCCTCGCCCCCCAGCCGATGAGATGGTGCTGATCATGGCAGGCTATGACGTGAATGATGACCAGAAAAATGAGCTATATGCCTTCAATGGGCTGCCTCACTACTACATGAAAAACCCGATCGCGATTCAGCAAGACCAACTCATTCGGCTCTATGTGCTAAATGTGATCGAGTTTGATCCGGTGGCGACGTTTCATCTACACGCCAATATGTTTCGAGTTAATCAGACGGGACGATCGCTTGAACCGGGCTATGAAACCGATGTGATCACGATGGGAACAGCAGAGCGACACATTTTAGAATTCAGCTATCACAACACCGGAAAATTCATGTTCCATCCCCATCAAGACAACATTGCAGAAGCGGGATGTATGGGCTTTTTTGACGTGATCGGCAGCAAAGCTTAAGTTTTTAGACAATTAGGGAAATCTCGATCGAGAGTTATTGACAAGTATTCCTATGAAGGGTGACAATAGCTCTCAACGTTTGATTAATAGTAATCATTTGCATTAAGTCAATTTCCTCTAACTGAGCTTTTTGATCCATCATTTTTAACCTCACCTGGACACGTCTATGTCTGTCTTCCGTTTC
This sequence comes from Leptolyngbyales cyanobacterium, assembly GCA_038208945.1. GTDB lineage: Bacteria > Cyanobacteriota > Cyanobacteriia > Leptolyngbyales > Leptolyngbyaceae > Phormidesmis_A. Next base: position 106 of record JBBQYE010000193.1, on the reverse strand, counting down.
TTTGCCCTCTTCTTCTCAGCGTTTAGCCTATCGGTTTTGATTTCATGCAGTAACCAGGCTCCAGCTCCAAATGCCGCTGCACCTGATAGCCCAATGGCGCAAACAA
>JBBQYE010000192.1:0-6345 GCA_038208945.1 Leptolyngbyales cyanobacterium | reverse complement strand
GCAAAACGTTGAGCCGCGATCGTCCACACCTCAGGCAACGACTCAACGGATTCATACTCTGAAGGACGGTGCATAGCAGAACGGTTCATTGCAAATACCTCCTGAAATCTATTAACCATTATTTCTCAAGTTTCTCACACTCCTAATTTCACCCAACTTTTTGACAGAGCAGACAAGATTCTAAGCAGACAGAAGGAATTTCGTCTACCCATGAATATCTCTCGATCGCTTCGAGATTCTGCTAGCAGGTTGATTCGTCATTCCATTCAAAAGCATTCAAAGACTCTGCACTAGGAATTGATACTCGATCTACAGAACTTTACACAGACTTACGAGATTTCCCTGAGTTATTTAAGAAAATAGGTGATTAAGATTACATCTATAAGAGCTACGGACACGGTGTTTTTCGTAGTGGACTCAAGGGGCATCTACCGTTTTTTTAGAGATCATTCCAAGCTCTATTAGTCACCGCGGATGGCTAAAGAACTTAAGCAATTTTGAAGTGTCTTATTGAAACGACAGGAGCCGCTCTTGATGAAGCCAAGATTCTATCTTCTCAGCCTCGTAACGATCGGGGTCGCCCTTCTTGCGACGATCGGCATCCACTACCCTGAACTGACAGGTGCCTCTGAAGGCTCTGCAACCCAACTTCTAAGTAATCGTGAACGGTTTCTTAAGTGCAATAAGTCAGAGGTTTTTAGAACCAGTAACATGGCATGTTATACCCCTCAAGGTGAATGACTACAGCGATTTAGACAAATTTGGGGAGCCAAAATGCAGACCTTAATGAAGGCAGCACCCAATTCACCGATGCACAGGACAGATAATAGATTGAAGCCGTAGAGACTTTCGGTGAACCGTCTCATCGATCGTGCCATCACCGAAAAGTTGTCGCGGTCTAAAGTGCCCACTTGGGTACCATCAATTCCAAGGAGAGTCAGCCAAACTGATGGTGCATTAGACACCATGCATCCCTTCACTAGGAGTTTGACTCAACTATGGAAATTTCAACCTTTGAGCTACTGGTTAAACGCATTGCTCCTCCGCCTGCTCCGCAAAATGTGGCTAGACGAGTCGTACAAGGCTACTTCTTAACCATTACGAACCTGGAGTTCAAACCGTTAACCTATAGAATCCGGTTCAACATCAGCAAGCCTAATCCTGCGGGTGATCCCGATCGCACGCTGTTTGGCAACGCTGCCTTGGCTTACGACATTGCAGGAGCGAATAGTCTGATTCCCCTGTCGGGTGGTGCAAACAGCACTATTTTTGGCGGTACATTCACATTGCCAGCTAGACAAACGGCTTCTGTAGAGTTGTTGCCTAACCCTAACCTGTTTGTCGCTCAAAATCCTGGCTTTGAGGTGCGGGGCTTTGTCACCCTGAGTTTGCCTCGAATTAAGGGACAATCTCAAAGCACAACTCCCGTCCAAGTATTACTCAACCCTGAGATTCGGGGCACCTTCTTGCCCAATGATTTTCCGGGTGGAACGGGCGGAGATTTCGATCAAATCGCCTATCCGTTGACGGTTGCCACAGGCAAAGCGTTAAACGAAATTGCGTCCGATCAGCGAATCGTCATTCCCGTAATCACACCGGAGGTTTTGCAGTCGCTGCCCGCCAACTCGATCGAGTCACTCTTAGATGCAGATGACCTGGAAAAATCTCAAAGCCTGATTCAATTAATGGCTCAATTGGATGGAGATCCCAAAAGCTTGGAGAACCTGAGTGATGCGCTTTCTAAGCTGAACATCCCTGTTCGAGTGTCTTCTACTTAGTAGTCCGTCAAGCCCAGGATCGGGGATGAGACAAAGCTGAGTTCTTGTTTCATCCCTCATTCCTCAATCGATCGTCCTTCATCGTTGAGAACCGCTATGGCTCCAGTTTTTAAGTTTAGTCCGGTTGGTTTTAGCTGGGTCGCGATTCACCCTGAACCCAAAGGGGTAATTCAGTTTATTGGCGGCGCTTTCTTTGGCACTTTTCCAACCGTTTTCTATCGATATTTTCTGCAAACATTATTTGAAGGAGGCTACACCATTATTGCACTGCCCTTCCGGTTTAGCTTTCGTCACTGGTCGATCGCGATCGATTTACTCAAAGAACAAGAGATACTCCGCGCAGAACTCTCGAAGATTACAGGCAATGATGTCTATCAAGACAAAGCCAATTACTTTTGGCTGGGGCACAGCTTAGGCTGCAAATATATTGCTCTACTGGAGTTTCTCAGCGGTGACCAATGGAAACAGATTACAGAATCTTGTGTTGAACCGCAGGCTTATAAGCAGGTTGAGGCGCTCATTGCCAATGCTGAGTTAGAGAGTGCCTCAATTTTGTCTCAACCTTCGCTGTTAGTTGCGCCTGATATCAGCAATACAGAGAGTGCAGTTCCGATCCGAGCGATCGCCCGGTTGCTCGATCGAGTTGGGCTAGGGGTGTTGCCGACTAGAGAACAGACTCAGTGTTTCATTGAACAGAGTCGTTTGTTTAATCTTACGGCTGTCATTTCCTTTGCTGACGATCAGTTAGCTGGCAGTGAAACCGATGAGTTTAAGGATCAGAAAACTCAGGAAAATAGCGATGTTCTCTGGCTAATTCGGCAACTGAAGACGAGAAAGTTTCCAATTTTGCACACAGAACTACCCGGCAGACACCTGGAGCCGTTGGGTATCAAAGTAGGTAAGCATATCGTAGATCTCAACCCGTTTGACAAGTTTATTGAATTGCTCAGAGGTAGACTGCTTGAGCGCTACACCGTTCAGTTGTTAGCGCAACTAAGGCAGCGACAAACCGAAGTTGAGACTAATTTAGAATCGGTGGAGAGCCTTATTTCTTTGGTTAAATGATGTTAGACGGGCTTTGCCTACAATTCCTGTTGACCCTAGAATCCCATCACCTTTAGGTAGGAGAGTATGTCAACATAAAGTCATTGTTCATCAATTGACTAAAGTTAGCTATGCCAAAAGCAATCTGGAACGGTGCAGTTTTAGCAGACAGCGATCGCTGTGAAGTGGTAGAAGGAAATCAATATTTCCCCCCTGATTCAATCAAGCGAGACTATTTTAAAGAAAGCAGTACTCATACAGGCTGCCCCTGGAAGGGAACTGCCAGCTACTACACGATCGAGGTCGATGGACAGGTCAACAAAGATGCCGCCTGGTATTATCCAACTCCAAAAGATGCTGCCAAAAATATCACAGGCTACATCGCCTTTTGGAAAGGGGTAAAAGTCGAGGCTTAGAGACACGCAGAATTGAAACCATTCAATCTACGATGCTCACGGCATCAACTGATGCTGAATTTTGATGCCTCGGTTTTGCATCACTTGTTCAAATAAATCGGTCGGGAGTGCCTGCTCGATCGCCCACACTCCCGGCTTTTTTAACTGCCCCGACAGCAATAACTCGACGACGGTGCCTGTGCCGCTCCCTGCCGCGATTGCCGTGTCAGCGTGAATCAACGTCGAACAACAGCGCATCGGTTGCCCATCTTTTGTGCCTGTGACCTCCGATCGAATCGCGACCCCAATGCCGCTAAAGCGATCGCTAACATCGGTCATAAGGTGGCTAACGTGGGACAAAAACTCAATTACCGCCGAGTTGCGTAACCAGCTAGGATGCCACCACCGCGCCACGCTCCAGGTCAGATAGTTATAAAACGTGGGCACCGTCGCAAACTTAGTAATCACCGTTTTGACTGGAAATGTATCAGGCAGTGTGAACGCCTCTGGCATATCAAACCAGTAAACGCCAATCTTGCCATAGGGAGATGGGAACTCGATGACTTCACGATCGCTATAGGGTTTGACTGATCGCCATTCTCCATTAATCCAGGCTTTAAAGGGACGTTGCAGCCCCAAAAATGTGGTTCGCATCACGGTCACGCCTGCGCCTCCTGAGCCAGACACCACATAACTGAGGTGAATTTTTTCAACCTCGTCTAGCTGCTCGACTCCCTGACGCACCATGCTATTTGAGATGCCTGGGAAAATGCCCGTGTTGATAATGGCAGTCACGCCTGAGGCTTCGGCAGCGGCTCGATGCTCCAACACTTTACGCGTGAATGACGGATGATCACTGACATCGACATAGTTTGCGCCTTGCTGAATGCACATCTTCAGAACTTCAGCATCGCGATAGTGAAACGGTCCGGCGCAATGGACGACGACATCGGCTTTAGAAATGGCATCTTGAAGGGCGCTGCGGTCTGCCAGATCCACCGTCGCAAATCGGACTCGTGCCCCTAGATGGTCACTTTTTTGTTCTCCTTTAGTGGGGTTGCGACCCGCGATCGTGACAGATGCCTGAGTGTGAGCCAGCAAGTCAGCCGCCACTTTGCTGCCAATTCTGCCACTGCCACCGAGAATCAAAACCTGATTTGTCATGCCGATCGCTCACCGAACCCTATGTTATTTCTGGTTGCCGCAAGAAGGCGAGCCAAGCGCACTCATCACGGTTCTTTCTAGATTTTAATGCTATCTGCTATTCCAGTAGAAGAATAGTTGCATTGTGAAACCAATCCGCTTTTGAAGTGATTTGAGAAATATTAGTAGAGTCTGCAATTTAGGTCACTAACAAATACTTGTGAACATACATCAAATTATAAAACAGTGATTTTATCTAAACATAGAATCAGTAATGGGTTGATATGGCGCTAAAAGTAATTATGATTGCCGAAAGACTGAATCTGCGGCAGATTTGACCGATTCTCTGATATCTCTCAGCGTTTGGGCGATCGGAGCTTGATGATGCAAAAAGACCCGCGCACAATTGCGTCCCGGCATCCCTGAAATTGAGCCACCGGGGTGAGTGCCCGCACCTGTTAGAAATAGACCATCGATCGGAGTTTTATAATTTGCCAACTCTGGCAACGGTCGAAAAAAGACCATCTGATCAAGGGTCATATCGATGTGATAATAATTGCCTTTGAGGGCACCTAAGCGCTCACTAAGTTCTGCCGGACTTTCAACCCGACGCGCGATCGTGGCTTTTTTGACATTAGGCGCATAATCGGCGAGTTTATCGATCACACGATCGGCGACGCGATTCTTGATGTCATCGGTCCAGCCTGTGCCATTCAGCCCGGTGCCTTCTGCACCTTCGATTTGGTAAGGGGCAAAAAATTCAATCCAAAGCGTATGTTTGCCGTCGGGTGCCATTGTCGGATCGAGCATCGTCGGCTGCACAATATACATCGATGGGTCAGCATCGGGGATTCTGCCGATCGCCGAATCGGTGTGAGCAATTTCGACGTGTTTAACGGAATCTGCAATCAGAATTGAGCCAATTAAAAATTCATCTTGATGCTGATATTGCTCAAATTTCAGCGGCTCTGACATCGCTAAATCGATTTTGAGAATCGTCTCATTGTTATTGACGATGCGCCGATCTAAGCGATCGCGCAATTCCGGATCGGCTTTATTAACATCATTTTCATCGACCAAATGCAAAAATAACCGTTTTGCGTCAATGTTAGAAATCACGCCTCGCGTCGCTCGATATTCGGTGCCGTTATTGAGTCGCACTCCCACAGCGCGACCATCATCGACCAACACTTGCTTGACTTGCTGATCGGTGAGAATTTCGCCGCCCAAACTTTTAACCCGTCTAACCAACGCCTCAACCAGCGCACCCGTTCCTCCTTTGGGTCTCGCCATGCCGGGATGGTGACGCATCGACATCATCATCACCCCGATCGCCAGATTTTTCTGAGACGGAGGCGCACTCAATTCAGCCGCTAATCTCGCGAGGGGAGCTTTGACGATTTCGGTATCAAACCACTCGTTGAGAATATCCTCCGCACTCGTCAGCATAGTGCGAACAAAATCTAGCGCTTTGTTTGAGGAGCCGACGATCGAGAAGAAATCTTTGAGTTTCTTCAGGTCATAATTGCCCAAAATATCCACAACCGACTTAGGCGGCGCGTTAAACATCGGAGTCATCGCACTAATCGTTCGCAGCCACAAATCGGTGAATTCTGCATATTTTTTGGCATCTCGATCGCTATATCGCGCAATCTCTGCACAGGTTTTCTCAACCGATCGGTGCGCCAAAAAATACTTCCCGTCCGGGTGCGGACAAAACACTACCGGATCGCAAAACAGATATTCCAGTCCGTATTTAGTGAGTTCTAAGTCCTCCACGACTGGACCTAAATGAATAAATTCATGGTCGATCGCGCAGAGATTAAACTTAAACCCTGGCGCACGATCGGGCATCACTTCTTCAGTTGTCGCTGCCCCACCGGGAACCGGACGCTTTTCGAGCAGCAGCACACTGTAACCCGCTTTTAGCAGATAGGCGGCGCAGACTAATCCGTTGTGACCTGCACCAATAATGACGACATCGT
>JBBQYE010000191.1:0-6362 GCA_038208945.1 Leptolyngbyales cyanobacterium | reverse complement strand
GCTCAGTTCACCATTAATGACCTGAATGCAGAACAGGTGGGCGTGATGATCGGCACGGGTATCGGTGGGCTAAAAGTGCTGGAAGATCAGCAAGAAATTAATTTAACAAAGGGACCCGATCGCTGTAGCCCGTTCATGATTCCGATGATGATCGCGAATATGGCAGCAGGGTTGACGGCGATCCACACGGGAGCAAAGGGTCCCAATTCTTGTCCGGTGACAGCGTGTGCGGCAGGGTCAAACGCGATCGGAGATGCCTTTCGATTAGTGCAGCGCGGCTATGCCCAGGCAATGATCTGCGGTGGAACGGAAGCCGCTGTCACTCCGTTATGTGTAGCAGGGTTTGTGGCGTGTAAGGCGATGTCTAGCCGCAACGATGATCCGGCTCACGCCAGCCGCCCGTTTGACCAAAGTCGTGATGGCTTTGTCTTGGGCGAAGGTGCCGGGATTTTGATTCTCGAAGAGTTGGAACACGCGTTGAGCCGAGGAGCCAAAATCTACGCTGAGATCGTGGGCTATGGCATGACCTGCGACGCTTATCACATCACATCTCCAGTTCCCGGCGGAGAAGGGGCGGCGAGAGCGATTCAGCTTGCGCTCAAAGATGGTGGATTGACTCCCAAACAGGTGAGCTACATCAACGCTCACGGCACCAGCACTCCGATGAATGACTCGACCGAAACCGCCGCGATGAAAAGAGCGCTGGGTGAATACGCGTATAAGGTTGCGGTGAGTTCGACTAAATCGATGACGGGGCATCTCTTGGGCGGATCGGGAGGCATTGAAGGAGTCGCGGCAGTAATGGCGATCGCTCATAACAAAGTTCCGCCCACAATCAACTTAGAGAACCCCGATCCCGACTGTGATTTAGATTATGTCGCGAACAAAAGCCGCGACCTGCAAGTCGATGTTGCGCTATCTAATTCTTTTGGGTTTGGTGGGCACAACGTCACGTTAGCGTTTAGAAAATACGTTGGGTAGTGCTTGTGTTATGCCCGCTTGTCTGAAATTATTAAGAAGTTGTGAGAACTTGACCGCTTCTAATCATTTTTGTCGATAGATAAAATTGCTTACTTTTCACCACTATGAAGAGTATGTGATTCTCGTTCAGGAAATGGTGCCACCTGAACTCTTTCTGCCTATTATGTCCGCCCAGCGCGTAACCGTCCTTCATTACACACAGATCATGGTCGTTGCAGCCCAATCACTCGAAGAACTTTGTATTAACGCGATTCGCTTTTTGGCGATCGATGGGGTTGAAAAAGCAAAATCAGGACACCCTGGCTTGCCGATGGGTGCGGCTCCGATGTCGTTTGTCCTGTGGGACAGGTTCATGCGGTTTAACCCCAAAAATCCATCCTGGTATAACCGCGATCGCTTCGTCTTGTCGGCAGGTCACGGCTCAATGCTGCAATATGCCTTGCTCTATTTGGCGGGCTATGACAGCGTGGGTTTAGACGATCTCAAGCAGTTTCGCCAGTGGGGCTCAAAGACTCCTGGACACCCTGAAAACTTTGAGACGGCTGGGGTAGAAGTTACGACCGGGCCGCTCGGTCAAGGGGTTTGCAACGGCGTTGGGTTGGCGATGGCAGAAGCTCACATGGCGGCAACCTTTAATAAGCCTGATGCGACGATCGTCGATCACTACACCTATGTGATTTTGGGCGACGGCTGCAACATGGAAGGCGTTTCGGGTGAAGCGTGTTCTCTTGCGGGTCACTTGGGGTTGGGCAAACTGATTGCGCTGTATGACGATAACCACATCTCGATCGATGGTGATACTTCGGTCTCGTTCACAGAAGATGTCGGAATGCGCTTCGAGGCTTACGGCTGGCACGTTCAGGCAGTTCCCGATGGCGACACAAATTTAGAGGCAATTCAAGCAGCGATCGAGGCAGCAAAAGCCGTCACCGACAAGCCTTCTCTGATTAAAGTCAGAACCACGATCGGCTACGGGTCTCCCAACAAGCAAAATACCGCAGGCGTTCACGGGGCAGCACTGGGTGCCGATGAAATCACCGCAACTCGTCAAAACTTGGGCTGGAATTATGCCCCGTTTGAAGTTCCTGAAGATGCGCTAAATCACTGGCGGAAAGCAATCGATCGTGGCGCAAAACTTGAGTCTGACTGGAACAGCGCACTAGACAGCTACAAATCAAAATATCCCGCAGAGGCGGCTGAGTTTGAGCGGCGGTTGAGCGGTAAGCTCCCGGAAGGCTGGGTGAGTTCGCTGCCGACCTACACTCCCGCAGACAAAGCGCTTGCAACTCGTCAAACCTCTGAGAAGACTTTGAACGCGCTGGCTCAAGCAATTCCTGAATTGATTGGCGGTTCGGCTGACTTGACCCACTCCAATTTGACGTTGCTGAAAGGCTTTCCCGACTTCCAGAAAGGCAGCTATGCAGGACGTAACCTCCGTTTTGGAGTCCGCGAGCACGGCATGGGCGCGATTTGTAATGGGATTGCGCTATCCGGTTCGGGATTGATTCCCTACTGCGCGACGTTCTTAGTGTTTGCAGATTACATGAGAGCGGCGATTCGTCTCTCGGCGTTGTCTCAGGCGGGCGTGATTTATGTCATGACCCACGACTCGATCGCACTGGGTGAAGACGGTCCAACTCACCAACCTGTCGAAACGATCGCGTCTCTCCGTGCCATTCCCAACCTGTTAGTCTTCCGTCCCGCCGATGGAAACGAGACTTCTGGGGCTTATAAGGCTGCGATCGAGCGTCGTAAGCAGCCTTCGCTATTGGCAATGACTCGTCAAGCGCTGCCTAATCTAGAGGGAAGCTCGTTTGAGGGCGTTGCCCGTGGTGCCTACATCTTGTCTGGTAGCGATGATCTGCCCGAACTCATTCTGATCGGCACCGGAAGCGAAGTTAGTCTCTGCGTCCAGGCGGCGGAGAAGTTACGGGCAGAAGGTCGCAAGGTTCGCGTCGTCTCAATGCCCTGCTGGGAACTGTTTGAGGAGCAAGACGAGCATTACAAAAATGCCGTTCTGCCCAAAGCCGATCAAAAGCGGTTGGTGGTCGAAGCGGCTTCTAGCTTTGGTTGGCACAAATATTGCGGTAGCGAAGGCGCGATCGTCAGCATTGATCGCTTTGGAGTCTCTTCTCCTGGCAACATCGCAATGGAGAAGTTTGGCTTCACGGTTGATAATGTGTTGGCTGAAGCCAAAAAAGTTCTCGGCTAATCAATGACTGTGATCTTTGAGTGATCTGAAATGGCTCCCTGGTGGGAGCCTTTTTTGTTCTTATCCATTTGACGGAGCGATAGGCTCAAAGTCCTCCAGAGTTCTAAACTTGATAGTCAAAGGCACAATATTGGGCATACTTCGTATACTGATTTCCTCCTTCAGACTTTATGAAACCACACCACTCTGAGCCGATTTATATTTTAGGTGCCGGACCCGCAGGGCTAGCGGCGGCTTACACCCTGACTCAACAAGGGCAGTCGGTGGTCGTGGTTGAGCGAGACGATCGGGTGGGAGGACTTGCGAAAAGCATTGAATATCAAGGCTTCATTCTCGACTACGGTCCTCATCGCTTTTATACAAAACTTGCCCCTGTGCTGAAACTGTGGGATGACGTGCTTGGCAGTGAGCAAGTCACGGTGCCGCGTCTGACTCGCATCTACTACGGCAGAAAATACTTTAATTACCCGCTTAAAGCGATCGAGACGCTTCTAGCATTGGGAATCGTCGAGAGCCTTCGCATCATTATTTCTTATGCTCAAACACGATTGTTCCCTCCCGCGCATCCCAAAAATTTCTCTGAGTGGGTGAGTGCTCGTTTTGGCAAACGCCTGTTTGAAATCTTCTTTGAGGCATACACTGAAAAGCTTTGGGGCATTCCCTGCACTGAGATTAGTGCGGATTGGGCTGCCCAGCGCATTAAAGGCTTATCGCTGCTCAAAGCCATCCGCAACGCTCTATTTGGCAACGATGGTAAAGTCAAAACTCTGATCGATCAGTTTCAGTTTCCTCGTCTCGGCTCTGGACAGCTTTACGACAAAATTGAGGACAGTCTGCGTCAACACGATCAGTCGGTGCTGCTCAACACTGAGGTAGTCCAGCTTCATCACGAGGGGCAGCGTGTCACGCAACTGACGCTAAGAAATCGCCAAACAGGAGAGGAATCGACGGTTGCTTGTGGAGGCGTGATTTCTTCAGTACCGATTAGTCTGCTGCTGGGGCAAATGATGACTCCGCCACCGCAAGAACAGATTGTGTCGTATGCTCGATCGCTAAAATTTCGCAACACCGTTCTGGTCTATCTGATGGTGGAGGGAAATGCGCTGTTCCCCGACAACTGGCTTTATATTAATGAGCCATCGGTGCAGGTCGGGCGAGTCACTAACTTTGCAAACTGGTCGCCTGATATGTTGCCCAATTCACATCAGACTCCCCTGTGCTGTGAATATTGGTGCAATTTTGATGACCCAATGTGGCAGCAGCTAGAAGCAGATCTCGTCCAACTTGCTGCCCAAGAACTTCGGAAGATTGGGCTGCTTCACCACGAGCAGATTTCGGGAGGGTTTGTCGTGCGATTGCCGCGTACCTACCCGATTTACACCGGAGATTATCAGATGGCACTGACCGAGATTCAGTCTTATCTGAAAGGATTTGAGAACGTGCAGCTTGTCGGACGCTATGGCGCGTTCAAATATAACAATCAAGATCACAGTTTGCTGATGGGCATTTTAGCCGCCGAAAACGTTCTGACTCCTGGAAAACATAATCTGTGGGCAGTCAACTCTGACAGTGACTATGTCGAAGAAGCTCAGGCAGATGTTGCCACGACTGCCGCAAAGGTGCTGCGTCCGTCAAAGCGTCGTCAGATTGTGGAGACCGCAAAGCAGTTGAGTGGCTATCTGGTGACGGGCGGGTTTGCAACGATCGTCGATGTGACGCTCTTTTCACTCTTGACGCAAATGCAGCTTTGGTATGTGTGGGCGCTGTGTATGAGCTATTTTGTGGGGTTGACAACCAACTTCTTTTTAAGTCGGCGGTTTGTGTTTGGTGTCTATTGGCACGACTGGAAGCTGCAATACGCAGTGTTTACGGCAGTTGCCATGAACAGTTTGTTAGCCAATTTGGGACTGCTTCAGCTATTGATCAATGACTTGCATTGGAGCACCACGATCGCGCGGCTGACAAGTGCAGGCTGTGTGGCGTTATTGAGCTTTGTGGGGCATCGGTTATATTCATTTGGTCAAGCGCAATCGGCTCGATCGCTCGTCCGTTAAAAGTTTCTCGATCGTTGACGTAATCTGCTGTTGAAGTCATTTGAAAAGCCCCTCATCAAATGATCTTTAAGTAAAAGTAGTCCCTATTTCACCGCTATGAAGATTAAGAGTTGGTTTAATCCGCGTTCCTTAGCGTTTGAGTGTTGGCTAATATTTTTAGTGTGTATTGTTGTCTATCTGGCAAATGGTAGGACGATTAGTAATCGGGATACCTTTCCCAACACAATGCTCGCCTTTAACTGGATTTTTAATCATCAACCTCACTTTGATTCTTTTCGAGATAACTATCTTTTGAATAAAGCAGTCTGGTTCTTTACAGAATCTTTTAGGGGGCATTTAACATCTGTCTATCCGATCGGAGTGGCGATCGTAACGTTCCCTTTCTACATTATTTTCTCTATCGTTATTTGGCTCAATAGCGTTACTCACGACACATTACTACATATTGGTGTGGCTTCTCCAGACATCACTAGAGCGATTTTTGAACCCACTCGACTACTTTTTGAGAAGCTAGCTGCAACTTTGATCACGTCGATCTCAGTTGTTATTTTCTATCTCTCCACAAATCTTAAATTCAATAAGTCTATTTGCTTGATTCTCACGTTTGTCTACGCATTTTCAACGCAAGTTTGGATCACAGGTTCTCAAGCATTGTGGCAACAAAGTGCTGCAAATTTGGTGGTTTGTAGTATTCTTCTTTGTTTGTTGAAAGCGAACCGAAGTCAAGGTAGGAGTAGAAAACTTCTCTTATTTTTGACCGGAATTTGCTGCGGGCTAATTGTTAGTATTCGTCCCACGGACGTGCTCTTTGCGATCGCTGCAATCATCTACGTTATAACGACCTATCGTCGCGAATCAATCTTCTTATGCTTAGGGTTGCCTTCGGTCTTATTGAGCGTAGGCTGGAATTTTTATTATTTTGGCACTTTTCTGCTAGGCGGCTATTCTACTCAAACTAATCTCTATTCATTTACGGCTGATCAGTTTGTACGATCGTTTTTAGGGCTTTTGGTCAGCCCCAGCCACGGCTTTTTTGTTTTCTCACCTGTAATGCTATTCGCAATTCCTGGAGCTTTTCAGGTGTTTAAGCGGCAGTCGGAGCGAGACGAAAAACT
>JBBQYE010000190.1:0-6378 GCA_038208945.1 Leptolyngbyales cyanobacterium | reverse complement strand
TGCTTTCCGCTCGATCGCTTACTCACTGTTGTTGGCACCAACTACAAGGCATATAACAATATCGCTGCGTCTGCACTCAATCGCATGTTTTCGGTTGCGGGAGAGTTTGGTATGAACTATAACCGCAGCGATGGATTAGTCAAACAAGACTTTGCTCAGATTCCGGGCGCACCTCGGACGTTTGTGCATAAACCTCATGGCGGGTTTGATTCATTAGTGAGTGCTCGTGAGTCGTTTGAAGTGGCGACGCGGTTCTTTTTTGGCGACATCCATGTGCGGTTGCGTCAAGTTCAGGCACAGGTTAAGCGCGGGTTTGACTTGTTTGGCAAAAGCGAGTTTTTCTTTGGTGTGTCGATTAAGCCGCGTGGCGTAGATTTTGAGTTGTTTCATCAAAGCAGAGACGCTGAAAACTGTTACGGTCCGTTTCGCACCGGAGACTTTAGAGATCGGACTCTTTCCTTCCCGTGGGCAGATGCCAATCAACTGATTTGGGAAGGCTATCTCAACAGCGCGGCAAGCACGACTCAAACCGATCTCGTAATGCGAATGGAGTTTTATGTAGGCGAACGCGATCTGTTTGGAGTTGGCTTCTCCGATAACATTGTGTTTGCCAAACAATATTATGTGCGGGCGATTTTGCAGCCAACTCTTCAGCTTTATCTCTATACAGGTGAAGAGTTTGCAGACGGTGATGACTCTCTTAAAAGTGCAACTCTGATGCGACGAGTGGCAGACGGCTGGGAGTTTGATATCGTCGGCACAGGGTTTGTCGGGGCGTATCGGCTTGAACTCGATCGGGTTCCTGAATAACAAAGACTATAGCAATCCTAATTAACTTGTGAGATGCAGAGAGTCTGCCCTCACCCTAAATCCCTCTCCCCAAGGAGAGGGACTTTGAATTTCTGGTTCCCTTCTTCTTAGGGAGAAGGGCTGGGGATAAGGGTAGACCAAGTTTACAACTGATTTAGAATTGCTATATGAACTGCTATTAAGAAGGAGTAAAGCAGTGGCTTAGGGAGCAGTAATTTGACTGATGCTACAATGACTGGGTGAACGCAAGGAGACAGCCTTGGTTTGACCTCATTGAACTTCTTGCAAAAGTCCGAAGATACCATCATCCCCCAACCCTTCTGCCAGGCTTAGGAGAAGGGGAGCCAGATTTCAAAGTCCCTCTCCCAAGTTTGGGAGAGGGATTTAGGGTGAGGGCAGGGACTTTTGCAAGAGGTCTATTGATGACACGCCCTAGAAAAACTGCCAGCGTTTAATTGTTTTATCTCGACTCCCGCTTATCAGGACAGCACTTCCTAGCGGGTGGATGGTCGTGTTGTTCATCGGTTTACCGAGTTGCAGTGCCAAGCTAGAAATTGAATCAGTGTGCCCCACCAATCTCGCGATTTCCTCGCCTGTGTTCAACTGCCACACCTTGATGGTTTTATCCCAACTCCCACTGATTAAGGTGTGGTCTGTGGCAAACATCAGGGAAGAAATCGACCAAGAATGTCCCGGTAAAACTTGACAACATTGACCAGAGGCAACGTCCCAAAGGCGAATAGTTTTATCTTCACCGCCGCTGGCAAGAAATCGACCTGTGGGGCTAAACGCGATCGCTCTGACTGCCTGAGTATGTCCTGTCAAGGTGCGATCGAGGCTACCGTCGAGATGCCAAAGACGAATCGTAGCATCTGCACTAGCGCTGGCGATCAGAGGCGCGACGGGGTGAAAGGCAACTGCATTCAAAGCTAAGCGATGCCCTAGAAAAGTAGAGATGATTTCACCGCTTAGAGTCCACAATTTTAGAGTCTTATCGGCACTGCCACTGGCAATTAAGGTTCCATCAGGGCTGAAGGCGATCGTATGAATTTGCTGGGTATGTCCTGCAAGGGTGCGGAGTTGCTGCTGAGTAGTCCAATCCCAAAACTTAATCTGACGATCGCGCCCTGCACTGATGAGCCAATTTGACTGCTGTGGATGAAATGCTACGGCTTGCACAAATTGGCTGTGTCCTCGCAGTACCAGAATTTGTTTGCCTGTGTCTAGATCCCACAACCGCACGGTTTTATCTTCACTGGCGCTGGCGATATAGCAACGATCGGGCGAGATTGCAACTGCTGTGACGCTGGCAAACAGTCCTTCGTGCCCGACCAATGTCGCCGTATTTTGCCAGGTGATCAGAGGTGCCGGAGTCGGAATCGGAATTTTTTTGCCTCGAATCTGCTCGATCGTCGCGATCGCTGCCGCAGCAGATGCAAATCGCTGATCGGGGTTGGGGTCGATTAAGCGATCGAGAATGTGAGCCAAGCGATCAGGATACTTCTCAGGGGATGTCTCATCGAATAGCCAGTAGGTGCGCCATACCCAGCGATTTTCAGTTGTATCGAACAGGTGAAACGGCTGCACGCCCGTTAACAGGTGAATGCAGATAACCCCTAAGCTGTAGAGATCACTAGCAAATATCGCCTCGCCTCGGAGTTGTTCAGGTGCGGCATACTCGGCGCTGCCGATCGCAGATTGTGGAGTATCGGCGTTGAAAATCGCAGCGCCCACCAACCTGAATTCCGACTTGCTGTAAATAATATTTTCGGGTTTGAGATCGCGGTGAATCATCCCATGAGCGTGAATCCAATGCAGAATCGGCAGCACAGATTCCAAAACCTGCCATACCTGCGTGGGAGTGAACTGCCCTTTGGTGGCGATCGTTCTATCTAAACTCTCGCCATCAACATAGTCCTGCACCAGATAATGAGTGCCATCTTGCTCAAAGTAATCTACTACCGTGGGCAATTGGGGATGATGTCCAATTGTTCGCAGTTTAGTAATCAGGGCTGCGTCAACACAATCACCCCAGCATTGTTGAATCACATACTGGGTTGCATCGTCAGACTTGTTCTCTTCAGAGCTTGCAGCGCAGATCGCCAGAAACGTGCAGCTAAATTTTCCCTGCCCCAATCGCTTGATGGCGTAGTAGCATCCCAGTTGCAGCAGCGCGTCACACTGCTGACAGGTTGTTGTGGAGTGATTTAGCGCTGAACAACTGGGATTAAAGCAGTAGTAATCAGAGATTGGAGTCATGCTCTGATGAAGGCACGATCGCCGACACTGGATCGCTCGACTCTACTTTGCCGTTGCCATTGGGAATCGTCGTGATGGAGTTACCATTCGATTGATTCCACAGCATCATACTCATCAAGCCATCCAACAAGCCAGAACTGTTGCTGCCGCTCACAGAGACATCAGGAACCACCCGCACATTGCGATCGCCAATCACCTGCATTAGTTGCAGCGCTGTATAAGCCTGTGCCCCTAGAGAACTCACCCCCGCTTGATAAGCATCGGCTTTGGCTTGCCCTGTGACGCGAATCGCTTCGGCTTCTCCGTTCGCCTGTTTGACTGCCGCAGACGCTTGCAGTTGAGCGATCGTTACGCCTTCTTGAGCGGTGATGATCTGGTCTTGGATGTTTGCCAGCGCTGTCTCCCGAACTAACTCTTGCCGTTGAGTTTGAGCAACGCGCTGCACATCGTAGGTTTTCTGCTGCTCCTCGGCAATTTTGCGATCGGTGAGGGTTTGCATCAGTTCGGGGGGCGGCGTAATCAGCCCAATCAGCGTATCTACCGCTTGCACATCATAAGCGCGAAGTGCCTGCCGCACATATTCTGCGGCTTCGGCTTGCCGTTCACTCCGAGCAGTGAGGAAGTCTAGAATCGTATATTCTTGGGCAGAGTTGCGGAAGTAGTTTCCCACGATCGGACGCAGCACATGATCGACCAGGTTTTGCATCGAACCCAAGCGCGAGATGACTTTGGGCGCATCGGCTGCACCGACATGAATAATCTGAAACACCTCTAGCTCAAACTCAAAGCCGTCAAACGACAGCAGCTTTAGCGCAATCAGCTTAGAGTCGTAGCCGTGTTCTCCACTAAAGCGGCTGGTGTAGTTCAGAACAATATTGGTGGTCGGCACAGGTTCCACCTTCATGATCTGAGTGTTGAGCGGATGCTTACCCGGATAGAGTGGCTCAACCCACACCCCTTTATCGCCTTTGTTCACCAAATTGCCGTGGGTAAAGGCATCGCCGCTAACATCTTGATGCGACTTGCCCACAAACGAAATCACGACCCCGACATAGCCGATCGGCACCTGAGTCATCGGCACCTGTTGAGTCTGCACAAACCACGGATTCAAATTCCACGAGCCAGACAGCATGACTTGCTCTTGCAGTCCGCGCCGTCCGCCGTCTTGCACAAAGCGATCGGCTCTCTGAAAGTTGTCGTGGTCGGCGATGATCGGTCCGGCAATCTCACCCGCATCGATCGGGGCACCATCTAGCGCAGTCACCACTCCTACGCTATCGGGCGCGATCGTGTAGATTCGCAGTTGGTTGGGCTGCATCTCGTGCTGGGCTGCATTCGCCGCCGTGATCACTTCAAACAAAGCCGTGTTGATTCGGTAAGTTCCCGATGTCAAAATGGCAAGCTGTCGTCCTTTTTCACCCCCGTTGGCGAAGAACTTGCGGGCATCTTGGTAGTTGTCGCACTCTACGACTCTGCCTAAAATACGATCGGGGGGAATAGTTGCGCCATCGTTTGCCACTAATAGCCCAATCTCGCCTTGAGGAATCGTAATCACAGACGTGTGGCTGACATTATATTGCCAGGGAAAATAACCAAAGTGCCAGCCGGGAGGCAGCGTATCGGCTTGCAGTCCGGCTTCGCCATTGGTAGCAATCAGTCGATTAGGCGGCAGACTTTTCGACGAGAATTTTTTGGTCACAATGCCCACTTCTCGCTCACCAATGACGATCAGCCCAGCAATCCAGCCAATTTTTGGCAGAAAGATCAGCAGCAGAATCACTCCACCTACCGGATAAATCCAGACGGGCAAATCTACCCCTGGAATTTGCATCAACTGCACGTTCTGCGTCTGTACCGACTGTTCACGCGATTGCGAAGTAGTCGTTGGAGGAGTTGCAGCGATCGCTCCAGTCGTGGTTGCAGCCGCTAACAAAGAGAGAGTCATGGGCAAAAGCTGACGCAGACCGATCGAGTTTTTCATAAGTTTAGCCCGGTGTAGAGAGAAGGCTCCTATAGCTACCATTCTAACAGCGCATTTTCCGTCAGTAGCCATCTTAATTTTGTCGGTATAGCACTACGAAGTTGCATGAGGACGCTAAGTTGCTGTCTTAGCAACGAGGGGCTGAGGCGTGTTTGAAAACTCTCTCGCTGCGATTTTGCCTCGCCCTGAACTGAAGTTCAGGCTAACGTGGGAAGGTCCGTTTTAACGGACTGAAGATCCAGCAATGACTTGCGTTGAGACTGGTTTAACGGACTTTCCACCACCAGCCCGAACTTCGGCTCAGGGCGGGATAGCAACAAAGACCAGAGGTTTAAAATACACCCTACACTTCCTCAAGCTGTTGAGAGGTCATCTTATTCATTCCATCGCAGAGCCTAGTTTTTGTCGGTTTCGTGAGATAAATCTTTTCAATTTCATCTGCTGCTAGAGGCTTAGAAAATAAATAGCCTTGCCCAAACTCACAGCCGAGATGTTGCAGCCACTCAAGCTGCTGAATCGTTTCGATCCCTTCTGCAATGACAGACAAACCCAACTTATTGCTAAGTGCAATAATAGTATCGACAACGTGATAGTTGCGGTCTTCTGATTGAGTTTGATTGACAAAAGAGCGATCGATTTTTAGGTTGTCTACTGGAAAGCGATGCAGATAACCGAGAGAAGAATATCCAGTACCAAAATCATCAATGCTGATTTGAATGTGTCGCGATCGCAGTGCTTTGGTCAAAGCGATCGCCATTTCAGCATTGCCCATAATGGCACTTTCGGTAATTTCTAGTTTGAGATAAGCCGCATTAACGGACGTTTCTGCTAACACACAATCGATATCAGCCAGCAGAGCCGAGCAAGCAAATTGTCGCACCGAGAGATTTACGCTCATCGTTAACTCCATCCAGCCCTGCTGCTGCCATGCACGAAGTTGCTGACATGCCTGCTTTAACACTATGATCCCGACTGGCACAATCAGCCCTGTTTCCTCCATGCAGGGGATAAATTCTCCGGGTGAAATCATGCCCCTACTGGGATGCTGCCAGCGCACCAGTGCTTCAAACCCTACAACTTTCTGGGTTTGAAGATTGACGATCGGCTGGTAATAAAGGACAAACTCTTGCTGTTCTAGCGCTCGTTGTAGATCGTGTTCCAGCGTCAAACGGTTTACCATGGCTAGCTGCATTTGGCGATCGAAGATTTGATAGCTGCCCCTGCTACGCAACTTAGCTTGATACATCGCTGTATCAGCATCTTGCAGGAGTTCTTCAGGTTGTTGATCTGTATCATTGCTCAAAGCAACCCCTATACAGACGGTCATG
>JBBQYE010000189.1:0-6379 GCA_038208945.1 Leptolyngbyales cyanobacterium | reverse complement strand
GTTGAAGAGTTAGTCAAAATGCTCGGCTCGATCGCTGCCAATGTTGGCGGTTTACCAGAAATGGCAGGGTCGCACAACTTCCTGTTTGAACGAGAAAACATTGAAGAATTAGCGGCAGCGCGTCTTGCCAAAATAGCTGAGGCTTACAGATTGCAGTTGTTCAAAAATCCGTTTGCGGAGTCGATCGACGAGCTTTTGCTGAGTCAACTCAGTGTAAACCTGAGTCAAGTAGTTAAATCCGGCTCGAATCCAGGTGGAGGCGAGAATCAGACCCGACACTCGATAGAGGCGGCTCGCCGTGGATGTATTGACTCCCAAAACCCAGAGGTCAAACCAGTTGACCCCGGTTTTAAATGGGGTAACCGTTGGGCTGACGAGACTTTGCAGAAACGCTAAGAGAAAGCCAAACCCAAACCCTTCAAAGGAGGCAGCACACACCGCAAAGAAAATCGCCACGGTCGCAATCCACGGGAAGAATCGGAATTCTCTCAAAATCAAGGAGTTGTCTCGCCAAAATCTCGTGGTCTTGACTCCCCTCCGCACACTGTTGAGACACTTAAATCGCATGGATATTCATCAAAAGTTTTCTTGGTTCAACTCAACACGCCCCAAACCCTGATAGCACTTTGGGCACTGTTCTCAACAGAATTTTTAAATCTTCTGTCAAAGACCAGTTTCGCAGATATTCCAAGTCACGATCGTTCACCATGTCTATGTCGAGGAGGTGCGATCGAGATTCGATTTGCCATGCGCCTGTGATTCCGGGCAGTGCATTTAGCCGCTGCAACCTATCTGGACGAACGCGAACCGCATCATAAAGCGCCCAGGGTCGCGGTCCGACGAGACTCATTTCGCCTCGCAGCACGTTGAGCAGTTGGGGCAATTCATCCAGGCTATATTTTCGCAGCCATTTGCCCAAGGAGGTGATGCGGGGATCGTCCTCCCGTTTGTGCAAGTTTGTGGACACCTGCCCTGCCATCACTTGATGATGCTCTCGTTCAGCGTTGACAGTCATTGTGCGAAACTTGAACACCTTAAATAGTTTGCCTCGCTGCCCAACTCGCCACTGCTGAAACATGATCGGACCCGGTGTATGAAGCTTGATCAACACCGCGATCGCCACCATTAACGGACTCAACAGCAACAGCATCAAAGACGCTAGGCTCAAGTCTAACAGGCGCTTACATCCCCAAGAAACGCTGACGCGATTGGGAAGCCGGGAAGTATTAGGCAATCTCAAATAGAGCATCTTGCCCGATCGCTCACAGGCATTTGCCCAAAATCTTAATTCAGTTTCGCCCACGCCTGCATCAATTCGCACTAAGCGAATCGGCGAGTGGTTAAGACAGTCGATCAGCCACCGTCCGTTAGTCAGAGGGGGGAGATGGGGAGGAGTCTGCTGAGGAGGTTGCAGGACGAGCAACTGTTTTTGCCGCCATTTAAGCACACATCCAGGAGATTCATCACTCGATCGTTCCCTGATTAAAAAACAGCTTTCCTGCAAAGTTGAAGGATTAAGAGTCGTCATAGAAGTTTGACTGGGATTACAACAAGAGGCACAAATTGAGGTGAGAAAATCAATACAACTGCTTTGTTTATTGGCAGTTCAGTCCAGATAAATCCCTAAATCCTCTTCATCTACATGAAGGATTGAATAACTCAAATGTTAATGGGTGAGCGAAAAAAAGAATCTACATCAGGTTAGATACATAGTCTTTAGGTTTCAGTCTAGAAGTGAAATCTTGCACAGGTCTTTATTCATGGAACTTCAGTGATGTGAATAAAGAAAAGGCAGCATATTTTTTTAAGTAATAAAGGATACACACCATCAATTAAGAAGTAATTAATGTCTGGTGATTATGCCCTGCAAAAGAAAGTAGGCTTCCATACAAAAAATGTATAATTGTTGAAAGCCTAATCTGTGATCCCGTTAATATAATTTCTTCTAACAGAAGTTCATATCTCCCGCAAGGAACGTCCAACTCTTGATCCCTCACTTTGCGAGAGGCGATCGCACTCATAAATCTATCGACACAAACTCTATTGAGGCTCATTCAGTCGAGAACAACCGTGTGAGTATTTCACCGATCTTTTAAAAGATTTTGAAACTGCGATCGTGTTTTTTCATCTAGTTTCTGAGATCCGATCGCATCAGAAAGTCTCCTAGGGATCATGAATTAAATAAGGTCGGTCATTGCAAAACGGGGTTACCCTCCTCACACAGTGGGGCGAAGCCCTCGCCTAACCCCAGGGAGAAAGGGAACTAGACGCTTGCTCCCTGGGGTTAGGGAGAGGGCTGGAGTGAGGGCAAATCCGGCTCTTATTTAATCCACGATCCTAAACTAGAGGACTTCAAATCCTTGCAGCTATCTCTAATAAGCTGGCACGTTCCGATAATACTGATTGCTAGGAAGAGTCGCGCCATTAGCAATCATGCCAATCAGATTTAACCGATTCATCGCTGTCACGGCTTGCGTCACTTCTTGGCGCGTCACCTGCCCAATTTTGCCGACCATCAACGTTCCGTCACAAAACGAGGCTGCCAGCATTGCATCAACAATTCCTAAAACCGGGGGCACATCGACAATCACTAAATCGTAGGTTTGCTCAAACATTGCCATCAGTTCCTTCATGCGCCGAGAACTGAGCAGCTTAACAGGATCGCTCGGAGCCGGACCCGCTGTCAACACCGAAATTGACAGATCGCTGTAGTTGCCTGCTGGCTGAATCACACTTTGGCTGGGCATCCGATCGCTCGACAGCAGATTCGACAATCCTTGCTCGTTCGGCAATTCAAGCTGTTTGTGCAGCCCCGGACGACGCAGATCAGCGTCAATAATCAGCACTCGCTGATGCAGTCGCGCCGCACTGATCGCTAACCCTAGCGCGATCGTCGATTTTCCCTCCCCGGCTAAGGCAGACGTGACCACTAGCGATCGCAGCGGATTCGCCGCCGTCAATAGCTGGATATTTTTATAAATCAGATCTAGCGACTCCCGAAACGGTGCCCAGTGAATCACCTGCATCATTGAAGGAGCCAACGTTTCGGTTCTCTGGAAAGGCATCATCGATCGAGAACTGATCTCTCCCAATGGCACATCTGGCACCATGCCCAACAGCGGGAGCGAAACTTGCCTCCTGAAATCTTCAGAGGTGCGAACCGCATCATCGGCAGCTTCTCGCAAGAAGGCAGCAACCCCTCCTAACATCAAGCCACCCACGGCTCCTAGCAGCAGATTTCGCAGCCAGCTCGGACCGGTTTGTCGCCCAACTTTTGGCTGCTCAACCACCTGCCAATCAAACCCGCCACGGGCGATTTCTAGCCCTAGATCCTGTTTGGCTTTGAGCAACTGCTGTAGGGTGTCACGATTTACCTGCACATTAGGCTGAAGGCGATTGTATTCAGCCAGCAGACTCGGAAATCGCTTTAGCTCAGCCCGAAGCTGTAGCTCGTTGTTGGTGAGGCTACGATCGCGCGCTTGAGCCGCCACTAAGTTGACTTGAGACTCCACCAGTGAGCTGGCAAATTTGAGGTCGTTTTCTCCAAGCTGTCCGATCGAGATCAAGCTATCACCCGACTGAGCGATCGCCCCTGCCTGCGCTCCTAAAATGCGCTGCACTTCTTGCTGCAAGAGGGCTTGCTGTCTCTGTCGCTGTTCGCGAAGCTGATCGATAAACGGACCCTTTTTAAACCGTAACTGCTGCTGAACGGTCGCCACCTCGGTTTTTTGAATCTCGTTAAGCAACGCCTGATAGCGAGGAGACTGGCTCAATCGCGCCGCGATCGCAGCCTGTTGAGGCGATCGTCCTAGCTGCTGCTGAAGTGCCCCATAGCGAGCTTGCAGATCCTGCAACTCAGTCCGGTTTGTCCGCTGATCTCTCTGCACCGCCGCGAGAGAATCAACCGTTGCCTTTGACTGAAGTTCGGGATCAATCAAATCTTGAGTTTTGCGAAATTGCTCTAGTGCGGCTTCTGCCTGATTAACTCGCGCCTCAACTATGGGAATCTGTTCGTCAATAAACCTTAAGCCCTTGGTCAATCTCGACTTTTGCTGCTCAAGATTATACTGCTGATAAACCTGCTGAATCGCCTGCAAAACAGCTTGAGTTTTTTGACGATCGTGGTCAACGTAGGCGATATCAAAAATGCTGGTGTTGATCTTGTCGTTGCCTCGCTGCTCCATCACTTGACTAACGGTAAGTCCTTTTTGCAGGTCATCCACCTCTAGATCGGGGTCGCTAATTTTTAACTGATCCACCGCTCTTTGCAAAAGTTGTGACGATCGCATCAAATTTAACTGCGTGGCGTTGTCAATCTCAACATTCGAGTCTGCAAACGATGGAGTGTTGGCGTTCGCATCTGTTTTGCGGCTGCGATAATTAGACTCGCTCAACAGTTGCATTGAGCTACGATAAGTCGGTTTAGAAAACAGCGTTAACGCCGCAGCCGCCAGCAGCGATAGCCCCAACCCACCAATCAGCCACAGCCGCCGCCGCATCAACACCGAAAGCAGTTGTCCATATCCCGGATCAGGGTCGGCAACCGCGATTAAATTTAGATTGCTCTGAGCCACGACAGGAACTCCTTAACTGAAAGAACGTTGAGTTGTTAAAGCCATCGCTGCTATGACAGACAGACCTCTTTGACCACCCGATCCACCGAGTCGAAAAAGACGCTTTCTGAGAAATGACTGAGGGCATGGTGACGAATGGTGCTGTAGTCCCAAGGTATCTCGCTTGCGTCGAGCAAGGCAGTATGCAGCGACTCTGGCGTTTGTGACTTAAAGAAAACGCCTGTCTTGCCAGGAATTTGGGTATCTAACACGCCTCCCACACCATAGGCAATCACGGGCGTTCCACTGGCGTTTGCCTCGATCGGAACCAAACCATAATCTTCAAGCGCCGTCACAATCACCGATCGAGACTTCGCCAGTAGATGTTTACGATCGGCATCGCTAACGTGACCCAAAAATTGAATGTTTTTGAGAGCACGAGCCTGCAAATTTTCTCGTTCTGGCCCATCTCCCGTAATCACGAGCTTCCATCCTAACCAGTTAAACGCTTCAACAATGACATCGATCCGTTTATAGCTGAGTAACCGAGCTGACGCTAGATAGAAGTCTTCTTTTTGGTCTGAGAACGTGAACTGACCACTGTCGATCGGATAATTAACGACCAAAGCGGGTTTTTTATAGATCTCTTGAATCCGCCGTGCCACAACGCTAGAGTTTGCGATATATAAATCTGGCTCTTGAGAAAACGCCAGATCTGCCTTTCGCATTTGTTGAAATAGCGCCTCGATTAAGGGATAAAACCGTCGATATGCCGAATATTCTCGCAGATAGGTTTTGGTGTCCCACAAAAAACGTGTGACATTATGACAAAAGCAAACATGCTTTGCATCAGGACGCTTTTTTACTCCTTTTGCAAACGTTGTGCTGCTGCTGATAATCAAATCATAGTTACTCAAATCAAGGGCACGAAACGCCGAATAATAGAAAGGAGCTAACAGTTTGAAGTGTTTAGCCGCAGAAGGAATTCGCTGCAAGTAAGTGGTGTAGACTTGACGATCGCCAAAGTCGATCGAATGCTGGGGATCATAGAGAGAAGTGAAAATATCTGCATCAGGGTAATGTTTGCAGAGCAACTCAAAGACTCGCTCTGCTCCACCCCGCTGCGTCAAATAGTCATGGACGAGGGCAACTTTCATGACTGCACGCTGAGTAAAGGCAATAGTCTGGGAGCTAGTTTTTGAAAAACGATTTGCTAAAGAGATTTACTGATGTTTGAATGGGGGCAATAACCTATCGATATAGTCCTACGCCGATGTCTTAGAACAAGGGGCTTAAGCCCCTTGTTGATTCGACCGCAACCCAGCGTCTTAATGAAATTCCGTAGTGCTATATTAATTCTTCTGAGTGGTCGTTTATCGCAACACTCTAGTTTTACGATAAGAACTTATCATCATCCGATCGAAGTATCTATCTCGCTGCCTTCTCTAGGTCTAATGACACGAGTCAGTAGGCTTGTGCAAGATTAGATACTCGCAATCTCAGACTATTAATCTCCATCTATTTCATCCGTCCGCAAATCTCCCGGCTCATTTGGCATCTCTGGAGTCACCGCCGGATTTTCAACCAGTTCTCTAGGGTCGCCTACATATCCCCTGGATACACGAGATCCATTGGGTTAACGGTCTTTGCTTTCCGCTCTTCTGCATCATCACTGTCTAGGTCGGGAAGTCTCCCGGTCGGCTCACTGCTCATAGCAAATTCTCTCAATGACAACTTGCCCAAGCTTAGAGAGGCGATCGTGCTGACAACGCCTATCTATAGGAGGAATTTATCATAGAAGTCGATCGCTAGATCTGATCTTCGTT
>JBBQYE010000188.1:0-6421 GCA_038208945.1 Leptolyngbyales cyanobacterium | reverse complement strand
GTCGAATTAGCCAAGCAAAACGGATTCTCTGGCTTAACTGGATTTGTAAATGGATTATTGCGGCAATACATTCGATCGTCCGAAGCGTCACCAAGCGATCCCTTACAACTCCCTGACCATCCGATCGAGCGATTGGGAGTTCTGCACAGTTTCCCAGATTGGATTGTGCAAGTGTGGTTGGATCAGTTTGGCACCGCAGAAACAGAACAGCTCTGCGAATATATGAATCAGCCACCGCACATTGATTTGCGGGTAAACACTCTGAGATCGTCACTTGCTCAAGTCGAAGCCGCGATGCAGTCTGTAGGCATTCAAGTCCAAAGAGTTTCTCATCTGCCCCAAGCGTTGAGACTGCCCCAAGGCTCAGGTGCTATTCAAAAATTACCAGGGTTTCAAGAAGGGTGGTGGATTGTTCAGGATAGCAGCGCTCAACTGGTCGGCTATCTCGTCGACCCGCAGTCGGGCGAAACCATCGCTGATGCCTGCGCCGCTCCGGGAGGGAAAACGATGCACCTCGCAGAATTGATGGCTGATAGCGGGACGGTTTGGGCGTGCGATCGCACGCCTTCTCGTCTAAAACGTCTCCAGCAGACTGTTGATCGCTTGAACCTAAAATCGATTCAAATTTGCATCGGAGACAGTCGAGAACTGCCGCAGCTTGTCGGGCAGTGCGATCGAGTCCTCATTGATGCCCCTTGCTCTGGGTTAGGAACCCTGAATCGTCATGCCGATGCCCGATGGCGACAGACTCCCGAAACCGTTCAAGAACTCTCTCAGCTTCAGCGAGAAATTCTCAATCACACCGCATCTTGGGTTAAGCCAAACGGCATCTTAGTTTACGCAACCTGCACCCTACATCCTGCCGAAAATGAATCTGTGATTCAAGACTTTTTGAGCAAAAATTCTGATTGGAGCGTCGATCGTCCAGCGTCTGATTCGCCGCTCGCTCCATTTTTGCACCCTGAAGGATGGGCAAAAGTGCTGCCTCCTCAGCAGGGCATGGATGGATTTTTTATGATAAGACTAAAGCGAGTGTAGGGCAGAGGAGAAATAACCTGTGACAACTGACATTAAGACTCTCGTCAAAATCTTAATCGGGGTCGCTTGGCTAGACGGCAAGATCCAGCCCGAAGAGCGGCAATATCTCCATCAGGTTGCTAAGGAAAAAGGTGTAGCGGACGATCTTGAGATTCAGCCACTTTTACATGAATTTCGAGCCGTGAAGCCAGAAGAATGCTATCAGTGGCTGCGAGATTATTTAGGCGATCGTCCCACCTCAGAAACTTGCCAAACTCTAATCGAGTCGATTAGCGCTCTGATTTATAGCGATGGGATGGTGGCAAACGAAGAAGCCAAACTGCTCTCAAGGTTGCAGTTGATCGGCTCGACCAACGCGTCAGAGCCTTTCTACAGCAGAACTTTGTCTATAATTCGCAAACTCTATCAGCGTTGGCTAGCCGAATTTTAAAACCCCAAGTCGTCTTACAACCCAGGCGTTTCTTCTTTTTTAACTTCTGGCACAACATCAGGACGCTCTTTGTTTTCCCAACCCACTGGACGCTTAGAGTTATACCAGGCAAGTGAACCAAAGGTAACGGCTGCAATAAACCCAACGACATAAACCACCGCGGCAGACACTGGAAAATTCATACCGCCATAGCTAGACACATCCATAAGAAAATTCATGATTACATTTCCTCAAATATTTTACTAGGGTCAGGATAGTAGAGTCAGTATCACACTGCATCCACCACAGGTTTGATCCTCTTTGCTATTCCTCAGTTCCCTGACGGAGGCAGCGGATCTGAAGAAGCTGGAGCCGGATCAGCCGGAGCCGGAGCTTCTTTGCGGGGGGCAGGTTCTGAAGGAGACACCGACTCTGGAGGAGGAGCCTTTTCACGAGGAGCTGGCTCAGGCGCACGCTCTGCGGGGGGTGGATCAGCCGGGGCTGGCTTATACGATCGCCCTGCGTTTGGCTCTGAGTAGCTGCTTTCTGCGGGGGCATCATAACGACGCTCACTCTGAGACTCATCTGAATCGGCAGAGCTACCGAGAGATCGAATGCGATTGGGTTTTACGGGGTTAGCTTTGATGGTGCCCTTACGATCGTCCAAGTTTTCAGGCACCTGTGGAAATTTCTGCACAGGCATTCCCCCGACTGATTCTTTCATAAACTGGTGCCAGGCATAGGCAGCGGTGCCGCTGCTTCCCCAGGTGGGGCTATTGTCATCATTGCCCAGCCAGACCCCCGCTACTAGCTGAGGAATATAGCCTACAAACCACAAATCGCGCGCGTTCTCAGAGGTGCCTGTTTTGCCTGCGACGGGTCGATCGATTTGAGCAGGCCGCCCAGTGCCATCAGAGACAACACTTTGCAGCATCCAGGTCATGATGGCGGCTGTGTCTGCATCAACGACTTGCTTGTTTTTAAAGTCAGCGTCATACAGCACTTTGCCTTTGGCGTTGATGATCCGACGAATGCCATGCGGCTCGATCGCTTTACCCTGAGCAGCCAGCGTGCCATAAGAATTGACTAGCTCTAGGAGATTGACTTCATAAGCACCCAGAGCCATTGAATAAGTCGGATTCAACTTTGAGTGAATTCCCATACTTTTGGCGGTTTTGATGACGGGATCAAAGCCGACATCAATTAGCGTTTTGACGGCAACCACATTTACCGAGGCGGTCAGGGCATCGCGAATGTTGATCCAACCTTTGTATTTATTGCTGTAGTTTTTAGGCTGATAGCCATCTACCATGAAGCGCTCGTCTAAATAAGAACGATAGGGAGAAAACCCAGCAGCGATCGCGGTCGTATAAACAAAGGGCTTAAAGGTTGAACCCGGTTGACGCTGTGCCTGAGTTGCTCGATTAAACTGACTTTCTTTATAGAAATCGTAGCCGCCAACCATCGCCCGCACTTCCCCATTTCGGGGATCAATCGCCACCATTGCCGCTTGCTTAAACCCCTGAGAGGCACCATCGACCTCAATGGCATCTTTGATCGCTTTGTCTGCCGCTTTTTGAAACTTTGGGTTTAGCGTCGTCTCGATCGTGATTCCGCCTGCCTCAAGCGCCTGTTTAGAAACATATTTGGGCAACTGCTGCTGCACATAGTAAGTGAAGTAGGGGGAATCACTCTCAATTTTTTTGGGCGAGCTGGGTTTGATTTCCAGATCTTCAGCCTTAGCAGTCGCGGCTTCTGTCTGGGTAATGTATTTTGCTTCAACCATCTTGTCTAGCACGACATTCCGGCGCTCTTTTGCTTTTTGTAAACTGACTATGGGAGAATAAAGGCTAGGAGCGGGGGGGAGTCCGGCGATCGTGGCAGATTCTGAAAGGGTTAGCTGATTGACCGATTTACTAAAATAAATCCAAGCCGCGTCCCCGACTCTATAGGCATTAGAACCCAGATAAACCAGATTCAAATATCGTTCTAGAAGCGTTTGCTTATCGACTTCTCGTTCCAGCTTTTGAGCGAGGAGAGCTTCTCTGACTTTGCGCCCGATGCTTCGATCTTGGTTGAGAAACACGACACGAGCCAACTGCTGAGTGATTGTGCTGCCGCCTTCGACCAATCCACCAGAGGTTAAGTTACGTCCGATCGCGCGCACAATCGCCTGATAGTCTACGCCTGTGTGCTCATAAAAACGCCGATCTTCTGATGCAATAAACGCTTGGATCAACGGCTTGGGAATTTGGGCGATCGTCAGCTTTTCACGAGTCGCAGGTCCTAGCTGGTGCAAGATACTGCCGTCTGAAGCCTTGATTGTGAGAGTGCCGGGACGTGCAAACACTGCCAAATCAGCAGAGTTAGGGAGGCTACGATCGATCTGCCATGCTGCAAGCTTAAAGGCTCCAAAGCCGCCGACCAAAATCCCCAACCAAAGCAGTCGCCGCCACACAACAGGAGCTTTAAGCGGAGGCGGCAGTCTTTGCCCAACTTCATTCAACCTTCCGCCCGCTTCATCAAGGCGTGCCTGCAATCTCGGTAGCCGAAGATTGTTCAGCAAGTTCGCGAATCTGCGATTTTTTTGAGAACGGCGCGATCGTGGAGCCATTTGGCGATTTTTGTTTGGTTCGTCAGTCATGGCTTCCAGTCTGGTTGCTTTGGAGTTCTAAGATCTGCACTGTGGGGTTTGAGCCATCCTCTGTCACTCGTTCATGCCTGACAACGCCAATAGGACTTTCGACTCTTTAATCAAAAATTGAGATCACAATTCTGAAACTCAGATTGACCGAAAGCGCTCATATAGTCAACCGTATGCGTCAAAATGTGATGACTTCTGAATAATCAGAGCATAGAGTTAAGGCGACTTAAAGTGCAGCATGACCAAATGCCAAAGCCGCCACTAACATTCCTAGCACCAAAAAGGGTTGAGCGCTTGCCTGATATTTCACATCATTTTTGAG
The DNA here is from genome assembly GCA_038208945.1 of Leptolyngbyales cyanobacterium. Taxonomy (GTDB): domain Bacteria; phylum Cyanobacteriota; class Cyanobacteriia; order Leptolyngbyales; family Leptolyngbyaceae; genus Phormidesmis_A. The sequence continues at coordinate 2,008 of JBBQYE010000188.1, read as the reverse complement.
CGGATCGCGCAGGAAATACATATCCTGAAAAGTGATTTGAGGGATGATCAGCAGAATTAGAATGACTGCGTACAAATTTTGATGAATGCTGATCAAATAGGCAGCAATTCCGACTTGAAAGAGGTCGATCATGGCAACACAAATCCGAGCCGCGTTGGTGACGCCAAACATGACGGGGAGCGATTTGAGTCCGAGTTGCCGATCGCCCTCCACGCTCTTGAAGTCATTAATAATCGCAATTCCCAATCCTGAGAAGCTGTAGAAAAGCGTCAGCAGCATAATCGTAATATCCAACTCGCCAAACAGGGCGTGCCCTGTCCACCAAGGAATCGCAATATAGCTAGCACCTAACGCAAAGCTACCTGCCCAGCCGTTTTGCTTGAGTTTGAGCGGCGGTGCAGAGTAAATGTAGGACAGGAAAGACCCCCCGATCGCCAATGCGGTAATCGTAGGAAATTCGTGCCCTGCCCAGCGATCGAGCGCATAGGCAACCCCAATTCCTGCAAACAGCAGCACCCAGATTTGAACCACCACTTGAGGCAGAGAAATCGCCCCAGACGGAATCGGTCGATAAGGCTCGTTGATGGCATCAATCTCACGATCGTAGTAGTCGTTGAGAATCTGCGTGTAGCCCGTCAGCAGAGGACCTGCCAGCAGCATACAAGCGGCTGAAATCAGCACATTCTCTAGCGTCCACGTATAGTTGCCAGACGATGCAGCACCGCAGAGGATGCCCCACATTAACGGAATCCAGGTGATCGGCTTCATCAACTGCAAGCGGATCTTCGCGATCGAAGATCCTTTCACGTCAGCTCCTTTCATGCCCAGGAGTTGACGAGCTTTTGCGCTGCGGTCGTCTACTACAGTGTCTGGCAAAGCGTCTGGGGAACTAGAAGTCACTTCAATCTCAGGGGATGAGTCAGGCATAGCAAAAGATTGTGAGAAGGTCTAGAACGAGATAATCAGATAGCCGTCTTGAAATTTAGCACCTTTCACGGGTTGCCCACGCAATTGGAGCGGTAAATCAACGTTACGTCGCTGGTCACCTGCTTCGATCGTAATCTCAGGACCCGATTGCGTCAGTTTGACTTGCTTCTTGTCAAACCCTGGCAAAAAGAGAGAAACTTTGCGCTCAGAGACATTCACCGCGATCGGGCGAGGAGCCTGAGTTGCCTGATCTTGAAAGTTTGGCAAACCATCGATCAAAGGTTGCCAATCGTTAATCGACTGAATCGGGATCGTCGTCACCAAAAGCGGGTCAAAGGCAGACAGTTCACCCTGGGTTCCCGATGCCCGGTTGAGAATGACTCCGCCAACCGTTAGCCCGATTTGTTGAGCGCTGCCCCAAAGATATTGAGCGGTGGCGATCGCGGCAGAGTCGTCTGTCGTCACCAGATAAGCTGCCATTCGCTGCGGATTATTGACCGCTTGCTTTCCCTGCTCCAGCAGATCATTCACCTGACCCGTAGGTTGGGCAAAATTATCTCCTACAAAACTTACATTGGTCAGAACTGTGCTTGCTGCGAGTTGAATTGCAGGGGATAGCGTTCTTCCCAAGTCAGACTCGACAAACAGTTTGCGAAAACGACGAATATACCAGCTAATCGTTTCGGGCAGCCCCAGCATTCGCAGCGTGGATTGATCGCCTGATCCGTCGTAGACGATCGCGTCGTATTTGCCACTGCCGTCATATTCTCGAATTGCATTCAACGCCAGGGCGGTGTCCATTCCGGGCAACACTCCCAATTCTTGCCCAAACACTTCCTTAAAAAAAGGTGTGCGGAGGTATTGCGCTTCTAGCTTTTTGACCTCTTCCCAACTGCGCTCTAGCAGCGTGGCGGTCTGGAGTTGAACGGCGTGCAAATTAGGAGAAATTTCTTGCGGGTCGAGGCTGAGAGTCGCGCCCAGTGCCGCGCCAAACGCCGGACTAGAATCCTGTCCGAGGAGTAAAACTCGTTTACCTTGCGGGGCAAGTTTTTTAGCCGCTGCGATCGCGATCGTCGTCCGC
>JBBQYE010000187.1:0-6458 GCA_038208945.1 Leptolyngbyales cyanobacterium | reverse complement strand
CACCCCGTTTTATCGCGTTCACGGAAAGCTGATCTCGCAAGACCATTTGCCGATTCTCACGCCCGATCGCTTCAGTCACTATGTGCAAGAGGTGCTGAACCCTGATCAACTCAAACATTACCGCGAAGCCCAAAAGCTCGATACGAATGCTCAAATTCCAGGCTTTATGCAAGCGCGGGTCAACTGCGGTCCGACGACGCAGGGCGTACAGGCAATGAGCCTAAGCTCGATCGTGCTGGATCTCCCCAGTGAGCTAGAGCGGCAGGGCACGATTCGGGCAATGGTCGATGATGGCTGCAAAAAAGGGGCTTCTGACATTCATCTGCAAGTCGGTGAGGTGCCGCGCTATCGCATCCAGGGACACATTCGGCTTCAAGAGCAATATGGAACGCTGACACCCCAGCAGTTCGAGGAGTTTTTAGGAGAAGTCTTGTCAGCAGAGCAGATAGAGCAGTTTCGCAAACGCCAAGAGTTAGACACTGCAATCTTTTATAAAGGGTTGGTGCGCTGTCGAGTCAACTGTGCTCAATCGGTTATGGGTGGCGTGATGGTGCTGCGATTAATCTCTCTAGAGGTGCCCACGATCGCCAAAATGGGGCTTCCTGATGTCTTGAGCAAGCTGGTAGAAGAGCGGCAAGGCTTGATATTGGTGACTGGACCTGTCAACTCTGGCAAGTCTACGACCTTAGCGGCGATGCTGCGTCACGTCAACGATTCGCTGTCGCGTAAGATTGTGACGATCGAAGACCCGATCGAATATGTCCACACCTCGAATCAGTGTTTAATCACCCAGCGAGAAGTCGGACTGCACACGCAGGAATTTAAAGAGGCACTGCGAGCAGCCCTGCGGCAAGACCCAGACATTATTTTGATCGGGGAGATGCGCGATCGAGAAACCGTCGATACTGCAATTCGAGCCGCTCTTACAGGGCATCTAGTCCTCGGCACTCTCCACACCAAAGGAACGGTAAATGCTGTTAAGCGATTGCTCAATTTCTACTCGCCTGAAGAACAGGATGTTGTCCGACTGCAAATCGTAGAAGGATTGCGGGCAGTCGTCGGTCAGGCATTGGTGCCGACGGTGAAAGGAGGACGGATTGCCGCTCTAGAAATCATGCTCAACACGGACACTATCCGCGACTATCTGCAAAAAGGCAGCATTGACGAAATCTATCAACTGATGGAAGAGGGTAAAGACGGCTCTCAAACGCTCAATCAGGCGCTTTTTGACCTTTATGAAAGCGGTATGGTCAGCCAGAGTGATGCTGTGTCAGTCGCGCTCAATCCGGAAGATCTCAGCTACATGATGAAGAACTATACCCGTCGCTCTAGTCGCTCTGGCTTGATGACGACTGAATATTTCAATAAACCTCCGACTTGAGAAAACAAGTTCCCCTCAAAGCTCTGCACAGAAGCCAAGGAAGGACAAAGTTTGTGCCTCCTTTTTTTGTCGGCTTACTTGAAAAGTCTCGGAACACTCACTAAGGCTGAATTTCGTCCAATTGTTAAGATTTTGGTTGTTATGTTTCTTTACAACTAGGATATTACAAAGTGTTGAGAGGTCAATGTAGCCATTGCTCGAAATCAAGAATATGATGCTACTCGCTTTTGAAACCTATAGTCAGAGCCTTCTTGAGCATCTCCAATCATCACCTTTCTCAAAAGTTAAGATATTCTGTTGCTAAAGTTTACTTAACTTAATAAAGTGAGGTAAGATGACTCGGTAAGTACAAATTCTCATTCGTTCAACTCTCCTGCCTTCCTGACATCACTCCGTAAGTGGGTTCGTTACTCTTCAACCTCTTCCTTGTGATCAACGGGTTTCTCAACAGGTCTGGTGCAGGTGCGTTACATCAAACAGAACCCTCTCCCTTCATCCCTACATTTTTGTTCTCATGATGAGTACTCAATTTCCTTGGTTAACGACCATCATCTTGTTGCCCCTGGCAGCCTCTCTCTTCATTCCGGTCATTCCTGACAAGCAAGGCAAAACGGTTCGTTGGTATGCTCTTAGCGTCGGTCTGGCTGACCTTGTGCTGATGGTTTACGCCTTCTGGAAGCACTACGATTTTCAGAATCCTGGTTTCCAACTCGCTGAAAGCTATACCTGGATGCCTCAAATTGCGATCAACTGGTCACTGGCGATCGATGGCATCTCAATGCCCCTCGTCGTTCTTACGGGGTTGGTGACGACTCTCTCCATTCTGGCGGGTTGGAAAGTCACCGAAAAACCACGCCTGTTCTACTTTCTAATGCTGGTAATGTACAGCGCTCAAATCGGCGTATTCTGCGCCCAGGATATGATTCAGTTCTTCCTGATGTGGGAAATTGAACTGGTTCCTGTGTACATTTTGATCGCGATTTGGGGCGGACCCAAGCGTCTGTATGCGGCAACTAAATTTATTCTCTACACCGCGATCAGCTCTATTTTTATCTTGATTGCTGCTTTAGCAATGGCTTTTTCTGGGGATCATGTGACCTTCAACATGACCGAGCTAGGGCTAAAAGAGTATTCACTAACGTTTGAATTGCTGGCATATGCTGGGTTTCTAGTTGCCTTTGGGGTCAAACTGCCGCTCTTTCCCTTTCACACCTGGTTACCCGATGCTCACGGCGAAGCATCTGCTCCCGTCTCAATGATTTTGGCAGGCGTTCTGCTCAAGATGGGTGGCTACGCGCTGATTCGTATGAACATGGAGATGCTGCCCAACGCTCACGTCTTTTTCGCCCCGGTGCTGGCTATTTTGGGGATCGTCAATATCGTCTACGGTGCGCTGGCTTCGTTTGCTCAACGTAACCTGAAGCGACGCATGGCTTACTCCTCGATTTCGCACATGGGGTTTGTGATTTTGGGTCTTGCCTCGTTTACTGAGATTGGGACGAGTGGCGCAGTGCTTCAGATGGTGTCTCACGGACTGATTGCGGCGGCGCTGTTTTTCTTGGCAGGGGTCACCTACGATCGGACTCACACCCTCAATCTTGACGAACTAGGCGGTTTGGCGAAGAAGATGCCGACGGTGTTTGCTCTGTTTACCGTTGGGTCGATGGCATCTCTAGCGCTGCCCGGAATGAGCGGCTTTGTTGGAGAACTGGCAGTGTTTCTCGGATTTACGACGAGCGATGCCTACAATCCGACTTTCAAAGCTGTGGTCGTGCTGTTGTCAGCAGTGGGTCTGATTGTGACTCCGATCTATCTGCTGTCGATGCTGCGTGAAGTGTTTTATGGTCAGGAAGGAAAGGCAGTCGCCGGAGAGTTCTTTCTGGATGCAAAGCCTCGCGAATCGTTTATTGCAGCGTGTTTGCTTGTACCGATTATTGCGATCGGGCTATACCCAAAGATGATTACTCAAACCTACGATGCGAAGACCGTTCAAATCGCCGCCCACGTTCGGAATTCGATTCCACTCGTGGCTGGCAAATCTCTAGACGATCTTCCTCACTTCTCGGCTGCTCCAACCCTCTCAACCTCTGCAACAAATGAGCTGTTGGGCATTGTAAAATAATTCTCCACACATTTTTAGTGGAAAAATTGGAACCAGTCTGCTGCTTAGAAAAGTGCCGGACTGGTTTTTCGTTGTGGCATTCCAATTAAAAGATGATTTCGGGAATTTGACTGAGATTACTGTAGAAGTCATCATTGAATTGAGTCATTAAACGTGAATACATCAGTAAAATTATTAACCGCAGCATTGGCAATCACCGCTAGCGTTAATATTCCTAGAATTGCGGTGGCACAAAATTGTAATTACTATGCAGGTCAAGCGTCTAATGGGCAAACGATTAATGTCGATCTGTGTTCGACTCAGAGAGTCAGCGATCGCAGTGTTGATTTTGTCTATTTCTTAGGCAGTGAGAAGATTTACAGTCAAGCTAACTGTCAGGCAGGAACCTGGACAACGTTTCCTGAAAAGACCGTCAATCATCCGCAGTCTAAGGCAACTCAGACAATGCTAAACGCGGTTTGTAGAAATCGGGCATCCCATCAGACGATTGCTGCTCAAGCGTTTGTAATCAATCCTCCTTCAAATATCAGAGACTCGCCCAACGGTCAAATTATCTGTTCATTGAATAAGCAAACTCCCATTAACACCTATGGCGCTAAAGGAAATTGGTATTACACGGATGCGTGTGGACAGATGGGAATGATTCACTCTAGCCAAATTAGATTTTAGGGACATTAATGGTCTGCTTTTGAGTCAGGGTTAGCGCAATACCTTTCTCGTAATAAGCGGCTTCGTTGATGAAGATGGGATAGACGATCGAGGTGCCCTCATAAACGATCGTTTGCCCATCTAATCCCAAAAACAGTGGGTCGCCGGGGTTGAGCGGCTCATAGTCTCTCCCCTGCAAATCGGGGTGAATCATTGCCTGAATCTCTCCGGCTACTCGGCGTGGGTAGTCGATCGTAGCGATCGTTTCGTAAAGGATGAGAGGGCTTTCACCGATCGGATAAGTCCCTTGGTTGCAGGTTTGCAGATAGTCCAAAATGACGTGAATCAGTTCTTCTGTTTTCTGAAACCAGCTAGCATTCAGCACACCCTGAGCGATCGCGCCGACTTCAATCACGAATCCTAGATCACAGAGCGATCGTAGACCCGCACTTTCTGACTCAGGATGGGGCGAACAAACCTTCACAAGCGGATTGATCGAACTGACATAGCTGGCTAGCTGCAAACTTGCAGGGCTGCGATTTGCCAACAAAAGAGACAGTCCCATGTTAGCGGTGGTGGAGTGCAAATCGATAATCACGTCAACTTGCGCGTTACCTTTGGGTCCGAGTTGTTGAGCAATGGCTTTCGCTTGCTGCGCCTCGTAGTCAGAAAGCGTGGAGTTTTGCAGATCTTGCGTCAGAAATGCCCGATTCAAATCTCGATCGACGTATCGACGTGCGGCAGCAAAGGCTTTTGGATTTGCGAGTAGCGTCAGCGTCTCAAAGCTCGATCGCTGCACTAATTCTGGATATTGCTCAAACTTTTTGATTAGATAAGCCCCGGTGAATTCGTTGCCGTGAGTTCCGCCTACGATCGCGACGCGCTTAATTAGATTCATAGAGATGTTGGGAAAGAATGTTGTCGTACTGTTTATTGACTTCTAGAAACCCCAAATCTAACTCATGGGAATCTTTTCAGACACCTGCCTCGCCATGTCTGTCATTCTGAGTCATTGAATACAAACTTCTGAATCTGCTGTTAATTAGTGTGTTGAGACACTCACTCTCACTAGCTCCTTGGTTGATAATATTCGCTGATCAGGGTTTTTGGTTAACCATCTACTGAGAGATGAGCATCATGCCAACAGAACAGCCCGTGAAGGTTGACTTCCTTCAGGATGTGCCTCCACAGATTTTACCCAACTTGCCTGTCTTAACCAGCTATCAATCAAGCTGGAGAAATATCCATCTCGCTCATTATCGTCAGCCAGCGTGGGAATTACCTGAACTACAGAATCCTCAGCACATTCTTGTACTCCCCCTTGGCTACCAGTCTGTAGAAGTAAATTGGATTTCCGACGGTCAGTGGAGCCGCACACAGTTTGATGCGAATGACTACACCAGTGGTGATATTCAAATCTTTCCGGCTCATGTGCCTTATGGCGGCTCTTGGAGTCGGAATGTTGAGTTTATTCACTTTTATTTAGAGCCAGCCTTCATTTCCCAAATCGCTTATGAGTCAATCAATCCAGATAAAGTTGAGTTTTTGTTGGAATTGAAGAGAGCCGATCGCCTGATCCATCAAATTGGACTAGCACTCAAGGCGGATCTGGAGCTTGATGGTGGAAATGGGTTTTATGCCGACTCGTTAGCAACGGCGTTGTCTGCTCATTTGCTCAAGCATTATGCCACCCGCAAGCATGTCTTTCGATCGTATGACGATGGGTTGCCCAAAGATATGCTGAAGGTGGCGATCGAGTACATCAACGCACACTTAGCCAAGAAGCTATTGCTGGAAGACATGGCGGCTAAGTTGCACATCAGCCAGTACCATTTCTGTCGGATGTTCAAGCGATCGACGGGCATGAGTCCCCATCGCTACCTGATGCAACAACGTGTGGAACAGGCAAAACACCTCTTGAGGAAACCAGAACTCACGGTGACATACATCACGAATGAGTGTGGATTCGCAAACCACAGCCACTTTGCCAAATACTTTCACCGTTATACCGGGGTTTCACCATCGGAATTTCGCAAAATGTAGTGCGTCATCCTTTCTGGTTCTTTTATTAACCCGGCAACGGTCGATCTGTCGTTGCAGAACTCCTTCGCCCCCTAAATCCCCCAAAATTGGGGGACTTTGAGTGGGAGAAATAGCTTGAGCTTCTGCAACTCTGCCTTGCTCAAAGTCCCCCAGAATGGGGGATTTAGGGGGCACAAGCCGACTGAGCCGAAGTGACCAAGACTAAAGTGCAATCTCAATGATTGCCAGGTTAGTAGTAGGGCGATCGCGCCTCTCGCGATGCAA
>JBBQYE010000186.1:0-6481 GCA_038208945.1 Leptolyngbyales cyanobacterium | reverse complement strand
TGCTGCCTCGACCCGACAATCAGGAAATTCGATGACTGAAGCGACGATCGTGCCTGATGGCTGAGTTTCTAGCCTTAGAGTCACTCTTAATCCGCTAGGTTGAGGATTCTGTAGGTTCATAGATTTTCCGAAAGCGCCTAGCCACGATTATATCTATAAGCAGAAGCCTGGATTTGTTGCCGAATCAATTGCGCTAACTGTTCGGCACTGTCAACGACAGCTAAAGAGGCGGCTTGTTTTGTCATTTGCTGAAGTCGATCGGGCGATTTCAACAACCTCAAAACTTGCTTTTCTAAAATGTCTGGTGTGAGATCCGCCTGTCGATAAACCTCTGCGGCTCCTGCTTGGGCAAAGATAGCCGCGTTGAAGGCTTGATGATCCTCTGCCGCGAAGGGGTAAGGAATCAGAATCGATGGCGTGTGAGTGACCGCTAACTCAGTCAGTGTGCCAGCACCCGATCGACTAATCGCTAAATCTGCCCGTTGAAACAGGGCCGCCATATTATTGTAAAAGGGCAAGACCACGTAGTAAGGATGCTGAAGACTGGTTGCGTCTGGATCACTCTCGCCTGTGAGATGCACAATCCACGCACCTGCGTCAAACCAAGTCGGAGCAGCTTGTCGCACCATTTTGTTGAGAGCAACGGCTCCCTGACTGCCGCCAACCACCACAATCAGCGGCACCTGGTTAGGAATGGACAAATCATTTAGACCGTCTAGGTCAGCGCGAAACTGCGATCGCACTGGCGTTCCCACACAGATCGTTTGACTGCGAGGCAAATAGGTTGCAGCGGTGGCAAATCCGATCGCGACGACACTGCACCAGGGCGCAAACCAGCGAGTCACTTTTCCCGGTAGAGCGTTTGACTCGTGGAGAATCACGGGCAAGCCGAGCGATCGAGCCGCCAAAATCGCTGGAGCCGCAATATATCCGCCCGTGGTGAATACGCCGTCAAAGTTGCCTTGCTTAAGCAGCGTTCTGACCTGACGAATCGAGCGAATCAATCCTAAAAGTATCTTTAAGGTGCCGAGTCCTAATTTTTGTTGAAATCCAGTGACAGAAATAGTGTGTAGGGGATAGCGATCGCCCACAAGCTGCGTTTCTAGTCGATCGGGCACGCCTAACCACTCGATTTGAAAGTCAGGAAGCTGTTCAGCCGTGGCGATAGCCGGAAAAACGTGTCCTCCGGTGCCGCTTGCAGCAATCAATAAACGAATCGGCTTTGAGGTAGATTGCACGAACAATTTTGGAAATGACAGAGTGATTTTACCGCTAATTTCGAGGTGCGGTCATTTATGAATTCAAATGATCAATCACACAGAGTTCCGTAAATTGATTACTATCTTAGATGGTTGACCTTTGCCCCACTCACTGAAACGATTTCCTATGCGTCATTTTCTGACTGTTCGATCGACTCTTGCTTCTCAGAATTCTAGACAGAACCCGTGGCGATCGCTGTTTTTGCTGACGTTGGGGCTGGTGATCGCGGGAGGCGGAAGCTTACGGAGCGATCGAGCCAGTGCTGCCACGCCAGAAACGGCTCCTCCGCAGCTAAAACAGGCGTTGACGCAGATTGATGCGGCGGCAAATCGCAGGAACGTGCAGGGAGTGATGCAGTTCTATAGCCCCACTTTCACGCACTCAGATGGGCTAAATCGGCGATCGCTCGAACAGGCGCTACAGCAGCTTTGGGCACAGTATCCCAATCTGACTTATCGCACTGAGCTAAAATCTTGGCAGCCAGACGGGAGAGGCATTCGCGCTGAGACGGTGACTTATATTTCAGGCACACAGACAGTGAATGGGCAACCGCTTAAGCTCGATTCGACGTTGCGATCGCGGCAGCGATTTGAGGGGCAAACCATCGTTCAGCAAGACGTGTTAGCCGAGATGAGCAAAGTCATGTCAGGCGAAAACCCGCCCGATGTGAAGGTGAGTTTGCCAGAGCAAGTGCGAGTCGGGCAAGACTTTAACTTTGATGCGATCGTTCAAGATCCTCTCGGCAGCGATCTGCTCTTGGGGTCAGCGCTAGAAGAATTGGTTAAACCGAGCGGCTACTTAAATCCGACGATCGCAGATTTAGAACTACTCCCGTCTGGGGGCATTTTTAAAGTCGGTCGCGCCTCTAACACCCCCGACGCTCGCTGGATTTCTGCGGTGTTGGTGCGACACGGAGGCACCACAATGGTGACGCAGCGATTGCGAACTGTTTCAAACAACCCAGCACTTAAGTAAATGCATCACGACTGAGACCTACTAGATACCTGAAAACATCTTTAATTGAGTGTGATCGTTACGATCGCCTTCAAAAACGGTGATGAAGGAAGAAGGTATTACCTCTCCTCAACCAATGATTCCACAGGTCGCTTAATGTCTGAGTAATGCTTGAACACGATCGTCGTCGCGAACCCGATCAAAATCAGCATCGGTTTCTGCCATCTCACGATATTTGGGGTCGAGGTCGATCGCTTGCTTGAGATTGGCGATCGCTAAATCAATCTGACTCTGCAACCCCTAACAACAGGCTTTGTAGCAGTAAGTTCCAGCATCATCTGGTTTGAATTTGAGGGCTTGGTCATAACTGGCAATCTCCACATCGTAATTTTCTAATTTGCCTAATACATTGGAGCGACTCAGAAACGACTGAGTCTAAAGTGATCTGTGATGAGATCTTGGTCAGTAGACGAACTCTAGCTACTCAAATCCATCTATGCTTGTTGTTTGACCTGTTAACAAGTCGGATGCATATACGCCAACAATTTTCCCTGCGGAAGTCAAAGTTAGTCCTGCAAGATTATGTTTGTCCCAAAGGTCAAAAAGACGATTTCCAAGAGAGGATCTTTTGAAAACTTCAGCATCGAACTGAAGATCTTCAAATCCTTTTGCTGACATTTTGTGAGATAGTAGCTCTATGAGATCTTGAACAAGGAAAGTATTGAATCGCGCACAAGATAGAGTGTCCAAGTGCAGAAGATCCATTGGTTTAATAGATAAGTCGTGAAACACAATAAGCCGACTAATTAGCCAATCTCTAAACCATTTCTGAACTTGATCAGGAGAGATTAGACTTGAAGAGATACTAGCTGGTGAAATATCTAATAGATTGACTTGAAGTGCTAGAATCTTCAGCTGGTTAATACTTGCGTAAGCTATTGCATCACAGGCTATCTTACTAACTAATGACAAAGTGCTTTCCTCATCTGATCTCAGCTTTTCAGCTACTACAGTAGCTAATAATTTGTGTTTTTCGTTGCTGGAGGTTTCGGCTGAACTCAGTAAAGCCTTCTTTAGAAGTGCTGAAAAGTCAGGACGATTTTGTGCAGATTCGATCCTCTCTTTAGAAACTGTATTACTTTCCTCTAACACTCTAATCCTGTTAGCAAGTTCAGTAAGGAAATCAAGACCATTGACTTTTGCTTGCTCTTCTGACTGAATGGCGTGATCTTTAAAGTAGGAAGAGATCCATTTTGAACCTGAATCATAGGCTCTTTCAGTGAATTTTCCAGCAGCACCGCCAAGTATTGCACTTCCAACAACTAGTGATAGTGGTTCCATGATTTACCGTCAAATGTACATTCTGAATAAATTGCAGAGTATGGAGGCGTAGCTTGACTTGGTGCGTATTATTTATTGCTCTTCAACAGGTTCCAAAAATCACTGAGCAAAATTAGCTGTCGGTTTTTATAGAGCGGGCATTGCAATGCTGAATTGCTCGCACGTTTTGATGAAATCCTTGTGCCAAAAGGCTCGAAAGCCTCATAGAGGCGTTTTAAGATTTCTTCTTGATTCACGATCGCCCTCTCTCCCCATCAACGAATAAACTTGCGCGATCGTAGCGTCCCAATTTGTGTCAACAATCCCTGCTGCTCTTGCGTGTCGTTAATGCCTTGAGCGATGGCAAACGCTTGTTGATAATAGCTATCTGCGGCAGTCAAATCGCCCTTGGCTTTATAAAATTGTGCCAAACCTTTCAGCGCTGAGATCATCTGTTTAGAATCGTTTTGCTCTAACGCCAGTGCCAATCGCCGATCGAGCGTCTCAGACGCGTTGGAGTTTTGCCCCAAACCGTAGAATGCGCGAGTCAGCCCTTCTAACGCGCGGAACTGACTGGGACGATCGAGACTATTTTGTGAGACAAACAACGCTTGTCGATAGCTCACCAGTGCTGTCCGATAATCGCGAATCGCCTGGTAGGCATCGCCCAAATTATTTAGCGTGTTGGCTACACCCGAATCGCTGGCTTGTTCGCGCAATGGTTTCGCCTGCTCGTAGTAACGAATTGCATCCTTGTAATTGCCCTGCGCGTAGGCGACGAGTCCCAGGTTGCTCAACGATAAGCCTTGTCCGGCAGGATCATTGATGTCTTTGGCGACTTTGAAGCCCTCTGCAAACGCTTTTTGCGCCTCCGAAACGCTGGCACGCTGTAACAGCAAGGTTCCTAAATTGTTGGCGGCATAAATTTGATTTTGGAAATTTTTAGTGTCACGGGCGATCGCTAAACTGCGCCGCACTGCATCTTCTGCCTCAGTAAACCGTCCTACTTGCGAATAGGCTTTACTCAGCGCTTTATAGGTGGTGCCTTCTGCCTCAGTTTCTTTGATGTCGTGATAGATTTCTAGCGCTTGCAGCCAAGACCCGATCGCTTTGTCCGAAAATCCAGCTTGCTGTTGCTGATTGCCCAAACGCACGAGCCGATCGGCTTCAACGCGAGAATTTCCGCGTGTGCCGTTGTAGAGTTTAATGCTTAACTGGTCGCTCAGTTCTGACGCGATCGCTGGAGTCAGCGCAACTCCACCCGCCAACAGTTGAGCGAATCCCATCCCAACTGCCACTCGTGCTATCGTCCAACGCATTTCAGAACCTCCAGCCAGCAATATTAAGCGAACACAGAATCGTGACTAATCCAGACTAGCTTCTAAAGGCGCTGAATCCAATTCGTATGCTTGAACGCTAGCATTCCCATCTAGATAGATAGCTCTAATATCGTCTGGCAAAGTCGTTTCTAGTAGCTGATAGCCCTCACTCAGCCGTGCTTTGACTTCTGCCGGAGGAACGTATTCGCCCTCTGCTTGCAGATAAGCAGAAATTCGCGTATCGCTCCAACGAAAGGTTTGCGCCAACGTCACCATCAATCGCAGCGTCGGCGGCAGGTGATCGAGTGCCCGATCGAGATAACACCAAAAGGGCGGCGACATTGCCCGCAGGTTATAGTGAATTTCCTCCACGGGCGGCAGTTCTGCTTGATTGATGCAGAGGGCTGTGACGTTAATCAACCAACTCTGAAACGTGATCTCTTCGGAGCCAAACGATCGCAGATCGAGTCCGCCCATTTCAAAAAAGAGGTGTCGCCACAGCCGAGCAAACAAATAATCAGCTTGAACGGGCGATTTGGCTCGATGCTGAATCAGCGTATATACCATCGGGCTATATCGGCAAAAAATCGCGGTGAAGTGCTGCCCAGCATCGGGATATCGCTGAAATAGCGTCAATAATTCTTGATCACTGTAGTGAGACAGCGACTTGACGATCGGGTGATTGGCTTCAGGAAAAGTTGGGATAGCCACAGCTTGGGTTCAAACTATAGGACGTGCATTGTAACTATATACAGCGTCTTTCTCGATCGGGAGATCTTTTTTTGCAAAATGTAGCGTCTTTTGAGGCTGAGATAGCTTAAATCTTTGCTCTGGTCACCCAAATTTTTAAGTTTTTACCCCCTTTGTTACGGATTTGCTCAGATTGAACTTGATAGAATGAATAGAGTCAGGGATACTGATCACTAAGTTTGTCAATCAGCTACGATCGTCCACTCGTTTTGGTCTGCTATGGGATTAGATAGTTTATTCTCCACCCAGGGAATCATGGTCATGCTGCTGGGTGCTTACGCGGCTGCTATGTGGATGTTTTTGACCAGTGCGCCCAAGGTGCATACGGTGATGGTGTCAGATGTGGATCTGGCACGAGATTTTTATGAAGGAATGCTAAATCTCCCGGTGGCGGATGTGCCATTGCACTATTACTACAACTACGAGCAGTCGCTCGGCACCGCAGGCATTAGCCCCATGTATCTGTCGGGCAATCTGGGCAGCACGACGGCACGAGGCAACGGCAACGATGGTTTGTGGTATCAGCTTAAAAAGAACACGCAGCTTCACGTCATTTCGGGCGCGAGTTTGGGCGAGAAAGAGCGTCAGCGTCATGTTTGCTTCGATCGTGACTGTCTAGACCAAATTCTGCTTCGCGTTCAGGCATCTAGTCTGAAGCACAAAATTCGACGTGAGAAACCACTTAACTATTTAGTTAAAGATTTCTCTGGTCACGTCGTTGAGCTTGCAGAAGTCTCTAACTAAAATCCTCTGTAGACATTCAAGAGAGCGGACACACTGTTCGCTCTTTTTGCATTTTGAGGATTCTATTCAAAAAAATAGCCCCCTCCCGGAAGCTATGTTTATGGTGATTTGACTCTAGGACACAGACTATATTT
>JBBQYE010000185.1:0-6530 GCA_038208945.1 Leptolyngbyales cyanobacterium | reverse complement strand
AGTTTCATAGAGTTCTAACCCATAGATTGCGGCAAAATTGTCGAGCAGCCGAGTCGTGGCAACCGTGCGAACGATCGCGCCTCGCTTGCCTTTGTTTTTAATTAAGTGCCGCGCCAACAGCAGCAGAATGGTATTTGGGGTGAGAATCGTCCCCTGCTCATCGACAATGCCAAAGCGATCGCTGTCTCCATCGGTCGCAAGTCCGAGATCTGCCTGATTGGTCTTTACGGCATCCACGAGACCTGTCAGTTGTTCTCCTTTGGGTTCGGGCATTCCGCCGCCAAATAAAACATCGCGATAGGTGTGAAAACTCTCGATTTCGCAGCCGCAGTGAGTCAAAACGGTATCGAGATAGCCGCGAGAGGTCGAATAAAGCGCGTCATATTTAATCTTAAGTTTGGCATTGCGAATCCGATCGACATCCAAAATGTGGTAGATAGCTTCTAAATAAGCGGGTTTGGGGTCAAACGTCGAAATCCGATCAGACGAGTTGCCGCTTGGAGGGGCATCTGACATGCGATCGAGATTGGCGACAATGGCATCGGTGATTTGAGTCGTCGCCGGACCTGCATAATCGGGAATGTATTTAATTCCACAGTAGGGAGCCGGGTTATGACTCGCGGTAAACATCAGCGCGCCTGCCGAGTTGAGGTGACGAGCGCTGTAGGCGATGACTGGAGTTGGGCAGTCTCGATCGACGATTTGCACCTTCCAACCGAGATCCGCTAATACTGCGGCTGCCGTGTGAGCAAACTGATCTGCCAAAAAACGAGTATCGTAGCCAATGAGAACCGGACGAGCTTTTGAGTAAGTCACATCTAGATAACGGGCGATCGCTCGCGTCACTTTGCAAACGTTAGAAAACGTGAAGTCGTCAGCAATAATGCCGCGCCAGCCATCGGTTCCAAACTCAATTTTTGAATGTCTACTCATCGTTCACCCTTCTCATTCCTTGCTTTATGGTACTAGACGCTTTTCAGGAAACTGTCGGTGAGTTTTTGAAGTTGTCAGAGATCATTCTTAGGGTCTTGAACTAAATGAATCAACTTCCGCAGGTTCGTGCGTTGGTTTTGGGATTGATTCGTGATGGCGATCGTATCCTGGTCGCTGAAGGCTACGATTCGGTTAAACAACGTTTTTTCTATCGCTGCTTGGGCGGCGGCGTTGAATTTGGTGAGACAAGTTTAGACGCGCTCAGGCGAGAGTTTCAAGAAGAAATCCAGGCAGCGTTATTCAACATTCAATATTTAGGATTTAGCGAAAATCTGTTTGTGTCTGAGGGCAAACCTGGACACGAATGGATTCAGATTTATCAAGCTGACTTAGTGGATTCTAAGTTTTATCAACTAGATGAATTTATTGGAACTGAGACGAAGACAGAATTTGTGGTGCGATGGATCGAGTGTGATCGCTTTCAATCTAACGAACTTCACCTCGTTCCTGAAATCTGCTTGAGCTACCTCTGATAATTGTCTCGTTCCAGGATGAAAACCTGAGAAACCGTATGATGAGAAGCTTCCTTACTAGCACCCTCTAAACTTAAGCAAAGCTTCAAACTAGACATCATGTTGCCCCCAATAATTGAGTCATTGTGTAGATAGGAATAGCAGCAACTGCTCTCGCGGAGTCATCCTAATTTCTGTCATGTTCAGACCAGGAAATATGCCTAGCTCTCAGGCTCAAAGCTCATATCAAACCCTACCTTGGACTGTTTTTCACCAGGTTGGCGATCTGCTCAGACAGATGATCGAACCCGACGATCTCATTGTGACAGAGGAGATGCTTTCGTCGTCGAAATCAGATGCAAGCCGAGCCGATCGCTACGTTGTGGTAGTGTCTTCGAGATTTAGCGCCCTTCTGCAAGGTCAAACGGTGCAGAAGCTTGCTAGATCGCACTCTGCCCCTTCTAACAGCTGGTGTCAGACTAGGTTGACCTTCGATCCGAGAGAGATCGCCATCTTTCTAACTCACTTAGAACCTCTTTTGCCTGATAAATCTGCTTTACTCCAACAGTTTAAGCAAGTAAAACGGTCTCTTCAGCCCAACGACCCTGAGCGTCAGAGTCAGTTTACGCTGCGATTAGTTGAGCGGTTGACTCCGGATCAAGATTCTGCACCCGAAGATCCGCTTTGGCAGCAGGTAGAACAAGAGCGTTTGTTAAATGAAGTGACAATGCTGATCTGTCACAGTTTAGAGTTGCCTGTGATTTTAGAAACGGCAGTTCATCAGGTGCGGCAGTTTCTGCAAGTCGATCGGCTAATCATCTATCAGTTCAACGCCCCGGTGCCGTCGAGTTGGGTTGCTCTAGCTCCTGATGGGTCTTTGCTCTGGAAAAAGACTGAACCTAATCTAGAGGGCATTACCTACGAATCGAGGGAGAACGATCGCGAATCCCACTCCGCGTCCGCTCATTTTTTGCATCGGTTAAGCCATCAAGAGCAAGCCGAGCTAGTGACTCCAATTATAGTGCGAGACGAATTGTGGGGATTATTGATTGCTTATCGCTCTCAACCAAGTCTCTGGCAAGAGAGCGAGAAAGCCTTTCTAAAAAGGATTATGGAGCGTTTAGCGATCGCGATCTATCAGGCAAAGTTCTGTGCTCAACTGCAACAACAGATTCAAAGTTTAGAACAGCAACTCATCGATCGGACTCAAGCTCTTCGTGATGCTCTGACAAATGCTCAGGCGGCAAATCGCGCTAAGACAGAGTTTTTATCTACCATGAGTCACGAGTTACGATCGCCTCTCACAACGATTATCGGCATGGCGGCAACGCTGATTCGTCATCAATTGAGGCAACCTGATGTAAAAGGGGCGCTGACTCTGCAAAAACAGCAAGAATATCTGCAAACGATTCAGAGCCGTGGAGAGCATTTGCTGGCGCTGATCAACGATATTCTAGACTTGTCGCACGTTGAAACCGGAAAAGCGGTGTTAGATATCCGTGAGTTTTCTCTCTGTCAACTGGCACAGCAGACACTAGACTCTCTGCAAGAAGAAGCCGACCTGAAAAAGGTAGCCCTTCGTTTCGACTTAAATTTAGGAGCAGACTCTTTTAAGGAATTGACGAAACGCAGTGGGCTTGGGGAAGACTCGCTCTGCGATCGCTTCACAGCCGACCCGCAGCGAGTCAAACAAATCTTGACCAACCTCCTCAGCAACGCCATCAAATTTACGCCCGAAAATGGCAGTGTGACGCTAAGAGTTTGGGTAAACGAAGAGATGGCAATTCTGCGAGTTGAAGACACCGGAATTGGCATTTCTAAAGCAGAAATTCCGCTTTTGTTTCAAAAGTTTCGGCAGCTAGACGCGTCTTATCACCGCCAATATGAAGGCACAGGGTTAGGACTCGCGCTGGCCAAACAATTAATCGAACTGCACAAAGGCACGATCGAAGTGGAGTCTACGGTTGGGGTCGGCTCCCAATTCACAGTGCATTTGCCCACACAAGCGTCGGTTACAGGAAGATTCAGCAACGCAGGGCATTAAAATTTTGGCGTTGCTGACAGACAATTATCAGGAAGAATAGAGTTCACTGTCTGTCAGCAAGAGCCAGTGATTAGTGGGTAAAGCCATTCGGATTGGTCGATCGGTTGATTGCTCAGGTCGTGGCTTTGGGGCAAGACGATTAGCGGCGAGTCCCGATCGCTTGAAACATGACATCCCAAAACACGCCATTTTGCACAAATAGCCCAAACTTCACCAACAGCGGCGCTTTAGGATTAATGCTCAACTTCTCAAAAGCGGCAGGCACGATCGAGAGCGCGATAAAGGCAGCGAGAATAAACGTCGGTTTAGAACTTTGAGCACGAATTACGCCGCTAAAATAAACCCCTAACAGCACGCCTAGATACATCAGCAGTTGATCGGCAAATGATAGCTGCCCCTCTTGCCGCTGAGTAAATGCTGCCCAGAGAGACATCAAAATATTCTCACGCGGTTTTACGCTGACTTCAGGAACCGGAGACAGCCACTGCTGAATAAAGTGGCTCTTAGTCTCCGTGATCTCTGGGCGATCAAGCCTTTTGGTTTTGAATATACGTCGATTAAGGTCGAAATATTTCAGTAGTTTCATCTGCATCCCCTGATGTGTGTCAAGTGTTTATACTGACGGCTCTTCCACTCAGGAATCAATCTTGACGCAAAAGTTTCCTCGATCGACGCAGCACGCGCCAATTTGATTATCTCTTCACGAATGTGAACATCTTGCCGATGTACTCAATTTGACAGACAGGCAATTTACAAAAAAATCCCCCACCGTTAAGGCAGGGGATCTTCGTCAGATATCTATAGCGTCAGTTCAGACTCAGCCGAACTTACCCGCCGTAGACGCAATCAGGAAAGCTGCGTATGTAAGAACATAGCCAACTGTAAAGTGAACCAGACCGACTAGACGACCTTGCACGATCGACATAGCAACGGGCTTGTCCTTCCAGCGAATCAGGTTCGCAAGAGGAGTGCGCTCGTGCGCCCAAACCAAGGTCTCAATCAATTCTTGCCAGTAGCCTCTCCAGGAGATCAAGAACATGAATCCGGTTGCCCAGACCAAGTGACCGAAGAGGAACATCCATGACCAGACAGCCAGGTTATTCATCCCATAAGGGTTGTAGCCGTTGATCAACGGAGCCGAATACTGCCACAGGTAGTCACGTAGCCAACCCATTAGATAGGTTGAGCTTTCGTTAAACTGAGCCACGTTTCCTGACCAGATTGCCAGATGCTTCCAGTGCCAGTAGAAGGTCACCCAACCAATGGTGTTTAGCATCCAGAACATTGCCAGATAGAAGGCATCCCATGCAGAGATGTCGCATGTGCCGCCGCGACCCGGACCATCGCAAGGGAAGCTATAGCCAAAGTCTTTCTTGTCGGGCATCAACTTAGAACCGCGTGCATCCAACGCACCCTTGACCAAAACCAAGGTCGTGGTATGCAACCCTAGCGCGATCGCATGGTGAACCAAGAAGTCGCCAGGTCCAATAGTGAGGAACAGGGAGTTTGTGCCACTGTTAATCGCTTCGAGCCAGCCAGGAAGCCAGACGTTCCCGAAGTTGGGCCAAGCGGTTGAGGCAATGCTAGTAGGGTCTGAGAGCAGAGTGCTCATTCCATACAGCGCCTTACCCGAAGCAGCTTGAACAAACTGTGCAAACACAGGCTCAATCAGAATCTGCTTTTCAGGCGTTCCAAACGCGACCACTACATCATTGTGAACGTATAAACCGAGGGTGTGGAAGCCCAAGAACAGGGACACCCAGCTTAAGTGCGAAATGATCGCTTCTTTGTGCTGGAGAACCCGATCGAGCACGTTGCCCTTGTTGGCATCCGGATCGTAATCCCGAATCCAGAAGATCGCCGCGTGAGCGAATGCGCCCACCATCAAGAATCCAGCGATGTACTGGTGATGGGTATACAACGCAGCTTGAGTTGTGAAATCCTTCGCCATGAAGGCATAAGGAGGCAAGGCATACATATGCTGTGCCACCAAGGAGGTGATCACACCCAACGCAGCCAGCGCCAGGGAAAGTTGGAAGTGCAGGGAGTTGTTGATGGTGTCATACAACCCTTGGTGAGGCAGATTAAACTGACCCTCTGACTTGCCGCCCACCAGACCCTTCTTGCTGTCCAGCATGTCTTTGATGCTGTGACCAATGCCGAAGTTGGTGCGGTACATGTGTCCCGCGATGATGAACAGAACCGCGATCGCCAGATGGTGATGCGCCATGTCTGTCAACCAGAGAGACTCGGTTTGCGGATGGAAACCACCTAAGAAGGTGAGGATTGCGGTTCCTGAACCTTGAGCCGTTCCAAAGATGTGGCTCGCAGTGTCAGGGTTATCCGCATAAGCACCCCAGTTTCCGGTGAAAAAGGGAGCCAGCCCAGCAGGGTGAGGCAGCGTGGTTAGGAAGTTGTCCCAGCCGACGTGCTGACCACGCGATTCAGGAATGGCAACGTGAACTAAGTGACCCGTCCACGCCAGTGAGCTAACGCCAAACAAACCTGCTAAGTGGTGGTTTAGACGTGACTCAGCATTCTTAAACCAAGCCAAGCTCGGACGAAACTTGGGCTGAAGGTGCAGCCAACCTGCAAACAGCATGACAGCCGCTAGGACGAGCAAGCCGATAGCACCTGCATAAAGGTCGCCATTGGTTCGCATTCCGATCGTGTACCACCAGTGATACAGACCCGAATAAGAGATGTCTACTGGATAGTTTGCGCCACCTTGAGTAAACGCTTCTACCGCAGGCGTACCGAATTGAGGGTCCCAAATCGCATGAGCAATGGGACGGACGTTCAGCGGATCTTTGATCCACTGAGGAAAGTTGCCTTGCCAAGCCACATGGAACTGGCTGCCCGATGCCCACAAGAAGATGATTGCCAAGTGACCGAAGTGAGTCGCGAAAAGCTTTTGGTAAAGCTTCTCTTCCGTCATTCCGTCATGACTTTCAAAGTCGTGAGCCGTAGCGATTCCATACCAAATCCGACGAGTTGTGGGATCTTGGGCAAGGTCTTGGCTAAATTTTGGGAATTTAGTT
>JBBQYE010000184.1:0-6535 GCA_038208945.1 Leptolyngbyales cyanobacterium | reverse complement strand
ACGATTCCCCGATGATGATGAGGAGGTGCAAGCGGGCGATCGCTTACTGCTGTGCGGCAGTTTTCACTCGCTCAATCAAGCCACTACCTCGATTTCTCCCAAACTTGAGCTTTCTATCCTGCCGATTTCGATGCCCTCGCTGAACGGAAGCAGCGTGTTGGAGGAGCAAGGAGAGCGTTAAGCTTTTGGTTTAACGTAAACGATCGCTTGCCGCCAGACGATCGCGGGTTGGTCATACTGATCCAGCACGCAGATACAATGTTGATCTTGCCAGCGCATTTTTCCGGTCAGCAGGTCGCCTGTGACGAGTTTCATCTCAACTTCGGTCTCTTCGCGAATAATCGTTTGAATTTGACGAATGCTCGGCAGCCCTGTATCAAGTTCGATAGCCATGCTGGGTTCCTTTCTTAAAATGATGGGGTTAGCGGTGAGAATACCATTCTGCTGATCTCTTATTTATTGTTCCTCAATTGCAACCCTACACACTAACCAATCTATGAGCGTCGAATTTGTCAAATATCACGGGTTAGGCAATGATTTTATTTTGATCGATAATCGTGCGTCGTCGGAGCCTTGTTTGACTCCTGATCAGGCGATCGAGATGTGCGATCGTCATTTTGGCATTGGTGCAGATGGCGTGATCTTTGCCCTACCGGGACGCGATGGCGCTGATTACACAATGCGAATTTTTAACTCAGACGGGTCAGAGCCAGAGATGTGTGGCAACGGCATTCGCTGTCTGGGTCGATTTTTAGCCGATCTTGAAACCGCCGATCGTGGAGTCGCCAAGCAGAAATATTTGATTCACACTCTAGGAGGAGTGATGACTCCAAAGCTTGAAGAAAATGGTCAGGTCACAGTCGATATGGGAGTGCCTCACCTGTTAGCCGCAGAGATTCCGACGACGTTAGCGGCAGGGGATCAACGGGTGATTGACCAACCGTTAGAGGTCGCCGATCGAACCTGGCAGGTGACGTGTGTGAGCATGGGGAATCCGCACTGCATCACGTTTGTAGACGATGTAGCAGCAATTCCTTTAGAGCAAATTGGTCCTCAGTTTGAGCATCATGCTGTCTTTCCGCAGCGCACCAACACCGAGTTTATTCAAGTGGTGAGATCGGACTATCTCAAAATGCGTGTGTGGGAACGCGGGGCTGGCATCACATTGGCGTGCGGGACAGGGGCGTGTGCCTCACTCGTCGCAGGTGTATTGACAAGGAGATGCGATCGCCGCGCCACGATCGAGCTACCGGGCGGCTGTCTAGAAATCGAGTGGACGATCGACGATCGAATTTACATGACAGGTCCGGCAACGAGAGTGTTTTCAGGAACGTTCTAAACTCGCTGCGTGAAAGGACTATAGCGTGTAAGTGAAATCATCCACGATCATGCCAGGAACCCAAGTTCCGCCCAGATTGCGATGTTCATAAGTGCCTACATCAGGAATAAACTCCTGAGAATTGGTTAGCGCGACGAGATTTTCGCCCCAAAACTGGTAGAGGCTGTCATCAAATCGCAGGTTCTCGATCGGAGCCACGATTTCGCCATTTTCGACCCAAAAACACGCATAGCGAGTCATGCCCGTGATCCGTCCGGTGGGGCGATCGCTCCAGTTCAAATAGTGCAGATTTGAGAGATACAAGCCTGTGCCCAACGTTTCCAGAATCTGATCGCTGGGCAAGTCACCCGGAGCAATTTCGGGCGATCGTAGCCCTTCTTGTTGATCTGCACCATTGGCAGCTAATTTGTATTCCTTTGCCGTTTTAGACGAGACGAGCATATTGACCATCTCTCCGGTTTCAATGATCGGCAACTCTAGAGGCGCAACTTCGCCTAATTCGTTAAATCGAGGCACTAACCCATGCCGGAAATTCTCTCTCAAGGTGAACTTGGGCGAGAGTTTCTTTTCCCCCCGGCGTAGAGCTGCAAAACAACTGCCGCCCTGCTGATAAGATGCCTCACTGACTCCGCCCCAAGATAATATCTCGATCATTTCTGCGATCGCGGCAGGTGCTAGGTAAGTGCGATAGTGTCCACGATCGATCGATTTGGGAGCTTGGCTGAGGAGACTGATCTGCGTTCTCGACTCCTGAATTTTGGCGGTATAGGCAGCGTGATTCCAGCGATCGCCCGCGAAGGTTCCTTTCACGGCTTGCCCGTCAGGCGTAAACAGCGAGTAGTCTAGCGAAAATGAATCGGTGGCGAACCAGTGCTTTTGCCCGACCGAATCGGCATAGGCGCGAATCATCAAACCCGCTGCATAAATGCCTGTAAAATCTAGATCAGCGACAACAGGCAACAGTGTCGGCACGACTTCTTCGATCGTCAAAAGCTGCCCGGTATAAACTTCTCGACTCGTCGCAGTGCCAGACGGAAACACCAAATAGGGATTGACTGGAATCTGAGAGACTTCTTTCCGCAACGCCTCTAGAGCGGTTTTAGCTCGTGAGCGATCGACTTCCACGTCTCCCGTGAAGGGAAACTCGTGATAGCTACTGCGCTGGTCTCGCATCAGCGTTAGAGCTAAGGTGCCATCGTTCACCGATCCGGTTTGGCGCACTTTGGCGTGATTGAATCGCGTAAATTGGCTCTGCTCACTGCTGAGACTCAGCGTAAAGTGCTCGTCAGGTTTGAGAGAATTCCCGATCGCTGCAACCAATTGATCAAAGCTGCTTTCTAAGAAACTTACGGTTTGGCTCATGATCCGCCTCCAAAGACTTCAACATTGGCAAACACGGCGATCGGCGATCCATGTCCAACTCGAATTGCCTGATTGGGTTCTCCTTTGCCGCAAAATGGAGTGCCATACATTTGCCAGGTGGAGCGATCGCCAACTTTAACCAGGCTGCCCCAAAACGTAGGTGTAATGCCGCGATAGTTGGGATTTCGCACGGTCTTGGTTAATTTGCCGTTTTCGATCAATTTGCCATATTCACAACTGAACTGAAATTTGTGACGCTGATCGTCGATCGACCACGATCGATTGGCTTCCATAAAAATGCCGCGTTCGACGCTGGCGATCGTCTCCTCAAGGTTGCCACTTCCGGGTTCGAGATTGAGGTTGCCCATGCGGTCGATCGGTGGACGGTTCCACGAAGACGCTCTAGTGCTGGCAACTCCCGGAACTCCGGCTCTAGCTTGGCTTTCGAGACTGCCTAATCCACGCATTAAGGTGCCTTCTTTGATCAGATATTCACGAGCAGCCGGGGTGCCCGTGTCGTCAAAGCGATAGCTGGCAAACTGTCCCGATACGGTCGGGTCGAAGGTGATATTCATCAAAGGCGACCCGTAAACGCGCTTGCCAAAGTCTTCTAGCTTGACAAAACTGCCACCTGCATAATTTCGCTCATCTCCGAGAATCCGATCGAGTTCTAGCGGATGCCCCACGCTTTCGTGAATTTGCAGCAGCATCTGATCCGGCGCTAACACTAATGTTGTGGTTTCTGTCGGACATTCTTCGGCGGTGAGTAGCTCGATCGCTTGAGTCCCGATGCGCTGCACTCGATCCCACAGGTCAGGCGTGACGAAATACTCCATACCGCCTTGATAGCAGTGTGCAACTCCGCCATTATTCGATCGCCGCTGCACGATCGCGCCCTCTTGAGCCGTGGCAGAATAATCAGTGCTAATCATCCAAAACTTTTGATGTGCCTCAGAGCCATTGCTGCTGACAAACCAGGTTTCAGTTTCAGTCGTGATGGCGGTGGCACTGGTTTGAACGATTTGATCAGACACTTTTAAAGTGCGGCAAATTTTGATCAGAATCTCGCTAATCTCGCCCGGAGTCAGCGCGTCAAATGGCTTGAGAATGGGTGACGTGTAATCTTCAACAACTTTGGGACGAGCCGCGGTCGGAGTCGGATAAATTGCCCATTTGCTGGCAGCGATCGCGTGACGTTGTGCTGTCAGTGCCGCGGCTTGGACGCTTTCTAAGGTCAGCGAATTGGTTGCAGCATAACCGATTTGACCATTCACCAACACTTCGACCATGATGCCCTGAGTCGTGCTAGTGCTGTTATATTCGGGGATGCCATCCCGAACGGTACGGTGGGTAGCGGCTTCCTGAGTGGCTCTCAGCCCAACCCAGTCTGCTGAGATCGTGAGGGATGAGAGAAGTTTTGATAATTCAACAATCATTATTACAGTCTAACCAACTCGTGAATAGGTTTCTCTCTATGAATAGGGTTCACCAAAGAGAGGAACGAGGAACGATTTAGGTATTTTCTAGTCTAACTGCGATGCCAAAGGGTTTCACCCCCCGGTTTGTCAATCAGCGTGATTCCTTGAGTTTGAAGCTCGTTGCGAATCCGATCGGCATCTGCAAAGTTTTTGAGGTTCTTCGCGTCTCGTCTTTGCTGAATTTTGGCTTCAATTTGAGCGTCTGTTAATCCATCTGTTAAGGTCGTCTCCGCTTCTGGCTGGACTTCTAACCCTAAAATGTTTGCCAAAGCGACCAAGGTTCGCCACTGCTCGTTTAAAGTGTCAAGTGGTGCATCAGTTTTGCCTTGATGAACGAGGAGATTCCCTTCTCGTCGTAGTTCTTTAGCAATTTCAAATAAGACTGCCAATCCGCCAGACGTGTTGAAGTCATCATCCATTGCAGTTTGAAACGCATCGCTGACAGATTGATTGATCGATCCAGATTGAGCGGCATCTCCATGCTCATACCCAAAGAGCAGCCCTTCTTTCAGGGTGTTCCAGCCGTTTTGAGCCGATGCAAGACTTTCATCGGTGAAATCGATCGGTTTGCGATAGCTGGCTCCGAGCACAAATAGCCGAATCACCATCGGGTCAATGCCTCTCCCGTCAAGCAAGTCGCGAATCGTGGTGAAGTTGCCGAGAGACTTTGACATTTTCTCGCCGCCCACGTTGACCATGCCGTTGTGCATCCAATAGCGAGAGAGCGGGTTGCCCGTCACTGCCTCTGATTGAGCAATCTCATTTTCATGGTGAGGAAAGATCAGATCATTGCCCCCGGCGTGAATGTCGATCGTGTCGCCCAACCGATCGCGCACCATTGCCGAGCATTCAATATGCCAACCAGGACGACCTGCCCCCCAAGGCGACTCCCACGCAGGTTCTCCAGGTTTGGCTGACTTCCAAAGTGCAAAATCAGCCGGATCTCGTTTTTGCGGCAAATTCTCCTGATCGGAGGCTTCAACCCGTCCACTCGCACCCGTCTGCATCTCGTCTAGCTTTTGCCCAGACAGCTTGCCATAATCGGGAAAACTGCGAATCGAGTAATAGACATCTCCTGCACTGGGATAAGCGTTGCCCTTTTGCTCTAATTCGTGAACGAGGCGCTTGATGCCGTCGATCGTGTGAGTCGCCCGTGGATATTCATCTGCCTCCATGACGTTGAGCCGCGCCATATCCTCAAAATATGCCTGAATATAAAATTCGGCGACAGCTTCCATTGAGGTGCCTTCTTGTCGCGCCCGATTGAGAATCTTGTCATCGATGTCGGTAAAGTTTTGTATATAGCGCACGTCATAGCCGCGCCATTTGAGATAACGACGCACCGTATCCCACACAATGCAAGCTCTGGCGTGTCCCAAATGGCAATAGTCGTAGACCGTCACCCCGCAGTAATACATCTTGACGTGAGGGGCGGCGATCGGCTCAAAGACTTCTTTGCGGCGAGTTAGGGTGTTGTAGAGCGTTAAGGGCATGGGAATTAGGGGTGAAACAGTCGATTATCTCTGAGTGCTCATCATACAATCGTAGATCAGCGATAATTGGAAAGGGCGATCGGGAATTTGCTCAGAAATCACCTGACTCCTGACGGTCACCATTCTTTGATGTTTCTAGCAAGCGCGTTATGCAAACAGCAGCCACCTCTTCCGCACCAGCAATGGATATCCCTAAACATGGGCTTCCCGTTACCATCATTACAGGCTTTTTGGGTAGCGGCAAAACCACGCTCTTAAACCACATTTTGACCAATCAGCAGGGGTTGAAGACTGCCGTGTTGGTGAATGAGTTTGGCGAAATTGGCATCGATAACGAACTTATTATTAAGACTGACGACGATAACATGGTCGAACTCAGCAACGGCTGTATTTGCTGCACCATTAATAATGACTTGGTAGAAGCCGTTTATAAAGTCTTAGAGCGGCAAGACTCGATCGATTATCTCGTCGTTGAGACCACTGGACTCGCCGATCCGCTGCCCGTCGCGATGACGTTTTTGGGCACCGAACTGCGCGACATGACTCGACTCGACTCGATCATCACCGTGGTGGATTCTGAAAATTTCAGTCTCGATTTGTTTAATAGTGAAGCCGCCTATAGTCAGATTGCCTACGGAGATATTATTCTCCTCAACAAAGCCGATTTGGTGGATGAAGCGAATCTTGACTCTCTAGAAGTGCGAATTCGAGACATCAAAGAAGGGGCACGAATTTTGCGGACCGTGAAAGGTCAGGCACCGCTTGCAGCCCTGTTAAGTGTGGGATTGTTTGAGTCAGATAGATGTTTTGCTGAAGAAGCTGAGAAGTCCGATCATCACGATCACGCTCACGGACAGGATGAC
>JBBQYE010000183.1:0-6594 GCA_038208945.1 Leptolyngbyales cyanobacterium | reverse complement strand
ATCGTCTCGCCACAAATCACTCCAATCAGTCGGCGGCTGAAGGTTTTTGTCGCGAAAGATATCTTTGCGATAGAGAATAACGGTGCTGCCCCAGCGGTAGGGAGCTGCCCAAACTTCGCCTTTAGGGTCGGGCAAACCCTGCTCATTGCGAGTCACGATCGTGCGCCACTTTTTAGGCAATTTTTGCCACTGCTGCCAAGAGGACGAGTCGAGAGGCTGAATTAGTCTTTGTTGAATCGCAGTGGCTAACCAATAATCGCCCAAGGTCACGAGATCGGCAGGCGTTGCGGTAGAAGATGGGTTGAGAAACGGAATCTCGATCGGAAATCGCTGAGGAACTGGCTGGTCGCCGGGTTGCTTCCAGGTTTGCAAAAGCGTAAACAGCGCCTGCAATTGGGTTTCTGGCTTGAAATCAAGGTTGACTGACTGACCCTGCAAGCTCTTCCGAAAAGCACCTAATAGCTGCGCCGGAACCGAGTTTTTTAGCAGCCGAATCTTCAGGGCTGCTTGATTCTGGCTATTACATCCTGCTAACAGCGCTGCGAGCGTCAGCGCCCCTGCCCCCGTTAAAAACGATCGTCGCTCCATATGTCCCCCTACTTCTTCTGCTCGACTCCAAACCCAATCAACGTTATCACCGAAGGAATGCTCCCTTGATCGGGACGCTGATAAGTCACGATCGTTCGTAGCCGCAGATTTGGCGAGAGCAACCGCATCTGATCGACCGCGACCGAGCGCGTGTAGTGAGTCGTCATTTCTAACGTTTGGCGAGTCGGTTGATAAGTAAAACGACCCGCGATCGAACCCGATTCTGAATAGCCTTCATCTCGCATGTAGAAGCCTCGAATCACCTCACCATCAGGCACCTCAGCCGCAGGCGGAATCAGCAGTGAGGGGGCATCGGCAGCAACATAACGATCGGGAATAAACAAAGCGTTTAAACTCATGGCAACCCGTTCGCCTTTGTCAGAGATGGTGTCGAAGGCGATCGCAAATCCGGGACACAGCTTCTCTTCGTTTGCCAGCTTAGAAAAATCAACCCGCAACGCCTCTGAAGATTGACCCCCAGGAGTCAAAATCCGCTGCTTTTCTGCTTCAGTTAGCGCATCGACTTGAAACTCAGTGTAAGACCGCTCAATCTCTCCAGTCTGAACAGAATGATAGGTTCTTTCCGTCGTCCAAAACCCATCACAAGCCGCAAAAAACTCTTGAAAGGTTAGCATTTGCTCTAATTCAAATTTGTCGATCGGATGCTTTCGAGATCTAGCAAAAACACTCACCTTAGAGGGCATTTCAACACGATCGCTCCTAAATCATAGCATCTGACACCAATTCTCTATAAGGCTTCACTTAACAAGGGGCTTAAGCCCCTTGTTAAGTGAAGAGGTTAATTTAATGCAAGCTCAAATTCAGTTGGCATGACCGAAAAATTAGACTTTTGAAAAAGTAATAAGCTACTTCTTGAGGCTGATGAAAACTTTCAAGTTCATACTCGAAACTACTAATCTTTTATTTCTTAATCTTTGAATAAAACAAGAGTTTAACGTTGGCTGATTGCAAAGATATTCCTCGTGAAATCAAAGTAGGATTTGATCTAAAGTTCGGCTCTCTAATTCAGTTTGTAGCCACTCTCTCAGCGCAACAGTTCAATTGCTCATTTCGCTAAAGTTTGGCTCGCACCAAACGTTAAATGATTCAGCAATATCCGCGCCCTATGAGTTTGACCCCAGTAAGATAATCAGTAATAAAAGAAAGGGTAATAGGTCAAGAAATGGACACGCTACAGAAGCAAATTGACACGATGAATGGCAAGATTGACGGGCTGCATCAATTGATTGAACAGCTAACGGGCAACCTCTCCCAAGTCGTCACTGAAGTGAAGTCATCTTCTGGCAATGGCAGCAGCTTTTCCTCGTTTGGGGGTAGCTCTGAACGTTATCATCAAGACCCTCGCAGCGTTGACTCATCAATGGAACATAAAGACGTTTTAGCCGATAATTAATCGTCTGAATCTGCAATGCACAGTGGCGAAAAAGCGCTCTCTCCAGAGACTCAGATTCCGCGACTGACCGCACAATTAACAGCGGCTTATAATCGAATTGCTGCACTGGAAGAACAGCTTTTGGCACAGAGAGTTTATTGAGAAAGAGGCTGGAAGGACTGTCTCCTATTTTCCTCTTTTCAGTTGGTCATTTGTGATTTGATAGCGATCGGCTAATGCTTCGATCGCTGCCAACAGTTCCCTCTGCCCCCAGTGTTTGAAGAGGTGAGCTGCGATCGCGCATCCTCCTGCACCCACGCCCTCTTTAACATATCCCTGCTCATAAGCCTGAAGCTGCGGATGATGGGAGGTGGCAAAACTGAGCTGAGTGGCTATTAAAGGCACCGATCTGAGGTCACGCGCCAAACCAACGGTGTCTCCTGTCGGGTCTTCTGCAACCCAGCGGGTTGTGCCTATAATAATTTGCTCTAAATTCCAAGGTAACGCATGGGTTTGAGCGATTGCCCGTGCCAGCGCATAGACGGCTAACATCTGCGTTCCGCCTGCTAACAGCACGCCACAGGTGCGACTTGCCGCGATCGTCATTCCAGCCACTACGATTTGCATGGGGTCGCCAACCGCGGCAACGATCGCGAGGGGATTGCTAGAAGGGTGAAGGGCAGTGAGTCCTTGCTTTACGAGATCCCATTTTTGGGCGTGGTTGCAGATCGGGTGACTGCTGTTGACTTTGCCACAGGCTTTGATCCCCAAGCCTGTGAGAACCGCTAAGGCAGTGGTGGTGCCCCCTACAACACATTCACCCAAAATTAAATAGCTGTTTGGGACTTGAGCCGCTAATTTATCTCCCCAGAGCAATCCTTGCTTAAACAGATGCTGGACGATCGCCCAATCCATTGCTTGCCCCGTACTCAAACACCGAGCGGGATGTCCTTTTAGGTCGATCGCTGCCACTGCTGGAGCTTGAGGCAACCCTGCATTGATTAGCTGAACGGGGATCGCTTGTGCCTCAACTACCGCGCGAGAAATTAAGACAGGAGACGCACCCATATACAGCGGTGGCAACGGGTAACGAGGATTGGCTTGCACGCCATTGATCAAAAACTCAGCATCCGCGATCGCTGTATGTTGACGATCGCTAGGCGTTGCCCCAGCCGCAGAGATGTCAGGAATCAGACCTGTTTCGGTGAACCCTAACACACAGGCAAAAAGCGGCGATCGTCCTCGATAGCGCTGAAGCCATTGTTCGGCTTGTTGATGCTGCGTGTAGATAGAAATCATTCAGAGTCTAGCAGCACCTGCACCCAATGGGGCGGACGCGGGATTGGCGTGTTGAGGCGATCACACAAAAACCACGATACGAGGTGCACCGCAAATAAGTACACCATGTTTTGCACAAAGATCATCCCGATCACGACTGCCTGCACTAGAGGTAAAGACGGCTGCATCAACAGTCCGAGTTTGACAAACAGCCACTCTAGCAGGTTGGTGATTTGATTCGTGCCATAGAGCCAGAGATCGTCGCCCGACAAGACAGACAGTAGCCCAATGCGAAAGAAAGCGCCAAACACTCCTAACAGAGTAGCGATCGCGATCGAGGTTGCCCAATTTGCGCGGCGATACCACAGCGTTCCTAACAAAACGCCCATTACCCCGAAGGGCATCACATATTGAATGCTGCGAGCCGGTCCGATCAGCACTGACAGCAGCAGACCCGACACCAAAGCCCCCATCCAAGCTGCCCGACTGCCCCAGCGCAGATAGATTAGCGCGATCGGCACCGGAAAAAACACCTGCAAAATCGGCCCCATCGGAAAATATGAGTTGACGAGCCAGACTAAACTTGCAGCGCTGGCAAGAAATGCCGTTTCGACGAGCACGATCGGACTTGCTGGGTCAACCTTTCTGACGTAAGGACTTCGCGCATCAGGATCTTGAGTATCGGGTACGATATCCTCGATCCAGTTGTCATTTGTCTCGGAGGGTTCGGGAGTTGGCTGCGATCGAGGGGTTTTGTCGTGAGGGTCACTCATGCAAATTGAGAAAGGCGGGCAAATCTACTCTAGTACAAAACTTATAAACTGCGACGAGGAGCCGCGCCAAGCTTTCACGCCCAAAAATTGCCCAAAGGTTGATCGATAAACAAACACTGCCCAACCCCAGCAAAATAAATGTCGGAGCCATAACCACGCCAACCATGAACCAGGTCATGACGTGCAGCACCATAAATCCTGCAAAGAAGGTCGCGATCGTCGTAGCAACCCAAATCTGAGCAGAGGGACGACGCAACCCCGTCAAGATCACTGTTCGCAGCGTTGCTAAAAGATTTGCAGGCACCAAAAAGGCGCAAATCTCAACGCAGTGGCTCCGAGAAAACTCAAACAGAGGTGTGAAATCAAACATACCAATATCTCGCAGGACCGTTAAGCTAGGTTACGCCAAACTGAGCGGGTTCTTCCTGAATTACAACAAAGCATTACAGTCTTGCTGTGAAAATTCTTAACTAACCTCTGGGGTCTGTCATCCGTTGATGTGACAAGAACGATCTGGACCCTTTGAATCGGATGAATCAATTCTTCAAATCAAGTGATCGGACTGTTTCAATCACAACGTCTGCCGCTCGATCGACCTCTTCAACCGTGTTAAATCGTCCAATTCCAAACCGCATCGACGCATAGGCTAAGTCGTCGGGCAGCCCCAACGCTCGAAGGACGTGAGACGGCTCGATTTTGGCAGATGTGCAGGCAGAACCTGAAGAAATGGCGATCGCTGGCTGCACTCCTAATAAAAGTGCCAGTCCGTCTATGCCTTTTATGCTGATGTTGAGATTTCCTGGTAAGCGCTGGGTGGCATGTCCGTTGAGATGAATGCCATCTAGTTGAGACACTCGCTGCCACAGACGATCGCGCAACTCGATCAAGCGCTGAGATTCTGACGACATTTCTGCGATCGCCAGTTCAACCGCTTTGGCAAATCCGACGATCTGGGGTGGATAGAGCGTGCCCGATCTTAGCCCTCGCTCGTGTCCGCCTCCGTGAATCTGGGGCGCAATCTGCACTCTAGGATTTCGTCGTCGTACATATAATGCTCCGATGCCCTTTGGCGCGTAGATTTTGTGAGCCGTCAAAGACATTAAATCGATGTGCATTGCCTCTATGTCAAGCGGAATTTTGCCGATCGCTTGCGCCGCATCGGTGTGAAATAAAACCTGATGAGCGTGGCAGAGATCTCCGATCGCTTCTAACGGTTGCAACACGCCGATCTCGTTATTTGCTGCCATCACAGACACTAAAATTGTGTCCGATCGCAGCGTCTTTTCTAGCAAATTCAGATCGATTAGACCATCTGATTCCACGGGCAAAAACGTCACGTCAAACCCTAACGATCTCAGATAGTGACACGGATCAAGAACCGCATTATGTTCGGTTTGAAGCGTAATAATGTGTCGTCCCTGATCGAGATACGATTCTGCAACCCCTTTGATGGCTAGATTGTTTGCCTCGGTTGCTCCACTCGTAAAGATAATTTCTTCAGAACTTGCATGAATGGCATTGGCTAAAATTTCCCGCGCTTGTTTAATCGCGGCTTCGGCTTCCCATCCATAAACATGACCGACGCTCGACGGGTTGCCAAACTGCTCGGTGAAGTAGGGCAACATCGCGGCTAACACTCGATCGTCTACTGGGGTTGTCGCTTGATTATCAAGATAAATCGGACGTTGCGCCATCATTCACTGATTCTAAGGATCGTGGATTAAATAAGAGCCAGATTTGCCCTCACCCCAACCCTCTCCCCAAGGAGAGGGAGCAAACGCCTAGTTCCCTTTCCTCCCTGGGGAGAAGAGGGGGAGGGCTTCGCCCCACTTCGTGAGGAGGGTAATCCTAGACATTCCACAATTTGTCTCTTTAAGCTGTAACGTCTACATAAAAATTTGAGCGATCGGGGCGCTAAATCCCGGCAGAAGGGGTGAGGTGAGACTGTCTCCGTCAAGCAGAGTCGCAACCAGTTGAAGTTGAGCGTTGGTACGGCGATAAATTTCTAGAGTTTTCAGTTGCCAATTGACAAACCAATATTCCTGGACACCGTGCAGAGAGTAGAGCTTGAGTTTAACTTCCTTATCTCGCTGTTCGTTGAGGTCGCCAAGGGAGAGCACTTCGACCATTAGCTCAGGAGCAATGGTGAGATGCCCTGCTTGATCAATGCCGCTGGCAAGGCGTTCTCGGCTGATCCAAACCACATCGGGAATGATTGCATCAGTCGGGGTGAAAATAACGCCCGGTGCTTGAAATGGCTTACCGAGTTGGCTCTGTCTAGACCAAATCTCCAGCTCTACGTGAATGTTGCCGCCTGCACCTTGATGGCGAATGTGAGGGGCGAGGGTCACAAGAAGTTCTCCATCAATAATTTCGTAGCATTTCCAACCGCCATCGTCGGGCATTGCATCCAGATCGCGAGTTGTCCAGCGCAGAGAGTTGGCGACCATAGAAGTGACCGTTGAGCTTGTTTTTAGTGTAGTCGATCGCGGGAATGGTCACTGATTGTTCGCGAGCCATTCTTAAAGCTTGACAATTTTCTAAAGTTTTGCAGATTTGGTT
>JBBQYE010000182.1:0-6600 GCA_038208945.1 Leptolyngbyales cyanobacterium | reverse complement strand
GCACGCACCGACTCAGGATGATTAAGACCCGATTCAATTTTTGAATGTAACAGATCGGTTGGTCATGGCGCGATCGACTGGGAGACGTTCCACCGGAACGTCTCTACGGTGGCGTTTATCGATTGGTTTGGTGTGAGATATGGGTTGAAAAATGGACGATCGGAGGGAATTGCACGATCGTCCGTTGTTTCGCTTAACCTTCGCGAAGTTTGTCTAACACGCTGCGATCTTCTAGCGTTGAGGTGTCACCCGAAATGGCGGTGCCGCTGGCAAGATCTCGCAAAAGACGACGCATAATTTTGCCCGATCTGGTTTTGGGCAACGCATCGGCAAATCGGACTTCACCCGGACGCGCGATCGCGCCAATTTCCTGAACGACGTGTTTCTTCAGTTCTTTTGCCAGATCGTCACTGGGCTGATGGGTGCCTTCAAGCGTGACAAATGCCACAATTTCTTCACCCTTAATTTCGTCCGGTTTGCCGACCACTGCCGCTTCTGCAACAGCGGGATGAGAGACCAACGCTGATTCGATTTCCATTGTGCCTAACCGATGTCCGGCGACGTTAATCACATCATCGACGCGACCCATCACCCAAAAATAGCCGTCTTCGTCACGCCGCGCACCATCGCCCGCAAAGTAAGTGTAGTGACCGTCTTTAACCGGGATGTGCTCCCAATAAGTGCGACGGAAGCGATCGGGGTCGCCAAACACCGTCCGCATCATGCCGGGCCACGGGTGACGAATGGCTAAATAGCCGCCTTCATTCACTCCGACGGAGTTACCGTTTAAATCCACTACGTCTGCCAAAATGCCAGGGAAGGGCAGCGTCGCAGAACCCGGCTTAGTCGGAATTGCCCCTGGAAGCGCGGTGATCATGATGCCTCCGGTCTCGGTTTGCCACCACGTATCGACGATCGGGCATTTTTCGCCCCCAATCACGGTGTGATACCACATCCAGGCTTCAGGATTGATCGGTTCGCCAACGGTGCCCAACAATCGTAGGGACGACAAATCGCGGGAGTTGGGATGCTCGTCGCCCATTTTGATAAAGGCGCGAATCGCGGTCGGTGCCGTGTAGAAGACGCTGACTTTATGCTTTTCAATCACATCCCAAAAGCAGCCGGGATTGGAAGCGCGAGGGGCACCTTCATACATGACGCTGGTTGCGCCGTTTGATAAAGGTCCATACACGACGTAGCTGTGTCCGGTAATCCAGCCCACGTCGGCGGTGCACCAAAACACATCGGTTTCTTGCAGGTCAAAAATCCATTTGGTCGTCATGTGGGCATAGAGGTTATAGCCGCCCGTCGTATGCACTACGCCCTTCGGTTTGCCCGTGCTGCCAGAGGTGTAGAGAATGAACAGCATAGCTTCGCTGTCCATCGGCTCGGCGGGGCAGTCGGCGGGGACGGTTTCTCTTAAGTCGTGCCACCAAAAATCACGATCGCTCTTCATCACAATCTCTTGCCCGGTACGTTTGGCGACCAGCACTTTCTCGACAGGCACTTTGGGATCGGCTAAGGCTTTATCGACCTGATCTTTAAGCGGCACGATCGCGTCTTTGCGCCAGCCTCCATCGGCAGTGACGACGACTTTAACCTGACAATCAATCAAGCGATCACGCAATGCCTCGGCGCTAAAGCCCCCAAAAATCACGGTATGAGCGGCACCGATTCGAGCGCACGCCAGCATCGCGATCGCCGCTGCAGGAATCATAGGCATGTAGAGAGCCACCCGATCGCCTTTTTGCACACCCAGTTTCTTGAGGACGTTGGCAAACTTGCAGTCTTCGGCGTGGAGTTGAGCGTAGGTGAGGGTGATCGAGTCTCCGGGTTCGCCTTCCCAGACGATCGCGGGTTTGTCGCGGCGATCGGTGTCTAAATGGCGATCGAGACAGTTATAAGAAAGATTCGTTTTGCCGTTGACAAACCACTTTGCAAACGGAGGATTGCTCCAGTCCAACACGGCATCCCATTTTTGGAACCAGTGCATCTCCTGTTCTGCGAGGTCAGCCCAAAATTTTTGCGGGTCGGCTTGGGCACGATCGTAGAGTGCCTGATAGTCTTCTAAGCTTTTGATCTGCGCCTTTTGAGAAAATTCTGCACTGGGCGGAAAGAGGCGCGTTTCTTGCAAAATAGATTCAATGCTCGATTCAGACATCGGGTTTCGGGGGTATCGGAGTCAGGGTTTGGTCTTAAAAAAACGATACTGGTTTCTGGGTGACGATCGCCAAAAGGGAATCTTGAGTTTGATTACAATGTGCGTAAATCAATTTGTGATGCTGCTATGAACGCACCTACTCTTGAATCAAGATTAACCCTTGCAGCGTTTCTAGAACAGCCAGAAACGAAACCTGCTTCTGAATTCATCAGTGAAGGAATCATTCAGAAACCCATGCCTCAAGGAGAACACAGCTTAATCCAAATCGAGCTTTGCAAAGCCATTGATCAAGTTGTGCAGCCTCAGAAGATTGCGAAGGCGTTTCCAGAGTTGCGCTGTACGTTTGGTGGAGTCTCGATCGTGCCTGATATTTCCGTCTTTCGCTGGGAGAGAATTCCAACACAACTGTCTGGACGGATTGCGAATCGCTTTAATATTCATCCCGATTGGGCGATCGAGATTCTGTTTCCTGATCAAAGCCTGACGAAAGTGTTGAGAAACTTGCTGCATTGTTCACAGCACAGCACTGAGTTGGGTTGGCTGATTGCGCCAGACGATGAATCGGTATTTGCAGTGTTTCCGGGGCAGCGAGTAGAGGTGTTTGAAGGCTCAACTCAGTTGCCTGTGCTGGAAGGACTTGCGTTGACTCTAACGACAGAACAGATTTTGAGTTGGTTGGTGTTGTAGAAGCGATCGTGGGTTGATAAACAATTCACTGCTCTGTTCGGCTGGTGGACTGGTATCATAATCACGCTTCTATTTGCCGGAATGTAGGCGTTGACTTCGGTACATCAAGCCTGCTCATTCTCAACCCAGACAATAGACCTCTTGCAAAAGTTCCTGCCCTCACCCTAAATCCCTCTCCCAAGCTTGGGAGAGGGACTTTGAAATCTGGCTCCCCTTCTCTCAAGCTTGGGAGAAGGGGTTGGGGGATGAGGGCATCTTCGGACTTTTGCAAGAAGTTTAATGAGTTAGCTTAGTACAACCGTGGTGTTGCTCTCGAAAAACTAAAACCTTACGAAGAAGCGATCGCAAGTCGCGAAAAAGCTTTGAGAACCAGGAAAGAGTAAAGACAACTAATTCTAATTTGATGTGTTTGCGGCGGCAATCGCTTCGCAATCTACAAACCTATTGCATTTATAAATAAAAATCTACCAACGGGCGATCGCGCTTAACAAATAGCACGATCGCCCCATTCAGCCTACAAACCAGTTTCGGAGTCGTGTTCAACAGCATTGGGGTCTACACCCATCGGGGAAACAATATCGCGAAATAGCGTGATTTGTTGCTCAAATGCCAACCCTTTGATCTGCTCCAATAGAGTAGTGGCTTCAGAGACCAATTCATAATTAGAAGGCATCGGAATAATCGTTTGATTATCCATTCCTTGAGCCAGCAAATACCAGAATAAAAGCTTTGTGGTGTCGCTAAGTGCCCCATACTCGCGAGAAAATTCAGTGTTTTTGCGATTAATCAGATCTCGCTGTAGTTCTAGCTGCTGATCATGGGGTAGCTCTTTGACTTGGTTGAAATATGCCTCTCCGATCTCAGGAGATGCGGTACTCGCGCCAGGAGCAGCAGGAGTAATGGTGTTTCCCATCTCTTTGTAGATGAAATAGAACAGTGCAAGCTGCTGATCGGTGTCCAAACTTCCAAAAGCACTGGACAATTCGTTTTCAGTGTTTGACGTGGTGTATGTCATAAAAACCTCATATTTAGTCTATTGAAATGTATCAAACGAGCCAAAAATCTTCGCCTCGCTAAAGGGAGACTCTGTAACCTAACTTCAGATGGAGGTATCTGCTGCATCAGGTTCAGTAAACACTGAGGGATAAGAAACAAGGGTTTGAGATTCAGTTTTAAATTCCTCGTCCTTCGCTCTTTAATGGAGAATTATGCAGTTTACAGGCAAGGTCGCGATCGTCACAGGCGCAGGATCAGGAATTGGCAAAGCAACCGCACTATTATTTGCGGCACAAGGGGCAAAGGTAGGCACGATCGATTATGCACCCGAAGAGGCGCAAGCCACGATCGATGAGATCAATCAACAGGGCGGTGAGGGAATCTCAACGATTGCCGATGTGTCTCAACCTGATCAAGTGCAGTCTGCAATCGACAAAATTGCTCAGCAGTTTGGCAAAATTGATATCGTATTTGCGAACGCTGGAATTAATGGTGTGTGGGCACCGATCGATCAGCTTGAACCAGAAGAATGGGATAAAACGATCAACACAAATTTGAAAGGAACATTCTTAACCGTGAAATATGCAGTGCCCTATCTTAAGCAACGAGGTGGGTCGATCATCGTCACCGCTTCAGTGAATGGGACGCGAATTTTTAGCAACACTGGCTCAACTGCCTATTCGTGCACAAAAGCGGCACAGGTCGCATTCACAAAACTAATAGCGGTAGAATTAGCAAAACATAAGATTAGAGCGAACGTAGTGTGTCCCGGAAAGATTGAAACCAACATTGAGAATAGCTCTCAGAAACGCAATCTTGAATCGATTCGAGAACCCGTCAAGTTTCCTGAAGGTATGATTCCATTAACCGATGGCGCGCCTGGGTCGGCTGAACAAGTCGCTCAACTGGTGGCTTTTTTAGCGTCTGATGCGTCGAGCCACATCACAGGCACCGAAGTCTGGATCGACGGTGCAGAATCGCTAATTAAAGGTTAGTTCTATAGAAGTTCTAAACGTTCCCTAAGTTTCTCGTGATTCGAGGTTCAGGGATGTCTTATCAAACTGCAAAATTATTCCTATGCCGCAAGTTTTTGGAAAGCTGCCGACGACTGATCAGCCTTGGACAACGTTAGGAGACGTGCAGAATTTTAAACTTGTCGATCGCCACCTTCATCTCGATTGTGGTGAGGCTCAACTCAAACTCAGCATTCTCTCTCCAAAGCTGATTCGGGTTCGATTAGCGCCTCAAAGCGAGTTTTTGCCGCGTCGATCGTGGGCAGTGACTCGCGACGATGATCAGTGGGATATTCCTAAATTTGAGGTGCAGCAAACCGACGACACGATCACGATCCAAACTGAGAAGATGCGCGTCGAGATTCAGCGTCGCCCGTGCCGAATTGCCTGCTATGACTCAACCGGGCAGCCGTTTGCCCACGATGCCGAAATGGGGATGGGCTGGAGAACCGGACAGGTTGCAGCGTGGAAAATGATTCATGCAGACGATCATTTTTATGGATTTGGAGAGCGATCGGGGCTGCTCGACAAACGCTTTGAAGTCAAAACCAATTGGACGGTTGACGCGCTGGATTATTCGTCGATCGACGATGAGATGTATCAAGCGATTCCATTCTTTCTGACGCTGCGTCCGGGTTTGATCTACGGGATTTTTCTCAACTCAAGCTTCTGGAGCCAGTTCGATTTAGGAGCCGCAAAATCTGATGTGTGGCAGATGCAGGCAAACAGCCCCGAATTGGACTACTACATCGTTTTTGGAGCAACTCCCGCCGATATTCTTGATACTTACACTCAACTCACCGGACGGATGCCTCTGCCGCCAAAATGGGCATTGGGCTATCACCAGTGTCGCTGGAGTTATGAATCAGAAGATGTGGTGCGAAAACTTGCTAAAGAGTTTCGCGATCGTCAGATTCCCTGTGATGTGATTCATTTCGATATTGACTATATGCAGGGCTATCGCGTGTTTACGTGGAGTCCGACGCGATTTCCTGATCCGGCTAAACTAATCGGCGATTTGAAGCAAGACGGATTTAAAGTAATTCCGATCGTTGATCCAGGAGTCAAGTACGAACCGGATGGCGAATATCCGATCTATCACGAAGGGTTAGAAAACGAATATTTTGTTCGAGATGCTGACGGAAAACTCGTTTATGGCTATGTGTGGGCTGACAAATCGGTCTTTCCTGACTTCCTAAAAGCGGAGGTGCGTGAGTGGTGGGGCGATCGCCAAA
Source organism: Leptolyngbyales cyanobacterium (assembly GCA_038208945.1). Taxonomy (GTDB): domain Bacteria; phylum Cyanobacteriota; class Cyanobacteriia; order Leptolyngbyales; family Leptolyngbyaceae; genus Phormidesmis_A. The sequence goes on along the minus strand of JBBQYE010000182.1, from coordinate 508 downwards.
AGATCCTAACCGACGCGGGGGTTGCGGGTATTTGGAACGACATGAACGAACCGACTTTAGACGATCGACCATTCGGCGACAACGGCAACAAAATTTTCTTCCCAATGAATGCTCCGCAAGGCGACCCGATCGCAGGTGGCACCCACGCCGAAACCCATAACCTCTATGGCATCACAATGGCTCAAGCCTCGTATCAGGGCTTAGAGCGACTGCGACCCAATCAGAGATCGTTTGTCTTGACGCGATCGGGCTTTGCCGTAATTCAGCGCTGGTCGTCGGTGTGGATGGGCGACAACCAATCGCTGTGGGAGCATCTAGAAATATCGCTGCCGATGCTCTGCAATACAAGCCTGTCGGGAATCGCCTTTATTGGCGCAGATATCGGCGGATTTGCTGGAAATGCAACGCCAGAGTTATTTGCACGATGGATGCAGGTGGGAATGCTGTATCCCTTTATGCGGGGTCATTCTGCGCTAAAGTCACAGCCTCATGAGCCGTGGATGTTTGG
>JBBQYE010000181.1:0-6668 GCA_038208945.1 Leptolyngbyales cyanobacterium | reverse complement strand
TTGGGTCCGTGAATGGGGTCTTCGACGATGATTGTCTGGTCACGGCTTGCGCCCAGAGAGACGATCGCGATCGGCACATCCATTAATTCTGCCAGGAATTTGAGATAATCGAGTGCCTGAGTCGGCAAATCTTCGAGAGATCTGCACTCCTCAGTCGATCGTTTCCAACCTGGCATTGTTTTATAAATCGGCTTGCAGCGAGCAAACAGCCGAGAATTGCTGGGGAAATCTTCGCAGCGTTGCCCATCAAGTTCGTAGGCAACACAGACTTGAATTTCCTCCATCTCGTCTAGGACATCAAGCTTAGTGATGGCGAGGCAATCTAGACCATTGATCCGCACTGCATAGCGACCGATCACGGCATCAAACCAGCCGCAACGTCGTTGCCGCCCGGTCGTAGTGCCAAATTCTGCGCCACGATCGCACAGCAGCGCTCCGACATCCCCATGCAGCTCGGTTGGAAAGGGACCTTCGCCGACGCGGGTTGTGTAAGCTTTGGCAACACCAATCACCCGATCGATCATCGTTGGACCAATCCCCGTGCCCACACACGCCCCACCCGCTATCGGATTTGAGGAAGTCACATAAGGGTAGGTGCCGTGATCGAGATCGAGCAGTGTGCCCTGTGCGCCCTCAAAGAGGATATTCCGTTTGCAACGGATGGCATCATAGATTTTTAAGGAGCTATCCACGACGTGAGGGCGCAGGCGATCGGCATACTCTAAATATTCTGCTGTTACCGCTTCAACATCGAGCGGAGGCAACCCATAAAGTTTGTCAAGAATGCCATTCTTGTAATTGATCGTCCAGTGAAGCTGCTTTCGCAATGTGTCCGGGTCCATCAGGTCAACGACTCGAATCCCAGTCCGCTCAGACTTGTCGGCGTAAGTCGGACCGATTCCTCGCCCAGTGGTGCCGATTTTGTGGGTGCCGCGATGTTCTTCAGAGGCACGATCGATCAATCGGTGATAGGGCATCGTGACGTGAGCCGTCTCAGAAATCAGGAGGTTATCGACCGAGATATTCAACTTGATCAACTGATCTAATTCTTCAATCAGAACTTTTGGATCGATTACTGTGCCGCAACCAATAATGCACTCGGTTTCAGGATATAAAATGCCAGAAGGAATAAGGTGCAGTTTAAACGTCTGATCTTTTACAACGACGGTGTGCCCAGCGTTGACCCCACCCTGGTAACGGACTACGACATCCGCTGATTTACTGAGCAGATCCGTGATCTTCCCTTTCCCTTCATCGCCCCACTGGGCACCAATTACAACTACGTTAGCCAAGGGTTTTAAACAGTGCTAGAGTTTTCAACAAACTCCCATTATCATCAGTGAATGCTACGGGTGTCAATGGCAAGTTGTCACGGGTTTGTTGGATACGTTAAAAACGACCCGATGAACGGTGCCTGATGGCAAAATGTTTTCTTCGTTCAATCCTCCTCAACTGCTGCTATGCATAACTTTCTGCCGATCGCTTATTTCAAAAATCAGTTTGTCCCCTTCGCGGAGGCAAATCTTTCGATCGCGACTCACGCCCTTCATTATGGCACTGGGGCATTTGGTGGGCTGCGCGGTATTCCTGACCCTAAAAACGCCGATCAGATTTTGTTGTTTCGGCTCGATCGTCACTGTCAGCGACTGAGCAACAGTGCCAAGCTGATCAACTACGAGTTACCTGCCGATAAAATTCAGGCGATTATTACTGAATTTGTCCAGAAGAATAAACCCACTCAGTCATTCTATATTCGTCCGTTTGTCTACACATCGGGGCTAGGCATTGCGCCGCGACTTCACAACATTGAGAAAGACTTTTTTGTCTACGGGCTTGAGCTAGGAGACTATCTCTCGGCGGATGGCGTGACTTGCCGTATCAGTTCTTGGTGTCGTCAAGAAGACCGCAGTTTACCGCTCAGAGGAAAGATTAGCGGCGCATATATTACGTCCTCTCTCGCCAAAACTGAAGCGGTCGAATCTGGCTTTGACGAGGCAATTTTGCTGAATACTCAAGGCAAAGTTAGCGAAGCATCGGGAATGAATATTTTCTTAATTCGCAATGGAGAATTAATTACCCCAGGCTATGAGCAAGACATTCTCGAAGGAATCACCAGAGACAGCATTTTGACGATCGCTCGCGATTTGGGCATCAAGACGGTCGAAAGACCTGTAGACAAGTCAGAACTATTTATTGCCAATGAAGTCTTTTTGAGCGGCACGGCTGCCAAGATCACGCCAGTCAAAAAAATCGAGACTTATCAGACTCCTGAGACCCATCCGATTACCGATCGCTTAAAGGCAAAACTGACCGCAATTACCGAAAACCTAGAGCCAGATTATCGAGATTGGGTGTTTCCGATCGCCCTCACTTAAACCAAAAGAGATGCCCATCAAGGACATCTCTTTTTTTTGTGAAGCTAAACTAATTTCTTAGGAAAGGAGTCTACTCTGGGGATCAGATGAAGGATATCCCTCTTTGGATAGGGATGGATGATTAGCAATAACAGCTAATATCTTCGCCACACTCATCTGCTAGATAGCACATAGCCCGAAATCGCAGTGCAACTACCTCATCATAAAGAGGATTGAGCTTGCACATCGGCGGAATGTGAAACAAAGTCTTCCCAAAAACTTTGACATCGCGCTCAAACGGGCACTGAGACGGAATTAGCTTACAAAGACGGTGAGCTAACTCAGGGCTGCGAACTTGAGTGCGATCGACAACAGTGCGGAGTGGGCGCAGCAGATCAAACTTTTGAGCAGGGTTAAGAGGCTGGGCAGTTGGAGCAGCTTGGGTAGGGTGTGCTTCTGGAGAGAGTTTTACCCAACTTGCGAGAGCGATCCGGCGTTGGGTGGCTTGCAATTTCATGTCTATCGTTTCCTCGACTCTGTTGAAGTGCGTAAAGGGAGAGGAGTAAAGCTTGGGTGGAATCTCGATCAAACTAGAAGCAACAACCTCGAATGGTGAGACCGTTACAGTGAAATTCTCGAGGGCGAATGGTTCACGATTGTAAATTTATTGTTACATAATTTCTATCTGACGTGACCATCTTGCCTAAAGTTTCAGCAGGGTAAATGCGAAGAATTACTGAACTTTATGGAGTGTGGCTAGTTGGTGAATGCGTCGGGTAAGGAAAGGGGCTTTCTAGGTAAGCATATTGGCTATATCTGTAGCGTTAAGGAAACGGTTCAGCCATCATTCTAAGCAGTCCTGAAACGATCGTTGGGTTACCTACGCTACAAAGGGGTGTCAATGATGCAGATTTTGAATGAATCAGGCGTGATCTCCACATGTATAGAGATCGTCAGTCAGGTTAGGACAAGGGGATTAAGCCTCTTGTTCAGGTAGTGAGTGTTTTAGGTGCAGCAACGTCCTAATGCAGTCGGCTACAGCTATAAAAGGTGAATTCTCCACACTTGAGCAAGAAAGATAATAAAGCTTTTAGATACAGTAAAAAGGCGCTCGATCGAGCGCCTTAAAATCAATGATCCTAAAAGCTCTTTAAGGGAGTTGTGCGGCAGTTTCGGACGTTGCATCACCCCAAATGATCTGACGCTGATTGGGGTCGCTGCGATTTGTCTGCTCTTGCACAATGACTTTTGCCTGACGGGGATCAAAGTAGCGATTAAATTCTACTTTGACCTTTTCGACTCGCCCTTCGGTCGTCTTGACTTCAGACTGAATTTCTTGCAGCTTTGCGTGTTGAGCGATGCTGTAGGGCAGAAGTTGAACGAGTGCGGCGATCGCGACTCCTGATAAAGCGAGATTGACTCCAAGCTTGATGGAGGTCTCAATGGCGATCGCTCGATTGTGCTGGCGTTTTTTCTGCTGACCTAATCGAGGCTGCGATCGAGGCTTTCTAGCAGGCTGAAGGGGCGTAGTGGGCGATTGAAGTGCGTTCATGAGTTCAACGGATGCGAGTGCAGACGGAAGACTTTAACAGTCTCGATAGAAAAGTAACTGCCTTGAGCGATTGATTTTGGCTCGATCGTTTCTGGAGGGATCAAACCAGACTGACTTTGACGCTTTAACTAATCTCTATTGAAGAGTTAACCCAAAATCGCAAATATCAGCACCAAAATCAAGAAGTACGTGCGAACTAAGCAGTGTTTCCGAAGAACCCGTCTGGGTCAGCGATCCGACTGGTTGGCAGGAAAACTGCCCTGTCAGTTTACCCCGCTTCCTAAAAAACGATCACCCAACTTGTGAAGGGCATCATTTATGGCTGCGGGAATCAGACAAAGCAGCGTTCCTGCCACAATAAGTAAAGGGTTACTTATAGAGCTCGGTCGATAGTCGGAAAGCGAGAATGCCAGGAATGAGGGCAACCACTAGAGCGACTAAAACTTGAGTATCTGACAGAGGCATTGGGTTTGAAACTCCTTAATCTCAGGGTTATCATTTCTCAATGTCGATCAAACCATCCGCTTTCGGAAGGTTTTGTTACAAGATTCAACACAAGAGAACGCTCAGAAGGTCGATGTTTTGGCTGTCTCCTAGCTCTTTGCCTGCCTCAGAACTCCTACTTACGGTAGGCTGATTAATAAGCAAAGCTTTTTCTTGAGTCAAGGTTGATGTCAAGACCGATCCATAACGCTTAACTAGAAATCATTGATGCTAGACCAACTCTCAGACTTACCTGTCACCTTTGATGTTCAAACCCTTTTATTGCTGCTGGTTTTGGTGGCATTAGAAGCAGTGCTGTCGGCAGACAACGCGATCGCGCTGGCGACGATCGCTCAGGGTTTGCAAAAACCTGAACTCGAACGGCGCGCCCTCAACATCGGGCTAGTGTTTGCCTACATTCTGCGGATGAGCCTGATTTTGACAGCCTCGTGGGTGAGCAAATATTGGCAGTTTGAGTTGGCAGGGGCAATCTATTTACTGTGGCTAGTCTTTCAATATTTTTCGTCCGACTCAGACGATGGAGACGAGCATCACGGACCTAGATTTACGTCGCTGTGGCAGGCGATCCCCGTTCTGGCAATCACCGATTTAGCATTCTCTCTAGACAGCGTGACGACGGCGATCGCGATTTCTCAAGAAACCTGGCTGATTTTAGTTGGAGCCACGATCGGAATCATTGCACTGCGGTTTATGGCAGGGTTGTTTATTCGCTGGTTAGACGAATTTACGCACTTGGAAGACGCGGGTTATATCACGGTTGCCCTGGTCGGATTGCGTCTCTTGATGCGGGTGATCAACGATAGCCTGGTGCCGCCCGAATGGGTGATGGTCGCAGCCGTTGCTCTGATATTTACCTGGGGGTTTTCTAAGCGAAATCCCGATGGTGAAGAGGCGGCTGAAACACTAGCTGAACCTGAGACAGAAAAGCTCGTTGAATCTGACGAGAAGAAAATAGAAGTTTGAGTGCGTCTCTATTAAAAAGAGGGGACGTTCCGTAGAATGTCCCCTCTTTTTTTAGAACTGTAAGACGTTATTCGTAGATCCAGGAAAGGATCGTTGGTTGCCAGTTGATGAGTTCTTCTGCTTTAAACCACAGAGCAATTTCGCTTTGAGCCGTTTCGGGGGCATCTGATCCGTGAATCAGGTTGCGTCCAATATTTGCGCCCAAGTCTCCGCGAATCGTGCCAGGTTCTGCCGTAAGGGGGTTGGTGGCTCCAATCACTTTTCTGGCTGCTGCAATCACGCCATCGCCTTCCCAGACCATCGCTACAACGGGACCAGAGGTGATGAACTCAACCAGGCTACCGAAAAAGGGACGTTCTTTGTGAACGCCATAGTGCTGTTCGGCAAGTTCGCGGCTGACGTTCATGAATTTCAAGCCAACGAGGGTAAATCCTTTCGTCTCAAAGCGTCCGATAATTTCACTAATCAGCTTGCGCTGCACACCATCTGGTTTAATTGCCAAAAATGTCCTTTCCACGAGTCGCTCCCAAAAGATTTACGCCTTTTTACAAGACAAGATTAGCCCAGAACGGAGACGATCGGGAACGGATGAAGTCTAAGTGAGTCGAGGTATTCTGCTGAACCTACAGGATCAGAGCGGATGCGATAGACTGACATCTCGATCAAATGTTCTAAGGGGTAAACGATGATGGGGGAACGCCACACTTCAGCGAAAGCAGAGGCGGAAAAAGCACTGGTTAGCGTGCAGCCAGAACCGAATGGGAAGGCAGTAGAAAGCAAGCTTTCTGAAGGGCGATCGCAGTCGTCTAGCTCATCGTCTGCAATCGACACTAAAAAAGGTTGGACGATCGAAGACAGCGAAGAACTCTATCGCATCCAAGGCTGGGGCGCTCCTTATTTTTCGATCAATGCGGCTGGGCATGTGACGGTTTCACCCAAGGGCGATCGCGGCGGTTCATTAGATCTGTATGAATTAACGAATGCGTTGAAGCAGCGCAACTTAGGTTTACCATTACTGATCCGATTTTCAGACATTTTAGAAGATCGGATCGAGCGACTGAATGCGTCATTTGCGAAAGCGATCGCTCGCTATAACTACACCGGGGTTTACAAAGGCGTTTTTCCAACGAAGTGCAATCAACAACGCCATTTGATCGAAGATTTAGTTCGTTTTGGTAAACCGCATCAATTTGGATTAGAAGCCGGATCTAAACCAGAACTGATGATTGCACTGGCATCGCTAAAAACACCGGGAGCGTTACTCATTTGCAACGGTTATAAAGACCGTGAGTATA
>JBBQYE010000180.1:0-6668 GCA_038208945.1 Leptolyngbyales cyanobacterium | reverse complement strand
CCCTAAACTTTTCTCGGCTTTAGACCGGAGTAATTCAGCGCGCCCTGGAGGACTTGAACCCCCGACATCAGGTTTTGGAGACCTGCGTTCTACCAACTGAACTAAGAGCGCACAAGCCGAATAACTCTAATCACTGCCTTGCCCAGTTTAGCAGCTATTGGCGATTTAGCCTTTAGCGATTAGTTGAGTTCTGTTAAAAACTAATCGCTAGAAGCTGGCATCTTAAAGCGGACGATCGAAGCGTTGCTTTAGTCGGGTTGCCTTGCCTACGCGATCGCGCAGATAGTAAAGTTTAGCTCGACGAACTCGACCGCGACGCAGCACTTTAATGCTTTCGATGCGGGGAGAGTGCATCAGGAAAACACGCTCTACGCCCACGTTTTGAAAGACACGACGAACGGTGATGTTTGCCGTAACGCCTGCGCTGCCTTTGGCGATGATTACGCCTTCATAAGGCTGAGTCCGTTCTTTGTCACCCTCTCGAATTTTGACACCCACCCGGACGGTGTCGCCCACATGGAGGATGGGAAGATCTGACTTCATTTGTTCCGCTTCGAGTGAGCGGATCAGTTCCTGCGCTTTCATAGGGCTTCAAAAAACTCACAATTGCTTATCGTAGCTCAGAGCCTGTGATCTCGTCTAGAGATTCAGCCCAAACCATATTCTACCTGTCTTAAGAGCAATCTGCACAGAAATGATCGAGAAATGAGATCGCGCTCACGCAGCTTGATCCCCTGTTTTTAGTTTGTAACATGTAATTAGATGAGTCTTCTAGGAGAGATGACTTGGATGTAGCGATGGAATATGTCGTTGACGACGACGCTGAAATTGCGTCCAAATCAACACGATTCCAAACACCAGCGTAGACAGCAAAACAACACTCGCTCCTGATGCAATATCGAAATAGTAGCTCAGATAAATCCCCGCAAAAGATATTGCCGCACCTAATACTCCAGAGAATACCATCATGAAACCAAAGTGATTACTGAGCAACCGCGCGATCGAGGCTGGAATCACAACGGCTGAGATAATTAGCGTCACTCCTAACACTTGCAGCGTGGCAACCAGCAGAGTCGCTAACATCAGCGCAAATAGCGTGTCCATTGCGAAGACGGGAACTCCTTGAACTTGAGCGACCTCTCGATCGAAGCACCAAAATAACAAAGGACGATAGAAAACAAAGACTAATGACAGTAGAAAGATCGTTACGCCAGTCACCACCCAGAGATCCGTCGGAGAAACCCCCAGCACATTGCCAAATAATGCCGCCTCAAAGTTCTGGCTAAACTTACGGTAGCTGCTGATCACGGCAACGCCCAGGGCAAAACTGGCAGTCGTGACAATGCCGATCGCCGCATCAGAATAGACTTTTCGTCCAGTCAAGTATTGAATTAATAGAGCTGCACCGAAGCCCCAAATCCCAGAGCCAATATAAAAATTTAGCCCTAGAACATAAGTCATCACGGCTCCCCCTAAAATTGCGTGGGAAAGACCGTGAGCGATGTAGCTCATACGGCGAGTGGTAATGTAAACGCCCATCACGCCACAAAGCAGTCCGACCATGACCCCGACCATCATGGCGCGGCTGAAGAAATCGTATTGAAAAGGTTTAAGTAAGAAATCCATGCTACGAAGTGCTAGTTAAGCGGGTCTGGAGTTGTTTCGTCGGAGGGCTGGAGGCAAATCGTTTTTCAACTCGTGCAACAAAGTCGTGGCATCGCTGGAAATTAAAACGCGTTCTTCTTGACGAAGAACCAGCATATCGGCTCCAAACGTCTGCCGTAACGTTGTTGGCGTGAAGACCTCAGTGGGTTCGCCCTGGCAGATTAAACCCTGGTTAAAACACACGACCCAAGGGAGATGAGTCGCAACTGAATTGAGATCATGAGTCGAAAGTAGGATGGATAGCCCTTGCTGGCTTAGTTCTGCGAGTAAGTGCAACAGTTCATGCTGCACATGCAAGTCAGAGCCACTGGTGGGTTCGTCTAAAAGGACGAGTTCGGGTTCGCCAACGAGCGCACGAGCGAGAAAGACGCGCTGTTGTTGTCCACCAGACAACTCTCCGATCGGCTGATGTGCCACATGAGCCACGCCTACCCGTTCTAGCAGTTCTCTGGCTACCAGGCGATCGCGCCTCGACGACCAAGGCAAAAACTGCCGCTGTCGATACCGACCCATCATCACCACTTCTTCTGCCGTGACCGGAAAGTTCCAGTCCACGGTTTCAACCTGTGGGACGTAACCCACTTTGGGCGGAGAAGTGCCGGGTTTGAGACGTTTTCCTCGGACTAGAATCTCTCCTTGCCAAGGATGCACAAGTCCCAGCATTGCTTTAATTAAGGTGCTTTTGCCGCTTCCAGAGGGACCGACCAATCCAGAGAGTTGCTTGGGGTAAAGGGCTAAATTTACTCCGGTAAAAACAGGTTCAGTTTGATAGCCACAGGTCAAGTTTCTGATTTCTAATAATGGTTCCATTCAATGACCTGATTCGACTATTTGGTGGAATTTGTAGCAACGGCAGTGGGACCGACCACGTTCGCCGTGACGAGTCCGTCAACAAGTTCTGGCTTGCCGCCTAAGTTGGTTGCAATGATGCGAAGGTTATTCGCCATCATGCCAATGTAGGTATGTTGGGGGTTCTTGTTTTCGAGTGCATTCGCTGAACCCTCCCCTGGCAGTTCGTCATCAGCCGTATTCGCGGTTTTGACGTTAGCTTCCCGTGCAATTTGTTCTTCGACTTTGCTGGGATAAACTTCTGACCCAAAAATGGCAGGAACCTTGACTTTCTTAATCTGATCAATCAGTTTTGCTACATCTTGAGCAGAAGGCTCCTTGAAGTCAGAGGGCTGAATCGCACCAATCACGTCGAAGCCATATTCTCTCGACCAATAAGCCCAAGAGTCGTGGTAAGTCAATAGCTTGCGGTTTTGAGTTGGAATTCTGGCGACCACTTCAGGAGTTACTTTGTCAAGCGCGTCTAATCGTTGCAGGTAGTTTTTGAGATTGGTTTCGTAATAGTCTTTGCCTGCGGGGTCGAGGGCAGTTAATTGCTGCGCTGCGAGCTTGGCATACGCCTCGGCATATTTTGGATTGACCCACAAGTGAGGGTTTGGATCGCCCTTCTCCTTGGGGAAGCTGAAATCGAACATCCATTGATCTTGAGTAATGGTGTTGCTACCCATCTCAAATATTTTGGTGTCTTTCGGCTTTGTAGCGTTGGCTAATTTTTCGGTTGGGGACTCTAGGTGCAAGCCGTTAGCAAGAATTAGACTGGCTTTGGAAAGAATGTCTGTATCTGAGGGACGTGGCTCAAAAGTGTGTGAGTCGGTGCCTTCGGGAATGATGCCTTTGACTTCTACGCGATCGCCTGCGATGTTGCTCACGATATTGGTCAAGGGTGCAACGGTTGTAACCACTAACAGTTTCTTCTGCGCTTGCTGATTTGAAGCTTGGGCAGGAGCAGAGGTCACGACGGGGCTAGGAGAAACTGCCGTGTTGGCTGTGGGGGAGGAGCTACAGGCGTTCAGAGTGAGGGCGATCAATGATAAGTAGACGAAAGCTTTCATTGCGAATTCTGTTTACGGTTTTGAGTCAATCAGTGTTTACTTCAGCATTCCTGTAGAGATAAAACAATCCCCCACGAGGGCATTCAAAGCCCGTTTTTCAGACTTCTTAAGTAAATATTTGGCTTTGTTACGACAGTTCGTTCGTTTTGAATCGCTGTTCGTCCGATCTGAACCAGCCAAATCTCCTGCTTGAGCAATTGGGTGAAGCGAGTTTGAGCATCAGCAATCTTGATAGGTGCAAAGTCATCTCCCTAATTCAAGTCCAAAATCAAATCTAAAAAATATTCAGCAGTTTCTCAGGAAACTGTGATGGCTAGAGGACGCAGTTGAACCTGTTCAAACATCTTCTAATCGATTTGAAGAAAGCTAGACTGGAGCTTGTCTAAGTTTCTGCATTCAGGTCGAAACTCTATTTGCCCAATGTCGATCGCTAAATATCTATAGTCCATTTCATTCACCTGACTATTGATTTCACAGGTTTTTGAACATGTCATTTTTATCTTTGCTTCGACGATATCGTGTGCCTAGTTTTCTGTTTGCCCTCTGTTTAGCAACCGTGCTTCTATCAGGAGAAATTGCGTTTTTGCCATCAGCTAGTGCTGAACAAACGCCTTCTCAAAAACCGATCACTCAGAGCGTGCTATCTGCCGCTACGACTCAACAGGTGAAGAAGACGGTTTTAGAGAATGGGTTGACCGTGCTCACCAAAGAAGTGCCGACTGCGCCCGTAGTTACAGTGCAAGTCTGGTATCGCGTTGGGTCACGCAACGAGGCTCCTGGCGTAAACGGCATCGCCCACCAGCTCGAACACTTGATGTTTAAGGGCACTCGTGATCGCCCGATTCAGTTTGGGCGACTGTTTAGCGCTTTGGGTAGCCAATCAAACGCGTTTACCAGCTACGATCAGACCGCTTATTTTGGCACCGTCGAACGCGATAAATTAAAATCGCTCCTGGCTCTTGAAGCCGATCGGATGCAAAATGCCGTGATCGGTGCGTCTCAACTCACGAGTGAAAAGCGCGTCGTCATTTCAGAACTGCAAGGCTACGAAAATAGTCCGAGTTATCGGCTCGATCGAGCGGTGATGCGGGCAGCGTTTCCCGATTCTCCTTATGGGTTGCCTGTGGGCGGCACCAAAGCCGATGTCGAGAAATTTACCGTTGAACAGGTGCGCGATTATTATCGCAATTACTACAGCCCTGATAACGCGACTTTAGTGATTGTCGGAGACTTTCAAACCGATCCGACGTTAAAAGCGGTGCAGGAATTGTTTGGCAAAGTTCCCCAATCTAAACCACCAAAAGCGGCGGCTCAACCTCCGGCTCCTCTGGTGATGAAAGGAGCGGAAGTCAAGGCTCCGATCGTGCTCAAACAGCCCGGAAGCGCGGCACTTCTCCAGGCCGTTTATCCACTGCCCAACATCTCTCACCCCGATGTGCCAGCCATTAGCTTGATGGATTTAGTGTTGACTCAAGGACGCAGTTCTCGACTTTATCAATCCCTGATCGAATCGGGTTTAGCCAGTGACTACGGCGGCTATCCCGCTAACATGATTTCTGGCGGATGGTATGGGTTAAGCGCAACGGCGGCACCTGGGCAAGACTTGGCGAAAATCAATCAAACGATTCAGGCAAGCTTGGCAGACCTTCGCACCAAACCTGTGACTGCCGACGAACTGAAGCGAGCCAAGACTCAATTAAAGTCTTCTGTGCTGCTGCGAAATCGAACGATCACCAGTCAGGCAAATCAGCTTGGCGATGACCAAACTACGGCTGGAGATTATCAGTTTACCGATCGCTATTTGGCAGCGATCGAGAAGGTGACTCCCGCTGACATTCAGCGAGTTGCAAAAACCTACTTTGAGCCGGGTCAGCAAACGATCGGTTTCTTTGAGCCGACTCAATTAGATGCCAAGGCTGGAGGCTCGGTCAATGCAGGTCAAACCGCAGAACAGTTCAATCTAGGGGCACCCGTCGATCCGGCTGAGGTGGCGAAATATCTGCCGCCCGTGACGCAGAGCAATCGTCCGGCTCAGGCGTTGCCCGAAAAAATCGTGCTCTCCAATGGGCTGCGAGTTCTGCTGCTGCGCGATTCTAGCACGCCGACGGTTTCGCTCAGTGGTTATCTCGATGCTGGAACTGCGTTTGATGCGAGACAGAAAGCAGGGCTTGCCAAATTGACCGCTGACAACCTGATGAATGGCACCCAAACCAGAGATGCGTTAACGCTGGCGACAACCCTCGACGATCGGGGCATTAATCTCGGATTTGATGCCAATCGAGAAGGCGTGTCGATCGGAGCCAACACGCTGGTCGAAAATCTGCCAACGCTAGTGCAAATCATGGCAGATGTGATGCAAAACGCGGTCTTTCCAGACAAAGAACTGGAGTTAAGCCGTCAACGGGCACTCATCGCTCTCAAAGGTCAGATGGATAGTCCCGCGTCTAAAGGGCGACGCACCTTTCAGCAAACCATCTATCCGTCTAACCACCCCTTTCATAACTTTCCGACTGAGGCAAGTTTGAAGGGCATTCAGCAGCAAGATTTGCTGACCTTCTACAAAACCCACTATCGCCCTGATAGAACCACGCTGGCGATCGTTGGTGACTTCGATCCGGCTCAGGTGAAGGGTCTGCTAGAAAAAGAATTAGGAACCTGGAAGGCAACCGGAAAAGCTCCGGCGCTGACGTTTCCTGCCGTGTCATTGCCTGCCAATATGGTGCGTCTTTATGATGGTATTCCGGGCAAAACTCAGGCGATTACTTACCTGGGGTATGCGGGAATTAACCGCACCGATCCGCGCTACTATTCTGCGATCGTCATGAACCAAATTTTGGGCGGCGATACGCTGTCAAGTCGGTTGGGAACTGAGATCCGCGATCGCCAAGGACTCACCTATGGCATCTACAGCGGTTTCCAGGCAGGCATTCATCAAGGTCCGTTTTTGATCTCGATGCAGACTGCGCCTGAAGATGCGCCCAAAGCGATCGCCAGCACCCTCAAACTCTTGGAGCAATTCCGTAAACAAGGGGTGAGCACGAGCGAAGTGTTGACGGCACAGCGATCGCTGACCAGCAGCTATCCGGTAGACTTGGCAAACCC
>JBBQYE010000179.1:0-6676 GCA_038208945.1 Leptolyngbyales cyanobacterium | reverse complement strand
AGACTTTGAACGCGAACATAACGCTGTGCCATAACTCAACCAATACCTTTTTATTTAGGAATGCGAATCGAGATCGAGCGTTCAAATGAACTCTACAACCCTCAAGATCTTGAATCAGTCAGCTAGATTGCGGAAAAACTGAGATAGAATTGTAAGTCCTTGCTTTTTTGATGATTGGTCAACAGAGATGCAAATCGAGGGTCGATCGACCATCCAAAAAGCCCATTGTCCATAAGGAGACCGTTGCAATGAAGTACATTTATGAAACCATGTATATCCTTCGTCCCGATGTCGGCGACGAAGCAGTCGATGGAGCGATCGAGAAGTATCAGAATATTCTGAAGGAAAACGGCGCAGAAATCATCGAAACTCAGCATCGTGGCAAGCGTCGCTTAGCCTACGAGATTGCCAAACAGCGCGAAGGTGTCTACGTGCAAATGAACTATCAGGGCGACGGCAGCCAGGTTGCCCCGATGGAACGGGCAATGCGCCTCAGCACCGAAGTCATTCGCTATATGACCGTCAAGCAAGAAGTGCCCAAAGAAGAAGAGACCGAGGTTGAAACGGCTGAGGTCTAAAGATCGAGCTAGGCTATAAGAGTAGGGTTTTTTGTTGACGTTAGGGGGCTGTGATGGCTCCCTATGTTTGTATTCGCCCAGTTCTATTAAGTCACACCATGAAGCTCTCAAGAAAGAATTTAGATCAGCGGCTCGACCACGTTTATGATGCGATCGTCGTCGGCGGCGGTGCAGGCGGGTTATCTGCCGCCCTCTATTTGCAACGATATCGTCTTTCGAGCTTAGTCATTGAGAAAGGTCGCGGTCGATCGTTCTGGATGCAGGATATGCGAAATTATTTGGGGTTGCCTCCAACCACACCCGGACGCACCATCCTACAGCAGGGGCAAGAGCATCTTCTTTCACTGAATGGTGACTATCTTCCTGGCTTTGTCGAAGACATTCAAGATGAGGGCGACACCTTTGCAGTGAAGGTCAAAGTCGGCAAGAAAGACAGCACCTATCCCGTGTTTCGCTCCAAATACTTAGTTGCCGCGAGTGGCTTGATTGACCATCTCCCTCAGCTAGACGATATGCAGAACGTTTACGATTATGCAGGATATAACCTGCACGTCTGCATGATCTGCGATGGCTACGAAATCGGGGATACTAAATGCGGTCTGTTTGTGAATACAGAATCCGCCATTAATACTGCCTTCGTGCTCAACTGGTTTACGCCCTACATCACAGTGTTTACTCAAGGGCTGTGTGAAGTGGGCAAAGACATGCGCGAAAAGCTAGCGGCGCACGGCTATCCACTGGTAGAAACGCCCATTCGTCGCTTTTTAGGACACGATCATCATATGACAGGCGTTGAGCTAGAAGACAATTCGACGGTTGAGCTTGAAAACGGGCTAGTTGCGATGGGTTCTCACTTCTTTAATCAGTATCTCAAAGGGCTAGATCTGGAGTGGAAAGGGGGGAATCTAGTCACCGATAGTATGTGTCGCACCTCTCATCCACGAGTTTTTGCACTGGGAGACCTAAAAGAGGGAGTAAATCAGGTCTCAATTGCGGTTGCAGATGGTACATTAGCGGCAACTGCAATTTGGCGTGAGATTCGTCGCGCCTCTCCTCCCCGTCTTTGGGAAGAAAATCTCAAGCAAACCACCCCTTCATAACGGAGTAACTGAAGTAAGTGACCCAAGCTGAACCTCTCTCGCACCAACCCCTACAAGTCGAGGTTGTGCGTCTGCAAGAAGAGTTGCAGATGCGCGATCAACTCGTCCAGCAGCTTTCTCAAGAGCTTTTTCGTCTCGTCAAAGGCAACGCCGCCGCACCCGCATCAGATATCTCGCCTGAGCGCCATTTAGAAGAAATGCGGGCACTGCGAGAGCAACTGCAAAACGTTGAGCAGCAGGTGACGTTCTATCAAGAACAGATTTCTGAACGAGATGCTGAAATCTATCAACTGCGCCAGTCTGTGCAAGAATTGACCGATCGCGCCCGTATGTTAGAGCAGGTCGTTCAAGAATTGCCTAAGATCTATAAGCAAAAGTTTGCCGAACGGATGGCTCCTGTGCGTGAGAAAGTTGCGCTGGTGCAGCGAGAAAACCGTCAGCTTCACGCCGAGCTTCAAAGTGTCAGCTATCGGCTAGCAGTGAGAACTCGTCGCATCTCGCATCTAGATCTGCCGAGTTTCCCTCGTTCTGAAGGAGATGTTTCACTGCCTAGCTTCGGGAATGCCTAAAGTTCTAATCGTGGTAGATGAGGAGTCCGATTTGCTGGGTGAAGCCTTGAAACAGGCGATTCTCATGCCCTCAGTCACTCCTCACAATCAAGGCTTAATCGACGTTGAGATCAAGATAAGTGCCAGTCTTCGGCAGTCATTGTCGGATGACATTTTGGTGTGTCCTCTCACGTTGAATCTTCCAGAGTCTCTAGAATTTCCGCAGAGGGGCATCTACCAAGACTGCCGCGATGTTATGGGGTTGCGGCAACGTGTAGAGCGAAAACTGCACGTCCTTATAGGAGCCGGGAAGTTTTGGCTTCCGATCGTGCTGACTGCAAAGGGGGCACTTTATGCTGAGGCAATCACGGCGATTGAGCCACTCCGCTATCTCCAGCCGCTTCATTTGCCCGATCGCTATCGACAGCCGCTCTATGAATTAGGACAGCGATTACTGAAGTTGATTTCAGCCAGTCCTTCAACCTATTTGATGCAATTTGGGTTTGATGGAGAAACAGTCGTCTTCGATCGGCTATTCCCATTTCCGGCAGCCCCAGCGATCGCGACTCTCAATACACAATCGCCTAATTTGTTTGTATGTCATTGGCATTGTTTGAGAAATACTCCAATCTTGGATCTGACGATCGCTCAAACTAGCGAACATCAGATTTTTCAGCCCTCTCAGGCGACTTTTAGCACTGGAGTAGCTGATTCGGAGAGTGTAATCGTTAATAGAGCGTCATAGCTCTCAAAAATGTGAAACACTCGATCGAGTTGGGTAATGTCAAAAATAAGTCGTGCCGAGGGGCGCAAACTGCACAAAACAAGACGAGCATCCGATTCGGTGGCGAGATTTAACCCGCCCACAAGGGAAAATAACCCAAAGCTGTCGATAAACTCAACCTCAGAGAAGTCGATAACCCAAATCTTATAGCGTCGGGGCGCGATCGCTTTAAGCTGCTGCTGAAGCCATTCCCCACCTTCTAGATCTAAGCGATTTTGTGGCTGAAGCCGAATCTCTCCAATGTGACTTCTGGAAACCACAACCTCATCTTTAACCATAATTTCGTTCATTTGAATAACCTCACTCAACTGCCTTAAACGTATACATACAGCTTGACTTGATCTCTAGCAAGCGTTGAAGTGCTGAGATGAAGTCAAAAAGTGACTTTTTATGAATTAAGTAGATTTACTTAACTCTTTGATACAACTATAGGGACAGAATTCTAGGACGCAGCTTGATTCTTATAAGTTTTACGGAATCTTCATCTTGCGTTCTGCTACGCTCTAATTTAGTAAAAAGTTCTCTCGTAGGCTTTAAATGAAGCGTTTGATACACCAGACAGTCAGAAACGTAAAAATCAGGGTCGTCTTTAAGATTGAAGAATTTCTTCTAATAGAATTGAGATAGGCTCTTGGAAAGATCGGCATTGACGGATTCCTGGAATCAAGTCAAGATCGACTAGAAGGGTTGAGTTTTGTGAAGGTTGTTGGCATGTCATTTGACTTTATCTCGCCAGAGGCTATCCAGGAAATTGCCCAGCAGTATGGCTATTGGGCGATCTTTCTAGGAATTTTGCTAGAAAATTTGGGATTACCAATTCCTGGAGAAACAGTCACGTTAGCAGGGGGGTTTCTTGCCGGAAACGACCAGCTCAACTATTGGTTGGTTTTAGGCGATGCCGCAGCCGGGGCTATCTTAGGTGGGCATTGTGGCTATTGGATCGGTCGCTATGGCGGTTGGGCACTGTTGCTGAGGGTAGGTCACCTATTCCGGATGCGAGAAGAACAGCTAGAAGGGTTGCGATCGCAGTTTAGCGAGAATGCTGGAAAAGCCGTTCTGTTTGGTCGCTTTATTGCCCTGCTGCGAATCTTTGCGAGTCCGCTAGCTGGCATTGCTGAGATGCCCTACTGGAGGTTCATGGGTTATAACGTGGCTGGGGCGGTTGCCTGGGCATCGGTGATGGTGTCGCTGGCATTCTTTGCGGGGCAGGTAGTGCCGCTAGAAAAGCTAATTGCGCTGGCATCGCAGTTTACGATCGTTGCCCTTCTGATCGTTGTCGCCTGGATTGTGATTCCTCTCTGGCTAGAGGCTCGTAAGGCAAAACAAGAAGCGACGATCGCTAGTCAGCAACCTGCGGGTGACAATGAGTAGTTCTCGAAATCATTGCACATAGAGAAGGGGCGATCGTTTGAGTGGCGATCGCCCATTACTTTTATGGATACTTGAGACTAGCCTCGCAGGTTTTGTGACCAGACGCGGGTCGGCAAACCCCAAACGTAGATGAAGCCTTCAGCTGCTTTGTGATCAAATTTATCGTCAGATCCGTAAGTCGCCAATTCAGGCGTATAAAGGGTCTTGCTGGATTGACGACCCACGATCATCGCAGTTCCTTTGAACAGTTTGACGCGTACCGTTCCTGAGACCCGCTCCTGAGTTTGGTGAACAAACGCATCCAGTGCCCCTTTTAAAGGACTGTACCAAAGACCGTTGTAGACCAGATTAGCGTAGGTTTCTTCGATGCCCCGTTTGTATTGGGTCACATCTTTGGTCAAGGTTAAACTTTCTAGATCGCGGTGAGCATGGATCAGCACCAATAGCGCCGGAGCTTCATAAATTTCGCGTGATTTGATGCCGACGAGACGGTTTTCCATCATGTCGAGGCGACCGAATCCGTGATCCCCAGCTTTTTGATTTAACTGGGTGATCAGATCGATTGGACTCAGCATCTCACCATTCAAACTGACCGGAAGCCCTTGCTCGAAGCCAATATCAACATACTCTGGCTCGTTGGGCGTGTCGGCGATCGATTTCGTTAGCTCAAACACTTCCTCTAGGGCTTCTGTCCAAGGATCTTCGAGTGGACCGGCTTCGATACTGCGACCTAGAAGATTACGATCGATACTGTAGGGCGACGATTTCTTCACGGGGGAAGGAATGCCAAATTGTTCGCCGTAAGCGATCGTTTCTTCGCGGCTCATGCCCCACTCTCGTGCAGGGGCGAGGACTTTGAGATCGGGATTGAGAGCGGCGATCGCGACATCAAATCTGACTTGATCATTGCCTTTTCCGGTGCAGCCGTGAGCGACCGCATCGGCTCCATATTCAGCCGCCGCATCGACGAGCAGTTTGGCAATTAACGGACGAGCCAGTGCCGTAGAGAGGGGATAGCGATTTTCATAAAGCGCGTTGGCTTGGATGGCGGGAAACGCATAATCTTTGACAAAACTCTGAGTAGCGTCTACGACCAGAGATTGAGATGCGCCAGACTTTAGGGCTTTTTCACGGATTGTCTCTAATTCGTCCCCTTGACCCAGATCTGCCGCCAGTGTGATCACTTCTTCAACGCCCCATTCCTGTTTGAGGTAAGGAATGCAGACAGATGTATCAACTCCACCCGAATATGCTAGGACAACCTTGTTAGCACGACCCATGAATTTTCTCAATTGGTAGTAACGACGATACATTATCTATCGAATCTGCGTCATGTTATGTCAGGAGTTGCACAGATTTGTGAACCAAAAAGAGATACTAGTAACGTCTCGTGTGGAGGAAAGCCGTGTTTTTTAGTGTTGTGATTCCGACGTACGATCGTCAGCCGATTTTAGAGAAGTGCTTGAAGGCACTCGAAGATCAGCAGCCCAGCGACTTATTTTCTGATTACGAAATTGTGGTGGTTGATGATGGCTCCACGGATGGAACAGTCAAGTGGCTGCATTCTCAAGCGACAGAATTCCCTCATGTAAACGTGTTTTGTCAAAACCATCAAGGGGCGGCGGCGGCTCGAAACCTCGGTGTTGAGAAAGCGATCGGAGACACGATCATCTTCATCGATAGCGATCTAGTCGTCACAGACGGTTTTCTTCGTGCCCATGCAGAAACTCTTCATGAGGGTCAAAAAGAGTTGGGAAGCGATCGTTTATTTACTTACGGGCGAGTCATCAACACCTGCAATTTTGAGCATCCGACCGCCGAGCCGTTCAAAGTAACAGATTTTTCAGCCGCCTATTTTGCGACCGGAAATGTGGCGATCGCCCGTCACTGGCTCGAAAAAGCTGGACTATTTGATGTGGGGTTTCAACTCTATGGCTGGGAAGATTTGGAGTTAGGAGTGCGGCTTAAACAATTGGGATTGAAGCTGATCAAATGTCCTGATGCAGTTGGCTATCACTGGCATCCTGCATTCTCACTGGATCAGGTTCCCAGCATGATTGACAAAGAGATTCAGCGCGGTCGAATGGGCGTGCTGTTTTACCAAAAACATCCGACTTGGGACGTTCGGCTGATGATTCAAATGACCTGGATTAGTCGAGCGCTGTGGGAAGGACTGACGATCGGAGGTCGCCTCAACGAGCGCACAATGGCTCCTCTCATTGGCTGGCTGATTCAACAAGGCAAACCTCAACTCGCCGAGCAGGTCGCCCGCATTTTTCTCAACTGGTATACCGT
>JBBQYE010000178.1:0-6682 GCA_038208945.1 Leptolyngbyales cyanobacterium | reverse complement strand
TCTTTTTAGTCATGTCTTTATTCGTTTAAATTGATGGGCGTAGGTCTCAGTCTTTCATCCACATAGCTTAGAATCTTTTGAATGCGATTCTCCCAAGAAAACTGTTGCCCAAATTCAATATTTTCTGCGTATCCTTCAATCTTTCTGGGATATTTTTTAAGGGCAAATCCTAGACAATCTGAGAACTGTATTGAGTCATCTGGTTCACACCAATCCATTGCTAATTGAGGCAGTTTGAATTCTAGAAGGGGCGCGATCGCAGTCGCTACGATTGGGGTTCCAGATGCAATATATTGAAAGAATTTAACCGGATTTGTAAAATCGGCTTCCTTTCCAGAGCAGTGAGGATGAGCGAGAATATCAGCCGCTTGAAACAAACTCACTAACCGTTGACGAGGCAAAATCCAGCCTAAGAAGGTGATGTTTTCAACACCTTTTTGCTGAGAAAGTGTTCGATAAGCATCAACTTGAGAATCTGTTCCACCAGTCACTACAAATTGAATCTCAGGTAACTCTTTAGCAACTTCGATTAATAGGTCAACTCCCTTAAATTTGTACAACGCACCAGAGTAGACTACCAGCTTATTTCGTCCATCTTTTAATAGCTCTCGCCGCCAATGTTCAGCCTCTTGAGGTTGTCTGATTAAGAACGATCGCTCAAATCCATTATGAAGAGCAACCGCTTTTTCGGCTGGCATTCCGCACTGCACTAAATTTTTTCGTGTCAGATCCGATTGTGTGATCGCAACCTGAAACCAAGGACTCGAAACGATCTCTTTCTCAAATGGAGTTTCTTGATAATAATGAGATTCATAAATCACCGAAATCTCGTTTTTAACCGCCGCTTTAGCAAAGTTCCAGTTGCGGGTGTGAACGAGTTGAGTCTTTGGCGAAATGTGAACTGGCAAATAATACTTACAGACGATCGTACTGGAATTTGTAAACTTACTAGAACTACGATCGCTGAACCACGGCATCGGTAAAGGAGCAATCTTTAAATGGTCTTGAGTGTCATAAAACTCTGTAAATCGTTGATTAGGTTTCCGTAGCTTAAATGGAGCCGCCCACGAGATCGGATTAAATTTCCCTAATGTTTGATCGGGATAAGTCAACACCGACGAATAACCCAGATTTGCAGCAGCATTTGCACACAAAACATCGTGAATTTCGTGAGCCGTATCTGGCTTGAGCGACAGATGATTTGAGAAGAAAAGATAGTGTTTTTTCAAAATAATCTCCTCTATTCTGCGTTTAAATGCTGGTTAATGTGCTCGATCGCATCCAGACTTCTCAGCAAACGACGGGCAGAGGAAAACTGCATCGCATAAAGACGGGCATATAGCCCCTGCCTCTTCAATAAGCTCTGATGGGT
This sequence comes from Leptolyngbyales cyanobacterium, assembly GCA_038208945.1. Taxonomy (GTDB): domain Bacteria; phylum Cyanobacteriota; class Cyanobacteriia; order Leptolyngbyales; family Leptolyngbyaceae; genus Phormidesmis_A. The sequence goes on along the minus strand of JBBQYE010000178.1, from coordinate 5,310 downwards.
GCCAACTTCGACGACCCGACCTTTATCAAGCACCGCAATCTGATCCGCCTTCTGAACAGTTGAGAGACGGTGAGCAATCACCAGCGTGGTGCGATCTCGTCTCAATTCGTCGAGAGCTTGCTGCACAAGTCGCTCAGAAACAGTGTCAAGCGCACTCGTTGCCTCGTCGAGAATCAGAATGTCGGGGTCACGCAGCAAGGCACGGGCGATCGCTAGACGTTGACGTTGACCGCCCGACAACATTACGCCGCGATCTCCGATCGGTGTGTCAAACCCTTGAGGCAGCTTGACAATAAACTCGTAAGCATTGGCGCGTTTTGCGGCTTCAACAATCTGCCCGTCTGTGACGTTTTCGCACGCATAAGCAATGTTATTTCGCACTGAGTCGTTAAAGAGAAACGTGTCTTGACTGACGATGCCCATCGACTGACGCAGTGATCGCGTATCCAAATCGCGGAGATCGCACTGGTCGATCGTAATCCGTCCTCGAATCGGGTCGTAAAATCTGGAAAGCAGATCCGCGATCGTAGACTTTCCTGCCCCAGATGAACCAATCAACGCCAATGTCGTTCCTTTGGGCAGCCACAGATCGATCTGGTCTAGCACCAATCCCTCATGATTAGGGTATGAAAATGATAGCCCCTCAAACCGGATGCCTTCTTGTAAACGCTGATAAGGCTGAGTACCCAGTTTCATAAACGGTTTATTGTCACGTCGCAGAAAATCATGCACCACTGCAACGCTCGGTGCCGCTCCTGCAAATCCGCCTCGAATGCCATTAAGCTGTGACACAAACGGCAGCAGGCGAAACAAAATCAGCAAATAAGTCAGCAGCACTGTGGATAATGTTGCAAGCTGAGTCGCAAAAAACATTCGACCCAGAATGACGATCGCCAGTACCGTTAAAATTCCCGCCATCTCGTTGGCAGGTGCAATCAAAGCTGTGTTGGCTTGAGATCGAAGTTCTGCTTGCTCACGATCGTGGATCAAATCCTTTAACCGTCCGTATTCTCGCGATTCGTTGCCTGTCGCTTTAACGAGCCGCATCCCGTTGAGAACTTCTAGCAGCCGAATAGAATAATCGCGTGAAGAATCAGAGAGTTGCTGTCCAAATCGCTTAGCTCTGACTACAAAGTAGTGATTGGCAATCGACACAAACAGCAACAGCGCGGCTGATGCGATCGTTAATTGCCACGAGATCGCGAGTAGCAACGCCACAAATACTAAAATAGTAATCGCAGTGGTTAATAGCTGAATCGCAATCCGAATTGCATTTGCGGCTGATCCAACTTCACCACCAAGACGATTGATTAAATCTCCAATTTTGGTTTTAGCATAGAAATCTAAATCGACTTCTAGCAAGAGTTTTAGCCCGTCTTGACGAATCTCATTGACCAGCGATCGCGATAAGTGACTCGATGCCAACGCGCTAGCGTAAGTGGTGACATTTTTAAGGGCGATCGCGACTAAGATCACGCCCATCATCAGCAATAGATTCGCGTTGTTTCCGCCGCTCAAGAGTGAAAAGATCGGTTTCAGAACGGGGGGCGCTCCTTTGAGACTGGCATCTTGCCCCAAAAAACCCAAAATTACGGGAACCACAAGAACGGTGCTGACCCCATTAAACAATGCGCCTGAAAACCCCAAAACGATCGTCAAACCGACCCAGATCGGGTGCCGAAGGGCAAATTTTAGGAGCAGTTTGTTGGGGGACATACAAGATTTTTAGCTAAAGGTAACAAAGGGGCAAATCTAAACAATTAGCTTCCTTCTATTTATCCCGTCTTCAGCGAAAGTTATCGAGCTTTTAGAAAAATAACTTAAACTATTTACAAATCGTCTCCGTGGAAAGACGGTAAGACTACGGGGTTTTACGGTGAAGCGATTGTCGCGTCATCTCGATCGTGTTCAACGATGGCAAGTGACACCGAAACGAAACGCGAGTTTAGATCGTCTGCTCAAGGGGCTTACATTGCGCCACTAGACTGGCTTCTGCGCCTGTATTATAGCCAGAACCTAAAAATTAACAATGCGGAATCTCAAAATAAATACGTTTATAATGAATATATTTATAAAAGCTGCGTTGATATTTATGAATGTCACTTCGCGCTACTGGATTGGAGTCGCCTCAAGAGATCATGTCACTAGAGGTGTAGAGGGCGGATTTTGTCAGCTTTGTCACGGTAAAAGTAATCCACTCAAACGCCTAAGTCCAGGCGATTGGATTGTTTACTACTCGCCACGCACTGCAATAAATGCTGGAGAACCCGTACAAGCTTTTACTGCAATAGGGCAAGTTTTAGAGGGTGAACCTTATCGCTTTGATCTGGGCAATGAGTTCATCCCCTACCGCCGAGATGTGCAATTTGTCGCAGCGCAGGAAGCACTGATCCGACCATTGCTTGACCAGTTATCCTTCATCAGAAACAAGCAATCCTGGGGATATGTTTTCCGATTTGGGTTGCTGGAAATTCCCGAATGCGATTTTCAGCGAATTGCAACCGCAATGCAAGCACAGATTCTAACCACACTATGACGATTGATTGGGCAAAAACTTCACGCTTTGCTATGCCAGAGGATAGTGCAGGCTACCTTCTCTGGCAAGTTACCCATGCTTGGCAGCGTCAAGTTGAAGCGACGTTTTCAGAGCTTGATATCACTCACTTACAGTTTGTTCTATTAGCTGGGATCGGCTGGTTAACTCGTAGTAGTAACTTACTGACTCAAGTCCAACTCGCAGAGTTTTGCAACATTGATGTGATGCAGATTTCTCAAGTTGCTCGAAAACTAGAAATTAAAAATCTAATCAAGCGTTCTGCTCATCCGATCGATACACGAGCAAAAGTGCTGATGCTAACGCTCACAGGTGAAGCAATTCTCGAACAGGCACTACCACTGATTGAACAGCTAGACACAAAGTTTTTTAGTCGAGGTGATCAAGCAGCATTACTCACTGAACTCAAACGACTTCACTCTGATACTTAGCAGAGATTCTTTGCTCGTCCTCTACGCAATCATGATCTTCTCGAATTCTTGTAGACGGGAGGCTTCGATCGCGTAACTCTTGCCATAAATGCGCGGCAGTTGTTTCGTTTGCGCCAGCACTTGTCTGACTTCGAGATTAGAAATCATTGCCAGGTCACGATTGGTTGTCAGCGCTAATGTTGCAGCAATGCCGATGCCCTGACCCACTGCTGCGTTAAATTCGACGATTCTGCCTGCCGCACACGCATAGCCATCAAAGCCTGACCCAGGACTGACCACCGCCAGATTGGGAACCGATTTTAGCAAGGCGTGACGAATTCCAATGTTAAAGAGCGGCGGTTTGTGAAAGCTGATGCTGGTAAAGCCTTTTGCGGCAGCTTTTGTGCCTAACCCGTCGATGCCGCCCCGCACGTCTAAGGGATAGCCAAACGTTCCGATCGCTTCACCAGCAAACGTTCCTCCTCCGAGCATTTGGGCACCGCTCAACGGCTCAACGACTCCAGTCACATTCCCAGCATGACGAATATAAAGCTCTTTAGCAGGTCGGACGATCGTCGCGCCTAGACTTTTCATAAAGCGATCGACAAAGGTCATTTCCTCCAAGATCGCCGCCGTGGGCTTTGAATCTGCTCTAGCGATCGCTTCGGCTTGAGAACCTGTGACACTGCACAATAACGCATTCCAAGAGAGCCTGCCGCCTGACAGAATAGCGATATTGCCTGCGTCGAGAATGGCACCACTCGCAGAGAGCGAAAATCGTTTGCCTCGATAGGCGTGATAGGCGATCGACAGCGCTTTGCAGCGAACATCAATGTGATCAGAGCCGACCCGCATTACTTTTAAGGCACCTCGCTCATCTACCAGATCTTTTTTAAACCACGCTACTAAGCTGGGATCGGAGCCAGCCGCAATCTGGATCAATCGTTGAGCCTCTGCATCGTTGGAGTTTGTGAACCGCTTGAGATACGCCAACTCAACCTGTTGCAGACGCGCGATCGTCAGTCCTTCCGTTTCAAAAATCAGCGTGACGGGCAGTTCTGATTCAGGTAAGCCAAACGTCCCAAAGCCCTGTAGCTTGGTGTTTCCGGCTGCTTGTGCTAATTCTGCATTTACGGTGCAATCGATGAATTGTTTGGCTAAAAACGTGGTGCCGTTGTCCAGCAAAACTCCCGTGATTTCAGTGCCGTCTTTGATCACCGACTGAATCTCGATTCTGCTGATAATGTCTGCGCCCGCCTCAGTCAACATCTTTCGCAGAGCAGCGTCGGCTTTGCGCGGGTCAAGAGCAATTTCGGTCACGCCCGATCGCTGCAAAAATTCTTTATACAGTGTGGCAGGATCGCCAAACGTCGATAAGCCGAGTGCCGATCGCACCTCTGTGGGAACATGGGAGCGATCCAGATATGCCAACCCTCCCCGAACTAAGTGCCCACCTACTCCATCGGGCGAGTTGCCCTTAAACATCACCAGCGTGCGAGGATTCTTGCCAATGCGACGACGGAACTCGCGCGCGGCACTGACGATCGCTAACAGTCCAGGGACTTCATCTCCAAAGCAGATAATGTCATAGGTGCGGGTGGTAGAAGGTGTGGCTGCGGTCATGACGAAAATGACTCCCAAATACTGAATCGATTCTAGAGATGAATCCAGCGATAGGAGGATAAATTTCGTAAAAGTCTTTAATCAGGCGGAAATTTGGGTCGATAGAGTGGAGTTGAAAATAGTTTCGCGAAGGCAGAACGACGATCGCTCACCGTCTCTCCTGATAAGTTCCACATCGTTTCATAAAAGAAAAACGAGACTCCGGCAAACTGGCGATCGCGAACCAGTTGAACCTGATCCTGAATTTGTTTAAAGGCGATCGGACGATCTTTCAATCCAGTTAGAATGCCGACTCCGGTGGGAATGTGCGATCGGGCAGCCTGCACCTCAGGACGCATCAATTCTGCTGCAAATCCCGCAAGGCTGTCTCGATAAACTTGCAAAATCAACTCTTCTAGCAATCCTTTTTGCTCCCAATCGCGCCAATCTTGCAGCGAGTGCGTGTAAGAAAAATCGTAATTATTGGGCGATAGAGAGATCAAAACGTGATTCTTTCGAGCTTTAATCGACTCAAAAACCTGCGTCATGAATGCCGTAATTTTATCGGCTCTCCACTTTGTCCAAGCTGGATCTTGGGCATTGGCTGGAGGAGATTTTCCGGCGTTTTCTTTCTGATAAAGTGCAACCGTAAAGTCATCGTAGCCAAACTCAAACGGTAATCCAAAATGATCGTCAAACTGAATGCCATCGATATCGTAATTATTAACGAGTTCTAAAATCAAA
>JBBQYE010000177.1:0-6692 GCA_038208945.1 Leptolyngbyales cyanobacterium | reverse complement strand
GCCCACTGGCAAACGGGTGCCCTCTGCCCATCTCAATCAAGCCTTTGATGGACGCTTTGATGTCTTCACCCATCACATCGCTAAAGCTCTCACCCCGCAAGATCTACGGACTCTGTATGTGGGTGTGATTGTTCATAATCCCGGTTTAAAGCCTGTCACTTTGGATATTCTGCAAGCCGCCAGTTATCTCAGTCAGCCCGATGCCCCATTTGTTGAGATGCCCTCCTACCTAGACAACGCTCAGGGAAAGGTGTTTGCAGGTCCCGGCAGTCGGGCAGTGGGCGAGGTGTTGCGAGGGCAGCGTCAAGCTCTCTTTCCGCCGCAGATTGTGATTTCGCCGGGAGAAAGTCGCTTGTTGATGAATTTGCCGATTCCGGTTAAGCCATTAACGCCGCCGTTGAATGGTCGATCGACGCTGATGCACCTTCGCAGCGATGGCAAAGTTTATAGTGCCAGCTTAGGAATGTTTGCCAAACAAAACTCAGACCACACCGAACGCGAACCGACTCTTCAGGAATGGCAAACTTTATTAGATCAGGGCGACCTTGCCGGACCTCGCGACGACGCTGCCACGCTTGCCACCTCATCGAATGGAGCGTTTCACTATGGGCGAGTGGCTGGAGTCGCGCAGGGTTCTCGGTGGTTGGGGCAACTCGTAGATAAAGGCAGCGATCGTCTCGCCATTCCTCAACCCGGTCAGGCGTTTTCCTATGGGCTGAGTTTGCTCTATCGCGGCACAATGGGCACCGGACAAAACCAAAACGCGAAAATCCTGAAGCGATATCCCGACACGGCATATGAGGCACACGGAAATTATGGGATTGAATACAACTTGTCATTGCCGTTGAGAAATTCTACAGATCAAAATCAGACGGTGACGATCGCGCTAGAAAATCCGCTAAAACGAGAAGACACGAAACAAGGACTGCGATTTTTTAACCCACCTACCCGTCAAGTTTTTTTTAGAGGCACCGTGCGACTGCGCTATAAAGATGATGCCGGATTGCCGCAAACGCGATTTGTGCATCTGGTACTGCGTCGGGGTCAACAAGGCGACCCATTGGTGACGCTCAATCTCAAACCCGGAGAGCAACGGCTAGTAGAATTTGGCATGATCTACCCGCCCGATGCGACTCCGCCTCAAGTCTTGACGGTGAAAACTCTAGACAATCAAGCGCGCTGAAATCCTTTGGTGCCTTTTTTATCGCTTTTAGGTTTTTGAGATTTCGTCACTTCTGCCAGGGCTTTTTGAAAGAGATCGTGTAGGTGAATCGGCACACTCGCAATGTCAGGAAGCTCTGGTTCTAACGGTTTTTGGTTTGACTGAAGAAGCGAGTCCAAATCAGCCTTTAGATCAAAGTCAGGACGCTGTAAAAACTCTCGCAAAACTTTTTGTAATTGAGCAGGATAGGTCTCTGCTAATCGATGCCACACAAAGGCGTTAACAGTAGACTGATCTAAATAACTGCGAATCAGCTTATCGGCACCTTTGACGCTCTGCCAATCATCGGTTTGCAGCAGATTGATAAACTGAGTGTGAGTCGTCAAAAACATCTGACCCCAGCGCGGGTGAGCCAACACCGTCACCTGCTCTGCCTTCTTCAAATCAGTCGGAATGTCGATCTGAGGGGCTGCCATCTTGACCGCATTTTTGTTGTTTAACAGCTTGGTTGCGGCTTGAGCATCCAGCCCCATTGATTCGGCAACATCTCCGAGTTCTTCATCGCTCATTCCGGCTTCTTGAGCCATTTCTGACAGCGATTTAGAACTATCGATTCCGGCTTCATCTAGTCGGCGTTGGGTGAGAAATTCTTGAAATTCAGGAATCTTTTTGCTGAGTTGATAGCCCGGAAGGGTCACTTCGTCGCTGCCAAAAAAGTCTAGAAAATCTTGATGATAGCGATCGACCGATTTCCACGCTTCTTCTAATAACTCTGGCGCATCGCCATATAAATCAGATTTGTGATTCTGTTTAAAGTTTCCGATCGCGACGGCTAACTTTGGCTTCCCTAAGTTCCCTAGTTGCAAATAGGGACTAAAAAATGTCCAGTAATCATCAACGGGTGCAATTCGCGTGACTAAGATTTCTCCCACCTTTAATCGCGCCATGTCCTCTAGCGTTGCTAAATTGCTGGGCTTCACAATATAGGTTTTCGTCGTTAGCCAATTCATCAACTCAAATCCGTCGGGCAAATCTTGCTGAATGGCAAACAATCCTGTGAAGTTGCGTGTCCAGTTTGAGAGGAGTTGACGATCGCTCTCTGACAAACCCGATTCGCTCTCGGCAAATAACTCTAGCGGCGTTTTGTTGCCAACCTGTCCCGCTGTCAAAAAGGTATCGACCACGAGATCTTGCTGTTTGCGATCTTTTTGCTGCGATTGCGAAGCTCGTGCCAATTGCTCGGCTGAATAGGTTTCTAGAGCCGTCGCCAAGTCTCCCTCAGCGTCTAAGACAAAATCGGTCAATGCCTGTTTTAGCTCACTCGCCCGCTCTAGAATTGAATCCACGCTTTATCTCCGATCGCTGCTAGTCAAGATACGCCTCTACTGTAGCGGCAGATTAGCCCGTTGAGGCAGGGTGAGGTTATAAAATCTCTCGCAGTTGTCGCAGAGCTGATTTAATTTGCGTCAACTCGTACTCGGTGAGCTGACCAAACCGCTCTTTTAAATAAGAAATGTGTGCCGGAAACACGTCTTCAAAGACTCGCTCACCTTCAGGAGTCAAGACAATCAGAAAACACCGACGATTTTCAGGCGGCACTTCTCGCCGGACTAAGCCTTTTTGCTCTAAGCGATCGATGATTCCGGTCAGAGTACCTTTCGTTACCAGCGTTTTTTCTGCCAGTTGATTCATAAACATGCCCGATGTGTTGCCAAGGGTTGCAATTACATCAAACTGAGGAGGAGTCAGCCCTAACTCGCGAATGTGAGGCTCATCATAGGCACAAAAGGCTTGATAGGTCTGAGCCAACTCTCGCAGCATTGACATAAATGGCTCTTTCGCTGCACGTTTAGAACCCATCAAGGGAGCGGTTTCTTGAGATCGATTTGCTTTTCTCTGCTTCACCAGGTTCGCCGCTTAGAATATCTGTACTTACAGTATCACTCATCAAACAGTACGAGTATGGACAGTTTAGGTGGCGGTTTTAATTTTACATCAAGTTATGAATCGCTTGATTAGCTTTTTGTAACTCTTATGTCGTCTTGTGTGTTCTCAGTCTAGGTACAGTTAGATTCGGTATGGTTGAGGCAGAGAAATTCCTTCAGTCGATCGTTGTGTGCAATTCCATGACCCCTTTAATGCTTCGTCAGCTATGGTCTTTAGTTGAAGCGACTCAATCGGCGCTGCTTCTCAATCTAGACGATGCTAGTCTGGTTCAGTGGCTACTGCGGCAATCGAGAACTCAACAACCTCTAAACCCTGAAGAAATCACCATTCTCAGCAGTTACATTCAGTCAAAACTGTCGCTGATTAGAGATTTGGCGCACCAAAAAGTGTGAAGACTGTTATTTGGGTGCTTTGGAGAAGAAGCTGGCTGAGTCCATCGCCCCGTCTCATAGGATAATTTAGAGAGTCTCTACGATCTCCATCACTATGCAGCTTGAGTTTGTCCCGGTTGAAGAATTTTATTTTGCGTTAACGATGGCAGTGCGGACACTAGAGGACTTGACGACTCCTGAACTGGTCGAGCAGGTAAACGCAAAGTTGACCGAGAAGTTTGGGCAACCTTCGACGGTGGCGGCGGCGAGTCAAAATAGCTTTAACTACGTCTTTCGCGTCAAGGACTATGATAATTCTCCGGCTTCTCAGCTAATGGTCTCGATCGCAGACTGGCAGGGTAATTTGCGTCTCAGCAGCGACTATGGTTGGATGTTGGATGAAGATCGTAAGCCCGTGAGAACCGATCGCTTTGAGCATCGAGCCAAGTTCTCTCAAGAGGTGCGATCGTATCTCGGAGAGTGGTTAGATGTGCCATTATTAAAAAGTGGTTTATAGGCTTGAAATCACACCGGATAGGATTGCCGCCATTGCATCGACGCTATAAAGTTCGACACATCGTTTTCTGGCTTGAAGTCCTCGATCGCTGGCTTCTTCAAAGTTATTAAAAATCCATTTAATTTTGTCTGCCAACTGGTTGGGTGAGTTTGGCGCGACTAAATAACCTGTGTGGTTGAGAATATCTGGAATGTCGCCTACATTCGTGGATAGAATTGGCTTTGCCATTGCCATACCGTCAGTGAGTTTAAGCGGAAATTGAGCCTGAGCCGTGAGGGTATCTCGCTGCGGAACGACGATTATATGAGCCGCAGAAACGATTTCTGGCATTTTCTCAACGGGTTGTTTGGGGAGCTTGATGATCCAGCGTCCCCAGCGATCGATCAGCGTGTCGTCGTAATTGTCATAGGGGCTGCCGCCAATAATCACCAGCCGCAGACTTGGATCATTTAATTGGTCTAATGCGACTAAAACATCTTCAACCCCTTTATGCGGTCGAGGTGCCCCCGGAAACATTAACGTCTTGTAGTCTGACAAGCCATACTGTTTACGAACGGTTTTGGGATTGTAGGAATGAGGGTTGAATAAATCGGTGTCTTTGCCATTGGGAAGATAAACGCCACCAAAGCGATTTTTGAGAAATTGAGTGTCGATCGTCACGGCATCTGCCTGATCGACGATTTGCTCAGTCCACTTCACATAAAGCGCGTGGTCAGGGTGTCTTAACTGACCATTTTGTTGAAAGAGATCTCGATAAAGTTGTTTAAGAGAAGGGCGATAATTCCAATCGTCTCCCCCGTGCCAACTGAGTTCCCAATCGTCCATGTCGAGCATGAGAGGACGATGAGTTTGCAGCTTTTTGAGCAGCGATATTCCAAAGCTGGTCGGTTTAGGTTTAACGGCGTAAATGATATCGCCATCAATTTTTTTGAGGAGCTGTGAGGCAGCTTTTAAGACTTGCGGATAATTGCCTCCTGGAACTGATTGAACGGCAATTCCATCGGGAGGAGCCGCATACAATTCTTGCCCAAACTGAAAGCCGACCACTTCGACTTGATAGTTTATTTTTTTTAAGACTTGTGCTAGAAGAAAAGCTCGAACTGCACCACCACCCGACAAGTCACTGACGACCAATGAGACTTTAGCCATCAGTCACCCGCCTTTAAAAGACAGTAATCGATCGAGAGGCTTTGATAAGATGCCCCAGATCTTTCGAGGCAAATTATCGGTTTTCTCGTAAAGCAGAGTAGTCGGAATTAGCTGTCGAATCATGAATGCTAAATTAAGGCTCGATCGACCTCGAATTTTGATTTTTCCATCCAACAAATGGATCGGAAATTGAACAAACTTTGCAAATTGCTCAAATTGTGTCCGGTTTTTTTCTTTGATCGAATCGTTGATGAAAAATGTCAAGCTGCGTTGGCAAAATTGCATCAGATTGGGATGCTGATCTGCCACTCTTTGATAAAAATCAGCGTAAGATTTCACTAAATAAGTCCAGTTATTTGTCATGTTGGACTGATGCTTTGTATAGAAGGCTCCGATTAGTGGAGTGTAAATAAAACTAATCTCTTCAGACGCAATTTCTAACGCAAAGTAGCGATCGACCATTGCCTTTAAGCCTTCCTGCAAAGGATGTTTTAAGAAAATGCTTTTTCGCATCAACGTCGCTTGTTGAAGAGCAGGATGAGGAGAACTCGATAGAAAATCAGGAGTCAAAAGACGCTCGATAAATTCTTCCTTCGTTAAGTGACCAATGATATGAGGCTGATGATCAATAATTGTATCGTTGGGTTCGATTAGCACCCGATCGTAGTCGCAATAAAAGACGACCTCTTGGTCTTCATATCCGGCTAAATGCTCTAGCTGAAATCTAGTTTTGTCTTCGTGAATCCAATCATCAGCATCAAGACATTGAATCCATTCTCCTTTGGCTTTAGACACTCCGAAGTTACGAGCCGAGGCTAACCCTGTATTCTCTTGAAAATAGTAGTTGACTCGCGAATCTAACGCCATTAAAGATTCTGAAATTTGACGAGTGTTGTCAGTAGAACCATCGTCAATAATAATGCACTCTAGCTCAGTCAGCGTTTGCGAAAGGACGCTTTTTACAGAGCGATCGAGATAACGACCCTGGTTATAGCAATTGACAATAATTGAAACAAGTGGTGTCATTAACATCACTCCAATCGGGCTAAAAAATTGCTCTTGTGGATGAGGCTAGTCAATGACTTTAATGGTACCTTCTTTAACCGAGTCAAAAATGTGGTTCATCGTCCGTCTTTCTTGAGGCGTGATCTTATGATTAGAGAGGAGAAGCGAAGTTATTTGAGCATAGTCTTGGCAGTTTAATTGCCTGACACTCAAAATCTGCTCGGTTGTCTTCTTAAAGGAAGCAATATTCCTGGTTTGACTGACTCGTACCATCGATCGTGCCTGTTACTCAGTGTTTTTAAGGGTGTCCTCTTTAGTGTTGACCAAAAAAACCTTGTATAGAACAAAGGTTGAGTGAAAAACTGTGAAGAGTTCATCAAGCCGCTTCTTTCAATCCTTATAAGTAGACAGACTTAATTAAACATAAAATGCGGAAGATGCCCTCACCCCAGCCCTCTCCCGCAGGAGAGGGAGCCAGAATCTAGTTCCTCTTCTCCTTGGGGAGAAGGGGTTAGGGGATGAGGGTCTTCAGTTTAATTGT
>JBBQYE010000176.1:0-6720 GCA_038208945.1 Leptolyngbyales cyanobacterium | reverse complement strand
GCTCTTGCCCAGCAAAATCAACTCTTGAGTCAAATTCTCGACCAACTCAAGCAGCCTAAACTCGGACTTGTCGAAACCCCCAGCACTTTGTGGATTTACGCCAACCGCTCCAATAATTGCCCGTGGTACACCATTCGAGACGGAGAAGTATCACCCGTTCAGCAGTCTGCGCTCACAGGCTATCTCGAAGAACTCAAATTCGAGAAAGTTGAGCGACGCGGCAAAGAAGTGATCAAGCTTCAGGCATTTATCAGGGGCGATCGTCCCTATTGCGTCGAGTCGGGCTATGATTCTCACTTTTCAAAAGGGTTGCTGTCATCGGTCGCGATGTTGACCCCGCAACAGCTTCGGATGCCGATCACGATCGCGCCTCAACCCGGCAGTGACGAAAGCGTGCTGTTTTGTCGAATGTTTGTCGGCTCAGAGTTGGTGAGAAGCAGCTACGACGAGCAAACCGACTGGAGAGCAATTAGTCAATCTGCGTTAGGCAACGTCAAGGCAGCAAAAATCTAGTCAGCTTCTCTCAATCAGGATTCGGAGCCAGAGATTCTCTAGCCTGGTATCATGCCTGTGCGGAGAATGGAGTTCTAGCATGACTGATTTTGCTCAAGTAATTCAGAGCCTGCGGGGGCTAGTGGTCTCGTGTCAGGCTCCAGTAGACTCACCCTTGCACGAGCCAGCCGTGATCGCAGCAATGGCACAAGCCGCCGTCAATCAAGGAGCCGCCGGAGTCAGAATCGATACGCCAACCCATGTAGCCGCCGTCCGATCGCGCCTCGATCAACCAATCATTGGGCTATGGAAGCAGCAGATTCCAGGGTTTGACGTTTATATTACGCCGCAGTTTCACCACGCGGTGAAGATTGCTCAAGCAGGTGCAGATATCATCGCGATCGATGCCACGTTGCGCCAGCGTCCCGATCATTCAACGGTTGCTGATCTGATTGCTCAAATTCATGCTGATTTAAAGAAGCCTGTGATGGCAGATGTCGATTGCTTAGAGGCAGCGATCGCGGCAGTTAAAGCAGGAGCCGATTGTGTCGGAACAACGCTCTACGGCTATACGGCTGAGACTCGACACGTTTCGCCTCCAGGGTTTGACCTGCTGATTCAGATGGTGAAAACCCTAACCGTTCCGGTAATTTGTGAAGGGGGAATCGCGTCTCCAGATATGGCACGTCGCGCGATCGAGTTGGGTGCAAGCACCGTCGTCGTCGGCACCGCAATTACAGGAATTGATTTGCAGGTAATCGCTTATCAATCTGCGATCGGTGCTTAAGCTTAACTTTATCCATGCAGATTAAAGTCGGCGTTGCTGAATTAATGTATGAATTTCCAAATTGACCCTCACCCTAGCCCTCTCCCCAAGGAGAAGGGACAAGATCTTTAGCTCCCTTTTCCTTGGGGAGAAGGGTTGGCGAGGGCTTTGCCCCACTTCGTGAGGAGGGCAATTTATACTTGCATTCAGCAACGCCTAAAGTCCCGCTAAGTAGGCATCAACGCGCCCAAGCAAAACGCTATCGTTAAAGGATGAATCAGACATCACCGATCAAACGCTCTTTGCGAGGCATTTCTCAATCTCTCTCGATTTTTCAATATTGCGGACGGGCGATCGCGCTAGTGTGGAGTACCGATCGTCGTCTCACCCTATTTCTGGCACTTTTGACGCTGATTGCAGGATTATTACCTGCGGTCGTCGCTTATGCGGGGAAACTAATTGTCGATAGCGTGGTCATCGCCTCTCGATCGAAGCTTCTATCTGACCAATGGACTGCCCTCCATTATTTAGCACTAGAAGCCTTTGTCGTCGCAATTTTGGCAGGCAGCAAACAAGGATTAGCGCTGTGTCAATCGCTGTTGCGGGTGCTGTTAGGGCAAAAAGTCAACGTTCTGATTTTAGAAAAAGCCTTAACGCTCGATCTGACTCACTTCGAGGATTCAGAATTTTATGACAAGATGACGCGGGCGAGACGAGAAGCGTCGAGCCGTCCTCTTAGTCTTGTGGGGCGCACCTTTGGACTCGTGCAAGACACCCTGACGCTGATCACTTATGGCGGCTTGCTGATTCATTTTTCAGTGTGGGCGGTGATTGTGTTGATGGTGGCGGCGGTTCCGGCGTTTGTGGCAGAGACGCGCTTTGCAGGAGAGGCATTTCGGCTCTTTCGCTGGCGCACCCCTGAAAGTCGTGAACAAAATTATCGAGAGTTTTTGATCGCCAATGAAGCCCCCGCGATGGAGGTCAAGCTTTATCAGTTAGGACAAACGTTGCTCGATCGCTACACCACGATCTTTAATCGGCTCTATGGCGAAGATCGCAACCTCACCATTCGTCGTGGCACTTGGAGCTATTTGCTCAGTCTGGTCAGCACTGCCGCGTTTTATCTCGCCTATATTTGGATCGTAGTCGAAACCATTGTTGGTGCCATTACCTTGGGTGAATTAACGATGTATCTTGTCGTCTTTCGTCAGGGACAAAATGCGTTTGCGTCGATTCTCAGTTCGATCGGCGGCATGTATGAAGACAGTCTCTATCTCTCTAATCTGTACGAGTTTTTAGAACAAGAGATTCCTCAACCTAAAGGATATGCCGATCGCGGCACGATTCCGGGTGATGGCTTGCGCTTTGAGGAAGTCTCCTTTCAATATCCTGGCAACGATAACCTCGCTCTAAATCACGTCTCATTTCATCTCAAACCTGGAGAAAAACTGGCGATCGTCGGCGAAAACGGGTCGGGCAAAACGACGCTGATTAAGCTGCTGACTCGACTCTATACGCCTAATTCTGGACGCATTTTACTCGACGGCTTAGATCTGCAACTGTGGAATTTAGAGGTGTTGCAGCAGCGCATCGGGGTGATTTTTCAGAACTTTATGCAATATCAGTTCAAAGTGGGTGAAAACGTGGGCGTTGGCGACGTGAACTATTTAGACGATCACGATCGCTGGTTTGAGGCGGCTGAAAAAGGCAACGCGCTGCCGTTTATTGAGCAGATGCCCGAAGGGTTTGAAACTCGCTTAGGTCGCTGGTTTAAGAGCGGTCGAGAATTGTCGGGCGGGCAGTGGCAAAAAATCGCGCTTTCTCGCGCCTTTATGAGAACCAAAGCCGACATTCTCGTATTAGATGAGCCAACCTCTGCAATGGATGCCGAATCAGAAGTGCAAATCTTCGATCGCTTCCGTGAGATGACCTCTAATCAGATGGCGATTTTGATTTCTCACCGCTTCTCCACCGTCCGCATGGCAGACCGAATTTTGGTGCTGTCAACAGGCACTGTGTTAGAGCAGGGAAGCCACGAAGATCTCGTCAAAGCTGAAGGACGATATGCCCATTTATTTGCCCTTCAAGCTGCCGGATATCAATAGAATCACACTAGATCTTTAACGCCGATCGGATGGTCTGCACGACTTCTTGGGGCGGCTGTTCAATTCCGACAATCAGCGCGTTTAGAGGTTCTTCTAAAGCATCAAATTGGCTTTCTAATAAGTGTGCTGGCATGTAGTGATTGGTTCTCTCTTGCAATCGCTTTTGAATGAGCGAATACGATCCTTTGAGATAAACTAGCTTGATGCGGTCGTGATTGATGAGAAGTGATTGACGATAGCTATTTTTTAATGCCGAACACGCTAGAATCACATTCTTATTTTCGTGCAGCCAGCGTTTGAGAGCGGTTTGCAAACTGTGTAACCAAGGAATTCTATCTGCCTCAGTGAGCGGAATTCCGTGTCGCATTTTCTCAACATTTCTCAGTGAGTGGAAGTCATCGGCATCTCTAAATTCCCAGTCTAGAGAGTCTGCCAGCAGTTTCCCTACAGTAGTTTTGCCAGAGCCAGAAACGCCCATCACTAGAATAATCATGTCTAAAAGATTAGAGCCGATTCGTCAGGAAGTTGATTGAGTTCATGACCAGTGTAAGATGTCGATACGATCGTAGGAGACAAAGGATTGCCCTCGCTCACAGTGAGGATGTTCGGGCATGGAACAGCGTGATCATGCATTATTTTTCATCATCTCTTACACTGAGTTAAGCTGTCGGTGACACAGCAGGCTTTTACTCGTCACTCACTGATTTTCAGCCTGACTTTATCGACTTCTGAGGCATTTTTTTGAGCAGTATCCAAGATCCCATCATTGATTCCACTATGTCGAAAAACGATGACATAACGATCGGGCAAGCAAGCTTTAACACGATTCCCGCGTCACCCGCTGGGTTTAAGTCTGGCTTTGTGGGCATCATTGGTCGCCCCAACGTGGGCAAGTCTACGCTGATGAATGATTTAGTAGGGCAGAAGATTGCCATCACATCGCCAGTGGCGCAAACGACGCGCAATCGCCTGAGAGGGATTTTGACGACACCAGAGGCGCAGATCATCTTCGTCGATACGCCCGGAATTCACAAACCCCACCATGAGTTGGGCAACGTTCTGGTCAAAAATGCTCAGATTGCGATTCACTCGGTCGATGTGCTGCTGTTTATGGTCGATTGCTCGGTCGAGTTGGGTGGAGGCGATCGCTACATTGCCGACTTGCTCAAAGACATCAAAACCCCGGTGATTTTGGGACTCAACAAAGCCGACCAGCAATCTGAGGACGATTTATTTTTAGACAACAGCTATCGCGCGATCGCCACTGAGCACAACTGGATGGTTGCTAAATTTTCTGCCCTCACCGAGGACGGGTTAGGGTCTCTACTGCAAAGTTTAATTCAAAATCTAGATCCAGGTCCTTACTACTACCCGCCTGATCTCGTAACCGATCAGCCGGAACGCTTCATCATGGGCGAGCTAATTCGAGAGCAAATCTTGCTGCTGACTCGTGAAGAAGTGCCTCATTCAGTCGCGATCGGCATTGAGCGAGTCCAGGAAGAAGACACGATTACTCGCGTGTGGGCGACGGTGTTTGTCGAGCGCCCGTCTCAAAAGGGGATCATCATCGGCAAAGGCGGCGCGATGCTGAGAGAAATTGGCACGGCGGCGCGTCAGCAGATGCAAAAACTGATCGATGGCAAGGTTTATCTAGAATTGTTTGTAAAAGTTCAACCTAAGTGGCGACAGTCTCGCACTCGTCTCGCTGAGTTGGGCTATCGAGTCGAAGAGTAGTGCCCTTCTCGAATTCGGAGCCTGCCTACACGTCGTCGGGGTTGATACCCATCTCTCGTAATCGATCGGCTAGTCGATCGGCACGTTGGCGTTCTTGGTTGGCACGTTGGCGCTCTTGTTCGGTGCGTTGCTGCTCTTGGTCAGCACGTTGCCGCTCTTGATCTCTCAACTGCATAAGCTCAGTAAAGCTCAAGAACCGCTCTCCATTGGGGCGATAAATTTCCATTGTGTCAGCCGTGATCTCAAACCGGATTTGCAAGCGAGGACTTACCCAGCCAGACATATTCTCGATCACGTCTAAATAGCTGTCCGATCGCAGCCACCCAATCAATTCGTTATCGTCTGGGTCGTAGACGTAATATTCTTCAACCCCATACTGGTTATAGAATTTGTACTTTCTAGCGGTCTCTGCTAGTCGATTTCCAGGTGACAAAATCTCAAATGCGACTTGAGGAGGAATGTTGTCCTCTCGCCATTGTTGATAGGAGCCGCGATCTCCTTTCGATCGCCCAAACGCCACCATCGCATCGGGTGCTTGCCGAATCGTGTTGCTGCCTTCGACGGGATACCACAATAGATCGCCCGCCACAAAGACGTGAGGATCGTCTGCAAACAACGACTCTAAGTTTTCTTTAATCGTGACAATCCAACGAAACTGTTTGGTGTTATCAGCCATTGGTTGCCCGTCGCGTTCCGGGTAAAAAACTTCGGCTTTTGTTTGGGACACCATAACGACAAAGGCTCCAGAAAAACCATTGATTTAACCTTAACAGACTATTTGTATTACATTTTTTGCAGCACGGTCTGAATCACATCGGAGGTTACTTGGTCGGTGGTAATCGCGACTCCGATCGCAGTCGGCAACACAAACCGCACCTTTCCCGACTGGACTTTTTTGTCGCGTTGCAGCGCCGTGAGAATGGCTTCAATGTCTATCCCATCAGGTAATCGAGTCGGCAACCCTGCTTTCTCAATTAGGGCAAGTTGACGATCGCAGCTTTCTTGATCCCAAAGTCCCATCTCGACCGCGATTTGACCTGCGGCGACCATTCCGATCGCGACTCCTTCACCGTGATTGATGACGCGATAGCCTGTGAGACTTTCGACCGCGTGCCCGATCGTGTGCCCATAGTTGAGAATTTCGCGCAGCCCCGATTCTTTTTCGTCTTTGCTGACGACGTGCGCTTTTGCCTGACACGATCGAGTCAAAATCTCTTGCAGCAATCCATCATCAATGTATCGAAGTTGCTCGAGTCGTTGGGCGTGTTCCATCGTCTCAAACAGGTCTGCATCCCAGATGATGCCGTATTTAATCACTTCTGCAAGTCCGGCGCGAAACTCTCGCATGGGCAGAGTTTTGAGAACTTGCGGATCGATCAACACGAGTCGCGGCTGATGAAAGGCACCGATTAAGTTTTTGCCTCTGGGATGATTGACTCCAGTTTTACCTCCGATCGCCGCATCGACCATTGCCAATAGCGTTGTCGGAACTTGGACGACATTGATGCCTCGGAGCCAAGTTGACGCAGCGAATCCGGTCATGTCGCCAATCACGCCGCCGCCCAGCGCCACCATCGTGGACGATCGCTCTAGTCGATTCTCTAACGCCGCATCATAGATTTT
>JBBQYE010000175.1:0-6769 GCA_038208945.1 Leptolyngbyales cyanobacterium | reverse complement strand
ACGTAGCGAGGAGCCTCGATCGGAAAAATTCCCACAAAGCTCGTAATCTTAGCGTTTGCTTGATAGCCACCGCTCGAACTTGCCTTTTGTGCCGTTCCCGTCTTTCCACCAATGCGATAGCCCGGAACTTGAGCGCCTTTTCCTGATCCCCTCAACACCACAGCCTCCATCATTTTCAGCACAGTTTGAGTCGTGGTTGGCGAGAAAATTTGCTTTGGAGTCGATTGCTGGGGTTGCCAATAGGGTTGTCCGCTGCTGTCATATAGCCCTTGCACCACATGAGGAGTCAATAACTTTCCGCCACTTGCCAAGATGCCGTGAAGCTGAAGCAGTTGAATCGCGGTGAGCGAAAATCCTTGTCCAAACGCAGTCGTGGCAATATCAACCGGAGACTCCACAAACATCTTGTGGTCTTTTAGCTGTCCTGCCGCCTCAAACGGGAAATCAGACCCGGTGATCTGTCCCAATCCAATCTTTTGCAGCCAACTGTAATAAACATCGGGCTTTATCTGCTGCACGATATGCACCATGCCCACGTTGCTAGAATGCTCTAAAATTTGCGTGACAGAAATCGGTCCTCTTCCTCCCACATAGGAGTAGTCGAAGTTTTGGATGGGCCAACCGTCGATGTAAATCTCGCCTTCGTCATTAAAGACTTGATCAGGCTTAATTGCCCCAGACTCTAGGGCGATCGCCACATTCAACGGCTTAAACGTAGAACCCGGCTCATACAAATCAGTGAGTGCCCAATTCTTAAACTGCTCAAGTTTTGCCTTGTAATATTCATTGGGATCATAAGACGGATCGCCCACTAACGCCCTGAGAGAGCCATCTTGAATATCCATCACCAAGACAACGCCTCGTTTGGCGGCGTATTTTTTGACCTGTTGCTGCACGGCAACCTGAGCGGCTCGCTGAACTCGACTATCGATCGTCAACTGCAACTGCAAATCATCAATATGCAAAAAGCCACTAGGCACCTGATCGGGCATAACAGCGCCCATTCCCGTTCGGCTCAAGCGCACTGATTTGACCGATCGCTCCAGCAGATTTTTGTGGCTATATTCCACGCCCGCTTGACCGACCTGATCGACATCCACATAGCCGACGACATCCGCTGTTAGGTTTTGTTGGGGATATAACCGCTGCTGCTGCTGGGTTAAATCCAGCCCATCAAGCTGCAAATCCCGAATTCGAGCGGCAGCGTTTTCTGCCAGCGAATATTCTAAGCGGATGCCACTTTCAGCCGAGTCAAGCTTGCGAGTCAACTCAGCCACAGATAGACCGAGAATCGGGGCTAACTTTTCGGCAACCGTTGGTTTTGGCAGCTTAAAAGCGTTTGGGTGAGCATAAAGCGTGTAAACCGGATGGTCGATCGCCAGCATGTTGCCGTTGTGATCGACGATCGGGCGACGCGGAATAAACGGACGCAGATACGTCATCTGCTGCGATCGAGCCTGTTTCAACAGATCAGAAGACTGCACGACTTGCAATCTCACCAGATTGAGCGTCAGCAACACTGCTCCCGTGACCAAAATCGCCCACACTAACAAGAGCCGTCGATAGGTCGATTTTGCTTGGGGGACGGACATCTGCCGCAGCGATTTCACCACCGCCGCCAAGCGACGAAACCGTTTAGAGCGAGACGGATAGGAGGGGCTGCCCATAAGTCAGAAAAAATAAAAGGTGAGGGATGCCAGGATGAATCGGAACCACGTCGGCTGATCCGTCATCCCTCATCGTGGGGTCTAGTAACCGAGGGGAGCGATCGGACTTGCTTGCGGAGCCGGACTCGCACCCGGAGCTAGATTTCGAGCCGGAGCGGGTTTGAGAAAAATTAGACTATCGGGGGTTTGAGGAACCAGCGTCGTTCCAGAACGCATCGCTTGGTCAGCAATTTTGTTCTTTAAGATTTCGCCGTTGGTCGTCATCTGGCGCTCGTTGCGCCGCAAATGCTCTAGCTTCTGATATTCTTTACCCCAAAGCTGCTGGGCGTAGACCGTCCAGCCATAGACGACCAGCACCGACCCCGCCAGAGTAAACGTCGCGATCAGCGAGGCTTGCTGCACTCTAACCAGCGATCGTAACCAGCGAGGCGGAGCGTCAGGAGAAGGCAACCGTCTCACCGTTGTGGGATTGACCGACTGAAGCGGCACTCTTGACGAGCGCTGAGGAGTCGGATTTGAAGCGGGCAATCGCGATCGATCGCGTTTAGCAGGAGAAGGATTTAGCGCGGCAGACATAGACTTTAGCAGCACTCCGATAGCAACACACTCATACCCAGATTTGACAAAACTGGGACTTGAATCTCAATCATCTAGACCACCGTTAATCTCAGAGTAGAAATGACCCAGAACGCCCCTTATTGTATCTGGAGTCTCCCAGTTTGAAGACTTTATTTAAGAAACTACCGACTCACTATTGGCAAAACTAGCCGACTCATGATTCGCTTGTCGTCTAGCTGATAGAGATTAAGCTCTGCACCCATCTGCTTCATCAGCGATCGGCAAATTGCCAGGTGCAACCCTGGCGGTTTATCTAACGCCGAGGGAGCCAGAAGATCGACGGCTCTCCCGGCTTCTAAGTCTTCAAGAAGACGCGGCTCGATCGTGCCGTCGTCTGTGATTGATAGCTCAATCCAACTCGGATCAAGGTGGCGACACCACAGATCAATGCGTCCTCCAGGCTGCGACCGCTGACAGGCAGTGAGCAGCAGTTCATAAAGCACTAGCTCGATTTTGACGATATCCCCCGTGATCGTCGCATTGGTTTCGTTGTGAACTTGTGACCAAATCTGACGCTGTTTGATCAGGGTGTCTACGCGATCGAGTGCCCGTCTCAGCAAACTAGCTAAGGAAACGGTTTCTGTTTTGACCTGCAACTGCCATTGCTCATCCTGAATAAATTGCTGCATTGGGTCGATGACATCGCTCAACTGATGCAAAATTTGCTGCTGACGAGTGGCTACCAGCGCATCTTTTGAGGTGGGAACTTCTCCTAAGCGTTTGACCCCAGCTTTGACCGATCGATAGAAATCTTCAAGGCGACGTTGCTTATACCAACTCAGACGCTCCAGCCGTTCTCGCTGCACTTTGAGGCTCTCTGACAGCATCAGATAGCGGCGCGACCAGGCAAACTGGCTGACCAGCGTGCCCAAGGCGTTGAAGTGACGATCGACCCAGCGACGCTCTAAATGATCGGCGACGATCAAAATGGCGGTTGGTTCGTGCTCAGGAGCCGTTCGCAGTGCCATGACTAACAGTTGACCAATGCCCGGAGCGTTGAGCCAGTGCCGTGTTTCTGCCGGGATGTCATCGATCGACAGGGGCAACAAGCCCTCATGCTGCAAGGCTCGATTGATTAAGGTATCGGTGTAAATCGAGACTTTAAGCACGGGATGAAAGCTGAAGCGCTTCTCAAGGTTTCCAAGCTGGACTAGCCGCCCAGTGCCGCGACCGGGGAACCACGAAATCAACACCGCGATCGGAGCTTGAAGAATCTGCGCGATATATTGCAGTGCCGATCGCTCCAGCAATTCTAATTCCTGGGTTTGCTGAATCGCCGTTAACCCCCACTGAATCGTCTGATAAACCTTTTGCTGCTGGTCATTTTGCTTTTGTAGCTGCCACTGCCGCAAAATCAAGCCAATCTGCTGGGCGACCACATGGGTCAGATCACATTCTGGGTTGCTCCACGATCGGGGGGCATCATGACAAATTAAAACAACTCCTTCGAGCGACTGTCCGGCGGCAGTGTTGCAGGCTAGGAGCGATCGTACGCCCACCTCCAGCAGCAGATCGCGCCAGGCTCCTAAGCGCAGATCCTCGTCTAAGTTTTCGATCGCGGTGGCGGTTAACGTGCGTTCGAGCATCTGCCAGTCAATTTGAGTCAGCCGTTTGAGGGTGCTAGAAAGCGGACGGCGGTTGTTGGGATGGCTTTGATAGCAGACTTCAAATTGATCCATCTCTTTGTCATATGCCAACACGAGAAAGCGATCGGTTTTAAGCCGCTTGCCCAAAAGCTCGGCGGCGTTTTTTAGCGTCACCTTCCAATCATCGGCGCTGTAGATGGCATGAGCAATTTCGGCGGTTAACACCTGGTCAAGTTTGGTTTGCTCGACAGTAGTTTCCATTTCCTCTAAGGGTGCTACCAGTGCAATTAGTTGCGCCGCTGCCCGCAGGTAGTTCTTCTCTTCGTTCTGCCAGGTTCTGGCTTCGCTGCCTTCTGCGGCAAGAAACCCCATAAGCTGATTTCGATAGAGAATCGGAGCCGCCATCAGCGATCGAGCACGAATATGCTGCATCAGTCGGCTGGTCGTATCTGTCTTCAGCGAATTCAGCGACTCTCCGATCGACACCACTTGATCAGATGCCAGAGCTTGATAAAAGCTGCTCATCTCCTGCACCGTGATCCCCGCAGCAGGTTGGTTATCTTCTAACGCTCTAGAAGCGGGTTTAGAGTTGGTGACGCGTCGCCAAAAATAGCGCTGTTGCCGCTCAAACCAGTAAACGCTGGTGCGCGACGGAGCGATGAATCGATGGCTTTCTTCGACGATCGCTTCGAGGCGCTGACCGAGATTAGGCAGCGATCGCAACTGACCCAATAAGCTGAGTAACGGCTTTTCTGGACGCTTAATTTGCTGTTGCTGCCATTCGGTTTCAACGTTTTCTAAGACCGCCGCTAAACTGCCTAACACGATCGACATCTGGGCTTTCTCATCAGTGCTGGGGAAGTTTCCCCACAACCGTGAACCTAAGATTGCCACGCCAAAGCAGCGCTCTTTATAGGATATCGGAAACATCATCGTGCCTTGAATGGCGTATTTTCGTGCTAGTTTGCACCATTCACCCGCTCGCATTTCTTGCCGCAAATCAGCGATCGTCACCGGACGTTGCTGAATCACCACCTGCTCTAACAAATCGCCTGAAGAGAGCGAAAATCGCTGTTTTAGAAAGGCAGACTCTCCACCACTGGGCAGTTTGCCACCTTTGCCAACTAGACGATAACTGGCTCGATCGTAAAACCCGACCCAAACCAACTCATAGTTAAAACTGCTTTTGAGATAAGTCAGTGCCGTTTCGACTAAGACATCAACGTCGGTTCCTTCGCGTAAAATTTGCAGCACACGACCCAAGGAAACGAGTTGCTGTTCATAGGCATTTGGCTCTTTCGACTGACCCATGTTACGCACGGCGGAGATACAAAGGTTCAAAACCTAGAGTGCCCTCAGAATAGCCCGTTTTCACGCTGGGATAAGGTTGCTGCGGACTGGCACCCAACAAATTTTAGATGCATGAGGACTTCAATCCCCATCTAACCGTCACAATGATTAAAGTCCTTATTAATCTTCTCCATTGACGGATCTCTATCAGGCAGTAATTCGCCCAATTCTTTTTTCTGGCATTAAAGCCGATCCTGAGTGGCTTCACCAGCAGACCCTGCGATCGCTGAACTGGCTTGATGTGGGAGTTCCCCCGATCGCCCGGAAATGGGTATTATCTCAGCTAGACCGATCCTATTGTCTGAGCGACGATCGACTCAAACAGACTTTATGGGGGCAAGATTTTGTGAACCCGATCGGGCTGGCGGCTGGATTTGACAAAGATGGCATCGCGGCGAACCTCTGGTCAAGCTTTGGCTTCGGTTTTGCAGAACTGGGCACGGTCACATTTCAGGCTCAACCGGGCAATTCGCGTCCGCGTTTGTTTCGCTTGCCAGACGATCGCGCCGCTCTCAATCGCATGGGCTTCAACAACCAAGGGGCCACTGCCCTAGCCGATCGGCTTCAACGTTTGCACAACACCAACATTCCGTTAGGGGTGAATCTCGGCAAATCTAAAGTTACGCCGCTCGATCAAGCCGCAGACGATTATTTAGGCAGCTTTCGATTGTTGAAAGAAGTGGGTGATTATTTTGTGGTGAATGTCAGTTCGCCCAACACGCCGGGGTTACGATCGCTTCAGTCCACTGACCAACTCAAACCGATTCTGGCTGCTTTACAGCAAGAAAATCAGGGACAAAAGCCTTTGCTGATCAAGATTGCGCCTGACCTGGAGTGGGAAGATATCGCGGCTGTAGTCGATCTGGCTCAACACTACAAACTTGCTGGCATTATCGCCACTAACACCACTATTCGTCGAGACGGACTCAACACCCAAACGCTGCAAGCTACTGGAAAATCAGTGGCTGACGAAGCGGGTGGCATCAGTGGCGCACCGTTACGTCCGAGATCGACGGAGGTGATTCGGTTCATCTATCAGCAAAGTCAGGGGCAACTTCCGATCGTCGGGGTCGGGGGCATCTTTACGGCTGACGACGCGTGGGAAAAAATGACGGCGGGGGCGAGTCTCATTCAGGTTTATACGGGCTGGATTTATGAAGGGCCTGGAATGGTGCGTCGAATCTTAAAAGGACTGTTGCAGAAACTAGACGATCGAGGACTCCATTCTCTGCAAGACGCGATCGGCCTTGACCATTTGAACCCCAACTAAGTTTTGACTATCTTATTTACAGAGATTTTGTCAACCCGTTCCTTTTCATGACAGTATTGAAAAGCAACCCATTTTTGGGAACCTTGAGCCACGATCGTAGGAATGACCTTTAGGTCAGCTTGAGGACTTAAAGATTACGGTTCGGCTACCTAGTTTAAGGCAGTCTAAAAAACCACTCGGCGAACACTCAGAGGGTGGATCTTTAGAATCTGTCTTAGGGCAACTAAGCAAACGGTAGCAGTACAACGCACCAGAGAACAGAACGAAGACTCACGAGG
>JBBQYE010000174.1:0-6823 GCA_038208945.1 Leptolyngbyales cyanobacterium | reverse complement strand
ACTGCCTACGCGATTCAGGCGTTAGGCGATCGTCTCAAGTCAGGCGACCTCAAAGATATTAAAGGCGTTCCGACCTCGTTTCAAGCGATCGTGCTGGCAAGACAAAACAATATTCCGCTCGTGACGTTAGACGAAATCGACCACATTGATGTGGCGATCGATGGAGCCGATGAGGTCGATCCGCACAAGAATTTGATCAAAGGGGGCGGCGCTGCTCACACGCAAGAAAAGATCGTCGATTCGCTCGCGACTCTGTTTATTGTCGTGGTCGATAGTGGCAAATTAGTCGAGCATTTGGGATCAACCTTTTTGCTTCCGGTCGAAGTGATTCCGATGGCGGTGACTCCGGTGATGAGAGCGATCGTCAAACTCGGCGGCAAACCCGAACTGCGAATGGGCATTAAAAAAGCAGGTCCAGTCGTCACTGATCAGGGTAACTTAGTCCTTGATGTGAAGTTCGATCGCATTGACAATCCGGCTGACCTTGAGAAGACTCTCAACAACATTCCGGGCGTGTTAGAGAATGGCTTGTTTGTGGGCTTGACTGATGTAGTTCTCGTGGGAGAAATCATAGACGGCAAGCCTTCAGTCCGCGAACTTTAAGTCGGGGTTAAATCTCTTAATTGTCTGGCACTTATCGTCGTCAATTAAGAGACTGAAGAGTTGTGAGCAGCCTATAAGTCTCACTGTCAATCAAAATAAAAATTCCTACCCCGATGAGCACGAACGGCACGATCGCCGCACCATAGCGCGTCAACACACGAGCCACGATTGGGTGACGAGCGAGTTGATACGCTAAGTAGCACCACACTCCCACCAGCACAAAAAATACGCTGAGAATCACTCCGAGACTGGCTGCACTGCTAGCGGCAAACAACGGCACATAAATGCCGATGTTGTCGCCACCGTTGGCGATCGTCACCGCAGCAACCTGATAACTTTGAGGAGCCAACAACCCTAACGCCGACAAAATTGGCAGCTTGACTGTTGATTGGAAGTCGTTGGTGATCGTCTGCACTTCATTCTCATCTTCTGGGTGAATGAGTTGATAAAGCCCGATCGCGATCGGGAGCAATCCGAGCAGCCCAATCCAAGCTTTGGGAACCATCAAGCCTCCAAAAAAACCGGGCAAACTTGCGAGAATTAAAGCGCCAAAGCCTAGATATTGACCTGCCACAATGTGGTTGGGACGAAAGACAGCATTGGTCTGTGCAAAAAACAGTATCAAGATCACAAGGTCATCTAAATTGGTGGCAATAAAGGCAGTGACTCCAGCAAAAATGGCGCTAATCAACTCACTCATCTGTCGCACGTTGAAGGATAGAGTTATTAACTTACAGGATTTACTGGGTGCATTCGCAAGTTAGGTCTGCACACTGCCATCTGGTAAGGTTGCGCCCTGCAAGATTGCGCCATTTAACAGAGCGCTACTAAGTTCTGCCCCTGCTAAATTTGCTCCCGTTAAATTTGCGTCGTGTAAATCGGCTCGACCTAAATAAGCCTTGATCAAAAGAGCATCTACCAAAATTGCATGACGAAGATTTGCGTGAGTAAACTCGGCACGATTGAGGCGCGATCGAGTCAAATTTGCCCGCTGAAAATTCGTTTTGTGCAGTTTTGCATCGCTTAGTGTGGCATCTCTCAAATCAGCGTCCGATAAATTTGCCTCGTTTAATTGAGCGCGGTTTAGCTTGCAGTTGCGTAACGTCGCTTGGCTGAAATTTGCCTCGTTGAGAATTGCGTCGGTTAAAAACGTCCCGTTGAGAATTGCGTCGGTTAAGTTAGCTTCGGTGAGATCTGCGTTTCGCAGGGTGGCTTCACTGAGGTTTGCGCCGATCAGGTTCGATCTGCTCAGGTCAGCCCCCGTTAAATTTGCCCCGCGCAAGTCGGCACCTCGCAAATCTGCTCCGCGTAGGTTTGCCCCTTTGTAAGCACGTTTTTCTTCTCGCAGGTTTGCCCCGCGCAAGCAAGCACCCCGCAGATCTGCTCCGCTGAAATTGACGTTTCGCAAATCGGCATCTCTAAAATTGGCATCCAGCAACGTTGCTAAACCCAGGTCGGCACCTCGTAAATCAGCCCCATAGAGAATGGCTCCATGTAGATCGGCATCTCGTAGACTTGCGTTACACAGGGTTGCCTGACTGAGATTTGCACCACATAGCTTTGTGCCTTTGAGATTGGCGTGGGTGAGATTCGATCGGTTCAAATAAGCAAAGATCAAAATTGAATGATGGAGGTCGGCGTGAGCTAAATTGGCTCCAATTAAATCTGCTCCCGTCAGATTGACTCCGCTCAGGTTTTCCCTCGTGAAATTTGCATCTCCTGATTCATAGCGACCCAGCACTTCTTGACCGTTCATAATTCTTGATTCCCGATCGCTGAACTTGATTTCGGCATACCACTGATTAAAACTTGCGTGGAGTTTGCCTGTGTGACCTCGGCAGTGATCTGCAAAGCCTGCTGAACGTGCTGCTGAAGGCTGATATAGCCTGGTTTTAAACTTTTGAGAATTACGCTAACCACCTCAATATAGTCTTCGGGTGGGTTCAACTGTTGTGCCGCTGCTTCTAGCTTTGATTGCAAATCTTCTAAAGAGCCACAGATCGTTGTGACGCTGCGAAGCAATCCTTCAAGGCTATAGAGCTTTAGGTTTGACCAATCTTGTTCTTTGCAGGTAAATGGATAGTAGACCAGAGAAAACAGCAGAATTTTTGCCCGCAGCGGATTGGCAAACTTGACGATTTCTAACCGCATATCAAAAAGCTCGATCGCTGGCTCTACGGTGTGAGGAATCGGCAGATCGATCAGGTGAGTCGCTAAATCGTCTCTAGGCTCTGGGCTAGGAACCCGGTCTTCTTGAGAATAAAGTTTGCCCATTTCGCGCAAAATCATGTTGGCGATCGCTGCATATTCGATCGGCTTATTTAGGCTTTTGACAATTGCCGCCAGTCCGATTTGCAAACTCTCGATCGTCGGATATTGATGCGCTAATTCGCTGATTAGTTTATTGATCTCTGCCTGGTCAACTTTAAGCGGGTCAGGTTCCCAATGTTTACGGGCAGCATAAATCATCAGCTTTTTGATCCGGCTAGCACTAGCCTCCTGTTCTAATCTTTTTGTAATCTGGTTCTGTAGTGCGCCCCTGATCGCATCGAGTGGATTGGTGATGATCGTCATTTTCTCGATCGGAGCTACACTTCTATATAACCCTGTCAAGTTTTCTACAATCGTGGTTGCAACTTGCAGATATTCTTCTTGTTTGCTGAGGGTGCCGACCAATAGGTGTAATTTATATTGCAGATGCTCTAACGTCGGGTTGAGATAACGCAACTCTTGCACCAGGCTTGGCAGGCTGATCACACTAAGCCGATCGGGGTCATTCTCCCACCAGTTTTTGCAGGCGTATAAAATCAGCTTTTTAATACGAACAGCGTTTGCATCCTGTTCTAGCTGACGCACGATTTCAAAGAGAGTTTGCTCCGGGGGCAGAGCGCAATGATCCGCCATTAGATAGAAACGAGGTAGGTGTGTGCCTAGAATGCCCCGCCCAATGACACTTTGCACATCATCCTGCGTTTTTACACGTCTTCTTCTAGGGGCTGATTGAGTTCTTTAAGCTCGATCGGCGGAGTCACATCGATCGTCTCTTCTTGAGGAATGAGCATCGCGAGTTCTCGCAAGTCTTCTGCCTTAGGTTGGCGCGACTCTGGAAGTTGCAGCCCCGTTTGGGTTGGTGCCAGCGATTGTAGCTCTTGCTGAAGTTCGGGTAAAGCCACCAGTTCTTTTTCGGTTTCTTTGAGTTCGATCGGCAACCGCAAGGGCTGTAATTCTTCGATCCAACAGCTTGCAAGCGGTAGGGTTTGATCTAAATCTTCAAGCGCACGAGGAATCACCATTACAGAATGAAGTTCTCCGATGCGCTCGGCTTCTTGCATTCCCACGTCGATCGCCATTGCAACGTTGGCGATCGTGCCGCGAATGATGGCGGTGCAAAGTCCTGACCCGATCGTTTCATAGGCTGTTAAGGTCACATCAGCCGATTTAAGCATGGCATCTGCCGCACCGACCATCGCTGGGAAGCCGCGAGTTTCAAGCAACCCCACTGCCTGATTGCGAAAGGGATTACCGTGCCGTCCTTTGGCAAGTTCGGCGAGTTTGGTTCCGATCGGCAACACCGCTTCTAGGTTCGCCAAAGGGCGAGGAACCACCAGTGTCGAGACTTTCTGCCCAAACTGAGCGGCAAGGTCAATGCCTTCTTGCACTGCCAGCCGCACATCTGAAATGCCACCTCGCACGACAGCGGTGCAAAACCCACCGCCTGTTTTTTCATAGCCAACCAGCGTCACGTCTGACGATTTGAGCATCATGTCAGCAATGCCCACGATCGCTGGGAAGCTTTCGGTAGAGACCAGACCTAAAGCAGTATCGGTAAATCTGTCTAGACGATTCATCAGCGAAGGGGTGACAGGGCAGTTCTCAACTTCAATCTTAACTGGTTTGTAAAGTTCTTCGGTTCTAGTTTTTTTACCTACCAATGTAGAATTACGCTGTTTTTATAGAATGTTTTTGTAGAAAATGTAGGAATCACCAAACGAGCGCCACTAAGAATTTCCGTTCAGATGACCGTTATCGGAAGTGGGATTGCGTTGATTTTGAGGGAACAGCTTGACGAGAAGATTATTGACGTAAGACTGTCCATAAACACTAGCTACTATCCCGTTGTTGATTTCGGGTGCTTGCTCCTGCAAGGGTTGTTCAGACTTTGGTTCTTCAGCCGGAATTTCTGGTTGAGGAGATGCTTTCGTTTCAGCCCAAGGATCGGGAGGGGCTTCGACAACAGGAGATTGAGTATCGATAACTTTGGGTTCTTCTGGGAGACGGCTGCGATCGCCCACCAATGACCCCGGAGCCACCAATCCGCCGACCTCAATAGAACTATCTAAAATCGTTGAGGCTGATCCAATGCAAGCCCGATCGCCGATTTTTACCTGACCAATCAGTAAAACACCTGCCCCAATGATTGCACCCTCGCCAATTTCTAGCGTCCCTTCATGAACGTGAATCACGGAGCCAATGCCAATGCAGACCCCAGCCCCAACGATAATCCGACTACCAGAGCCTGCTTGCAGCAAAACACCTGGCGCGATCGCTGCCCCTTCGTGAATAGTGACATCGCCACTCACGAGATAATGGGCGGTGTCGATCGGACGTAGTTGCAGAGGCAAAAAGTGCATCATTCAAGAGTTCTCGAGTTCTAAGCTTTGAATTTTGAATCCTGAATAGATACTTCAACTCAAAACTCAAGGCTCGAACCTGTTTATTTTTCAGCTTTTTGAATCACAAGCTCAACCAGGCGGCGTTTTGCCTTTGGATCGATGCCGACTAAGCGAACATAGTTGCCCGCGTGTTCAGACAGCGCCGATTCGAGAGCCGCCAGTGCTTGAGACTCAGAACCTGCCTGAATCGATGCCCCTGTCTGCCAAGCGCCCCCTTTATAGCGACGCGCATCGGCATACTCCACCCCAATCCGCGCACCTTGACGCACCAGTTGACGCACCTGATCGACCGCTTCATGACTGAGCTTTTGGCTTCCTGACGAAGAACTTGAGAAGCCAGAACCCGCAGGGGTAGTAGCCGGAGTGTAGACTGGAGGATCAAGGACTAATGCGGTCTCAGGCGTTCTCCCCGGACGGTGAATCACGGTTTCTAGAACTCGTTTTTTGGCTTGAGTGTCAACCCCAACCAACCGAACATAGTGACCGCTATGCTCTCCGATAAACGACTCTAAAGCCGCGATCGCTTCCCCTTCCGATCGCGTGTGGATTAAAGGCGCACTGCTCCAAGAGTTGATCTTGAATCGCCGCTCGGCGGCAAACTCTAGCCCGATCGCTGCCCCTTGCGACAACAGTTGACGGACCTGCTGGGCAACACTGCCACTCGCACGGGTTGCACCCTGACTAAGAGCCGATCCACCGTTAGAAGCAGGTCTGATAGATGAGTCTGAGATGTGCTGTTTGTGAACAGGGCGCTGAACGATCGCTTCTAAAATTCGCTGCCTTGCTTTTGGATCGATGCCAATAATCCGCACATATTCGCCCAAATGACCCGACATACAAGCCTGCACTTCTGCCAGAATTCCAGCTTCGTTAGTGGCTTGGATAGAAGCGCTTTTCCAAGAACTGGTTTGAAAGCGTCGCTCATCGGCAAACTCAATCCCAATCCGTCCGCCTTTGCTCAACACTTGACGAATTTGAGCAACCACTGAACCCTCGATCGAGCCACTTGCCGCCACATTCCTGTTCCCGTTCCCGTTCCCGTTGCTAGAAGAATAAGACGATGCGGTGTAGCTATTGGATGAACCGTTAGAAAAGTGGTTAGGTGCCGCACCCGGACGCTGAATAATCGTTTCCAGCACGCGCTTTTTAGCGTTTGTATCGATTCCAATAAGCCGCACATAGTCGCCGCTATGCTCTTGCATACATGAGTCGAGTGCCGCCAATACATCCGATTCGCGATCGGACTGAACGATTGCACAACTCTTCCAAGAACTGATCTTAAAGCGACGCTCATCGGCGTGTTCAGTGCCAATTCGATAGCCTTGAGCCAGCAGTTGACGCACTTGCTCGATCACGCCGCTATTGCCCGAACCAGTGGCAGAGCGGCTAGAAACATTTGCAGGAGGTTGATTCATTGTAGGGATAGCCATCTCATCTCTGATTGGGGCAATACAAGCGATATTTTCGGCGCAGCGATAACCCGATCGCAGCGCATCATTGATATGAATAATATGCGACGCAAACTTCACGTCGGCTTCTAGCACGTT
>JBBQYE010000173.1:0-6877 GCA_038208945.1 Leptolyngbyales cyanobacterium | reverse complement strand
CTGCATGGGTGGCTTTAGCAGAGCAGATTCAGCGAGATGACGTTAGTGAGCCAATTAGTGAATTGGGAATTGAAGGGCTGTCTGCTCCAGTTCAGCTTGATGAATTTGAGCACAATTTAGAGCCAGCAGACCCTTTAATAGAGGTTGAAAGAAGTCCTGCAAGCGTCGAAGCATTGCTTGAACAGTCTGCAACAAAGCAGATGCTCGGAGAGGCTGAAGCGTTATTGAGCTTGATAGACGCGATCGTAGAGCCTGAAGAGTCTCAGCCGCCAATTCATCAATTCACGCCACCGCCATCTGTATCTGACTTTCACAGCAAGTTAAAAGCGGTTGCAGAGAGTGGAGAGGGTTCGTCTTAAAATGTTTGTACGCAGTTGTCACCCCAAGCTTGACTAGGGCGTGTTTAAAAGCTCTCTCGCTGCGATTCTGCCTCGCCCGAACTTCAGTTCAGGGCGGGATAGCAACGAAGACCAGAGTTTTAAAAATCTGCCTAGGCGAGGTATTCGGGCTGAGGTTTCGCTCTCTTCGTTTATCTGCTGAATGCTTTGCCCAAGCAACCACACCTCACGAAGAAGAAGTAGCCGTTTCATCTGCCGTTTTTTCGGGTGGTTTGACAACCCCCATGCGGATATCAGAACAGAAAGAAGTCATGCTAAACCCACCCATCCGCTTGAGAACGCTGTGACGTAAGCGCACATTTGGGCTTTCAAACCAAAACCGCTCCTTGGCATACAGGGTCTCAGACTCAGTGGTGAGCGTCAGTTCTTCACCCTTGATCACATAACGACCCGAAGTCGCTCTTTCAGCATCACCTGTATCGCGCAGCAGTTGCCCTTCGTGAAGATTTTCAGCATTGCTCAGAGGCACTAACACCGTAGATCCGGTGTGTTTCTCTTGATCCCATTCCATCGTGCCGTTCCAGGTGATGCGAGTCCCACACAGTGCCGCAGATGGATCGACCTTATACAATTCGCACAGTTTAACCACGTCAGGATCAGTTTTATCAAGCATCTCAATCACAACATCTGATCTACCCCCTTCTTGCTGTTTAACCGCCAAATTATGACTGGTTCGCAATGAAGACCATTTGCCCGCGCTCTGCTTAAAAAACTCGACGATATCCATGAGTCAAAGATCCTGTTTAGCGGCTCACATAACCATCTTAAGTTCTAAGGGGTTCGATCGGAAGTGGTAGCGATCGCAAATGAGCCATTCAGAACTATCACATTCAAACTTACAGCGGCTCGATCGAGGCCTTTAACCCTTGGCTCGTGAGGATCTGCAACAGTTCGTTGGCTTTTGCTTGCTCACCAAATGCCCCAGCTTGCACCAAAGCCCGTCCTCTTGATGACACCATAAAGGCACCTGGCACGATAGCTTTCACTCGCGCTTGCTCACGATCGCTGATGGCTTCGACCACGACGCGATAGCGAACTCCTAAAGCAGTAGGACGGCTGGGCAACGCAGGTGGGCTATTTGAAGAATTTCGTGCCGTCTGCCAAACCGGAACTGTGGGCATAGTGCCAACATTCCCGATCGGGGCATCTCCTGCTGGAACAGGTAGCACTCCTTGAGAATTGGACATCGCGATCGGGGACGGTGATAGTCTAGGTAGCATTGCCGTCGGAGCCGACGCAACTGATCCAGATTCGGGCGGCGGGACGGGAATCTCAATGGCTCCTGTTAGAGGCTGCGGGCGATTAAGCAAAGGCTGAGGATTTGGAGTCCGTGGCGTAATCTGAATTTGAGCCGCGATCGGTTTCGGGGCAGGAAGACGAGCCGCACTGGTCAGCGCAGGTCTAGAAAAGAGGGGAGTTTTCTGAGTTTCTGGCACAGAATTCACGCCACTCCGGTTTGAGGCGTTGACAACAGCCGGAACCGGAATCGAAATGCTGGGTGACTGGACACTTGGAAATGGTTGCCCAAATCCCATTGAGGAGGCAACGCCAGTCGGAGGCGCGATCGCACTATCCGCCACAGGGTCAGTTCCTGAGAAATCTAGTCTGCCGTTGGTCTTGGTCGAAGCAATCTGGTTACCAAACGTCGGAATGGTTTGGCTACTTGCTTTGCTGTTGATATCAAGCTGACCATTATTCAAAAAAGTATTATTTCCTGGATCAGTCGCCGTGCCGAGATTAGGACGAGATTCGGCGATCGCCACCATGCCGTCTCGATCGTTGCCATCGACCACATTATTGCGAAGAATCGGGCGTGCCTTTCCCTGCACCACAATGCCGTCTTTATTTTGAGTAATCCGATTGCCAACAATTCGCGGAGCCGCATCTTGAGCAATATTGATGCCAAATCCAGTTTTCTCAAAAATATTCTCTTGCAGATCCGGGCGAGACGTGCCGTAGATCGTGATACCGTTTGCCCCATTTTGATAAAAATAATTATTGCGAAGAATCGGCGCACTGCTGCCCACCACAGACACCCCATCGTGTCCATTTGCCGTAAACGTGTTGTCGCTGACAACGGGACTGGTCGATTCAACCCACAGCCCATAGCCTTGACTATTGGGATTGCTCACCGTGACTCCGGTTAACCCTGCTTGGGTTGCACCCACGATCGTCACATTCTGTCGGGCAAAACTGCGGCTTAAAAAGAATCCGCTGCCCTTGATAATCACGTTTTGACCGCGATCGCGAGGCTCTCCTTTGATCGTCGTTCCAGGCTTGAGTTGCAGCGGAAACGTCTCTCCCGTCTCGGCGCTATAAGTTCCGGGTGACAGCACGATGATGGTGTTGGGCTGCACCACACGCAACGCTTGAGTGATCGTTCTCAGCGGTGTTTGCTCACTGCCATTGCTCGAATCGGCTCCGATCGTCGGATTCACAAACAGCAAACTATACTGCGCGGTCTGACTTCCAGGCAGTTGAGCACCTTGCAGCGGCGTTTGAGCAAAGGTGGCTGTCTGCCCGATCACCGCAGATCCGCACAGCAGCGAAAGGATAATAAACTTCTTGCAAAAGTCCGAAGATGCCCTCATCCCCCAACCCCTTCTCCCAAGCTTGGGAGAAGAGGAGCCAGATTTCAAAGTCCCTCTCCCACGATTGGGAGAGGGACTTTGGGTGAGGGCAGGGACTTTCGCAAGAGGTCTAATGAACAGTGAACGATCGATTCGAGCGGGAAACCAACTCACAGCTTTTTTCCTACACACGGCTTTAGGATGACAAACAGGGGTTAACGAGAGGCGGCTTAGAGCAACCGCTCTTGCATGAGAGACGGAGTCAGAAAACAATCCTTCAATTTTGTCTACAGATTCCCTGAATAGAACAAACTTTACAAAACTTAATGAACTAGAACAGGGTTCAGAAATTGAGGATCAGATGGATTTACTTACTTTGACTCAATCGCAAAACTACTGAATTGGAACAACCTATTCTGATCCAGTTCCCTCTGACTGTTACGATGAAAAATTCATGGGTTTGTTCCAATGGGCAACACAGACAGCCGCAGCCAATTTGCACAACCTGCACTTTATCGAATTCTTGATGCCAACCTCGATCGCACTCGTGAAGGGTTACGCGTCATTGAAGAATGGTGTCGTTTTGGTCTCAATGATGCTCAACTGACTCAGCAGTGTAAACATCTACGGCAAGAACTCGCCCAGTGGCACACTCCTGAACTTCGCGCCGCCAGAAACACGCCTGACGATCCGGGCACTGAGTTGACCCATCCCCAAGAAGAAAAGCGCGACAGCATCGAGCACGTTTTGCAGGTCAACTTTTGCCGAGTCCAAGAAGCCTTGAGAGTCTTGGAAGAATATGGCAAAGTCTATAGCCCTGAGATGGCAGCAACCGTTAAGCAGATGCGCTATCAGGTCTACACGCTAGAAAGCAGTCTGATGACGTATCGGTGTCACCAAACATTAAAACAAGCGTCTCTCTATTTAGTTACGTCTCCGTCTGACAATTTGTTTGCCACGATCGAGGCAGCCCTGCAAGGCGGGTTAGCGATCGTGCAATATCGCGATAAAGAAACCGACGACCAGACGCGTCTCATCAATGCTCACAAACTCCAGCACCTCTGTCACGAATATGGAGCGCTGTTTATCGTCAACGATCGAGTCGATTTAGCGCTTGCTGTCAATGCGGATGGCGTTCATCTATGGCAGCAAGATATGCCCCTTGAGTTAGCCCGTCAGCTTCTCGGACATCAGCGTTTGATTGGACGCTCTACGACCAACCCCGATGAGTTAGATCGCGCCATTCGAGAAGGGGCAGATTATGTGGGCGTAGGTCCCGTTTATGCAACGCCGACCAAAGCCGGAAAAGCGGCGGTTGGAATCGAATATGTTCAATACGCTGCTAGTCACTGTCCGCTGCCGTGGTTTGCGATCGGAGGCATTGACATCCACAATGTTCATGAGGTTATCTCAGCAGGCGCACAGCGCATCGCATTGGTTCGTGCCATCATGCAAGCCGAGCAGCCCATCCTCGCGACGCAGTATTTTTTAGCTCAAATGAATCAAAGACAAATCTTAAAAGGCAACCGAAAGGCAATCTCAGACAAACATCAGACACCTAATCAGTGGGAGTGATTTATGAGAATGGACGAGATTGTAAGTTCTGAGTCTGACCCCATCACGCTTCAGGTTAACGGAGAATCGCATACCTGTAGTCCTAATATATTGCTGCCAAACCTGCTAGACCAGTTGGGGCTGAACCCTCGGTTGATTGCAGTGGAATATAACGGTGAGATTTTGCACCGTCAGTTCTGGACAGACACTGAGATGAAAGCCGACGATCGCTTAGAAATCGTGACGATCGTCGGGGGGGGCTAACAAGTTCGGTTATCTCTCCTCAAACTTGCCCTACGACGCATTTCCAACCCTGGAGGAAGGCGATAAAGTAGAGAGGTAGGAAAAGCTTAAGGTTTGTGAAGAAATGTTAAGAATCCTACATTTGCTCAACTCAGCCCATCTGTGCTGAGATAAGCCTAGATAGGTTATAGAGTTATGAACCCCAAAAAATCTTCCTTGATGAAATCTTTTTTGAAATCCCTAGTCGCGATCGGACTGGTGCTGGCGTTGGCGATGGGTCACGCAGATAGTGCCTTAGCCGCTCGCAGTGGTGGTCGCATTGGCGGCGGATCGTTTAGAGCGCCCAGCCGCACTTATGCTCCTCCTTCCCGCAGCGTTCCGGGGGGATACGGCGGCGGATATGGTGGTGGATACTATCCCGGTGGTGGTTTCGGCTTCCCCTTCATTCTTCCGTTTGTTGGTGGCGGTGGCGGCGGGCTGTTTAGTGTGCTGATCTTTTTGTCGATCGCAGGCTTTCTAGTCCAGAGTTTCCGGCGCAATTCTGATGACGGTGAGATGGGTTCTAGCAATCCCGCAGTGTCGATCGCTAAGGTTCAAGTCGGTCTACTTGCCGAAGCCCGCAATTTGCAGGCTGACCTCGATCGCATTGCTGAAAAAGCTAACACCAACACCAACGAAGGTTTGGCTCAAGTGCTGCAAGAAACCACGTTGGCAATGCTGCGTCACCCTGAATATTGGGTCTACGGAGCCGATGAATCTCAGCAAGCTCGTTTAGAAGCTGCCGAAGCTCAATTTAATCGCTTGGCACTTTCTGAGCGCAGCAAGTTCACAGCCGAAACTCTGTCAAACGTCAACAGTCAGCTCAAGCAAGGCTCTACAGATAGTAGCGCTCTAGCCATAGCAGAAAAGGGTGGGGCGCTCGCAGAGTCTCAAGATCCAGGTGAATACATCGTAGTAACGCTAATTGCTGCTACTCAAGGAAAGCTAGAACTGCCTTCTATTAACAGTTCTGAAGACCTGCGGAAGGCATTGAGTCTGTTAGGCGGAATCTCTAGCGATCGTCTCTTAGCGCTAGAAATTTTGTGGAGTCCTCAAGCAGAGGGTGATGTCTTGACTCGTGATGACATCATCGCTAACTATCCTAGTCTCAAGCTGGTGTAATTCCAGTTTGGGCGAGTGACCTTGCCTTAAGATGGGCTGAATCTAGACTAAACTGTCTATGTTCAGCCCAATTTTTTTGCGACAAATCCATCAATGGACACTGCAAATTTTCTTATCGTATTGATTGCGATTACGCTTGTCGCCAGTGTTGGAATCGGCTCAATGGTGTGGGCTTACGTCGGAGCAGGAAGTCGTGCAATTCTCTTTAATGACCCGATTTCTAAATCGGTTGCAGACGAAAAAACCGAGGCTATCCAGCCTTTTCAGCAGGGAATCCTTGCGTTTAAAGCAGGGCGTTATCCAAACGCGATCGAGCACTTCACCCAAGCCATTCAACTCACCCCAAATTTCGCCGAGGCATATCACGATCGAGGGTTAGCCTACGCCAATTTGCGCCGCGATGATGATGCGACTTTTAATCTAGTTAAAGCTAGCGAACTTTATTTAGAGAGGGACGATCGAGACTCGCTCTCGATCGTCAAACAAAACTTGGAAGCTTTGAAAGCCAGAAAGCGATCGAGAGATAAATCAAGTTAAGTTTGTGAAATCTAATTCTTTCACCAATTGTCATCGCCGCCGAAAAAAAACTGCCCCTCATCGTTGAAATAAGGCGACTTCCACATGGTCAATTCTTTATCAGCACAGGTATCAGCACCTTCACCGACCCCATAAGGATGCATTCCACAAACTAGCAAATTACCGCTATACATCTGTCCGTGATAGTGGCGACATCCCGCACACACAGGGTGCTGACTTAGCAAAGGTTCGACAGTTTGAATCATCGGCTGAGCTGCCGTTCCGACCATTCCCTCAAACCCAAAATAAGCTTCTAAAACTGGGTTGACCAACTCAGTTACATATAGGTCAATTTCATCGGAGAGGATACCTTGCATCTGCATTGAAATTTCTTCTGAAACTTCTACAAAGGCATTCACAACTTCAGTGACTTCC
>JBBQYE010000172.1:0-6941 GCA_038208945.1 Leptolyngbyales cyanobacterium | reverse complement strand
CGCCTGACGATCCGGGTACTGAGTTGACCCATCCCCAGGAAGAAAAGCGCGACAGCATCGAGCACGTTTTGCAGGTCAACTTTTGCCGAATCCAAGAAGCCCTGAGAGTCTTGGAAGAATATGGCAAAGTCTATAGCACTGAGATGGCGGCAACCGTTAAGCAGATCCGCTATCAGGTCTACACGCTAGAAAGCAGCCTGATGACTTATCAGCGTCACCAAAAATTAAAACAAGCGTCTCTCTATTTAGTTACGTCCCCGTCTGATAATTTGTTTGCCACGATCGAGGCAGCCCTGCAAGGCGGATTGGCGATCGTGCAATATCGCGATAAAGAAACCGACGATCAGACGCGTCTCAGCAATGCCCGCAAACTTCAGCAACTCTGTCAAGACTACGGAGCGCTGTTTATCGTCAACGATCGGGTTGATTTAGCGCTTGCTGTCAATGCCGATGGCGTTCATCTAGGGCAGCAAGATATGCCTCTTGAGTTAGCCCGTCAGCTTCTCGGACATCAGCGTTTGATCGGACGCTCTACAACCAACCCCGATGAGCTAGATCGCGCCATTCGAGAAGGGGCAGATTATGTGGGCGTAGGTCCCGTTTATGAAACGCCAACCAAAGCAGGAAAAGCAGCGGCTGGAATCGGATATGTTCAATATGCTGCTAATCACTGTCCGCTGCCGTGGTTTGCGATCGGGGGCATTGACATCAACAATGTTCACGAAGTTATCTCAGCAGGCGCACACCGCATCTCAGTGGTTCGTGCCATTATGCAAGCCGATCAGCCCACCCTCGCGACGCAAT
Source organism: Leptolyngbyales cyanobacterium (assembly GCA_038208945.1). Taxonomy (GTDB): domain Bacteria; phylum Cyanobacteriota; class Cyanobacteriia; order Leptolyngbyales; family Leptolyngbyaceae; genus Phormidesmis_A. The sequence goes on along the minus strand of JBBQYE010000172.1, from coordinate 6,137 downwards.
ATTTTTTAGCTCAAGTGAATCAAAAACAGATCTTAAAAGGCAACCGAAAGGCAATCTCAAACAAACATCAGACACCTGACCTGTGGGAGTGATTTATGAGAATGGATGAGATTGTGAGTTCTGAGTCTGATCCCATTACGCTACAGGTTAACGGAGAATCGCATACCTGTAGTCCTAAAACACTGCTGCCAAACCTGCTAGACCAGTTGGGGCTAAACCCTCGGTTGATTGCAGTGGAATATAACGGTGAAATCTTGCACCGTCAGTTTTGGGCAGACACTGAGATTAAAGCCGACGATCGCTTAGAAATCGTGACGATCGTCGGCGGTGGCTAGTAAGTTCGGTTATCTCTCCTCAAACTTGCCCTACGGCACATTTCCAACCCTTAGAGAAGGCGATAAAGTAGAGAGGTAGGAAAAGCTTAAGGTTTGTGAAGAAATGTTAAGAATCCTACATTTGCTCAACTCAGCCCATCTGTGCTGAGACAAGCCTAGATAGGTTATAGAGTTATGAACCCCAAAACATCTTCCTTGATGAAATCTTTTTTGAAATCCCTTGTCGCGATCGGGCTTGTGCTGACGTTGGCAATGGGTCACGCAGATAGTGCCTTAGCCGCTCGCAGTGGTGGTCGCATTGGCGGCGGATCGTTTAGAGCGCCCAGCCGCACCTATGCTCCTCCTAGCCGCGGTGTTCCGGGTGGATACGGTGGCGGGTATGGCGGCGGATACTATCCGGGTGGTGGTTTCGGCTTTCCCTTCATTCTTCCGTTCGTGGGCGGTGGTGGCGGTGGGCTGTTTAGTGTGCTGATCTTTTTGTCGATCGCAGGCTTTCTAGTCCAGAGTTTCCGACGCGCTTCTGATGGTGGTGAGGTAGGTTCTAGCAATCCTTCGGTGTCGATTGCTAAGGTTCAAGTCGGTCTACTTGCCGAAGCGCGCAACTTGCAGTCTGACCTCGATCGCATTGCCGAAAGAGCGAATACCAACACTAACGAAGGTTTGGCTCAAGTGCTGCAAGAAACTACGTTGGCGATGCTGCGTCACCCCGAATATTGGGTCTATGGAGCCGACGAATCTCAACAAGCTCGTTTAGAAGCTGCCGAAGCTCAATTTAATCGCTTGGCACTTTCTGAGCGCAGCAAGTTCACAGCCGAAACTCTGTCGAACGTCAACAGTCAGCTTAAGCAAGGCTCTACAGACAGTAGCGCTCTAGCCGTAGCAGAAAAGGGCGGAGCACTCGCAGAGTCTCAAGATCCAGGTGAATACATCGTAGTAACGCTGATTGCTGCTACTCAAGGAAAGTTAGAGCTGCCACCTATTAACGGTTCTGAAGACTTGCGGAAGGCGTTAAGTCTGTTGGGCGGAATCTCTAGCGATCGTCTCTTAGCGATAGAGATTTTATGGAGTCCTCAAGCCGAGGGCGATGTCTTGACTCGTGATGATATCATCGCTAACTATCCTAATCTCAAGCTGGTGTAGTTTCAGCCTGAGCGAATCACATTGGGATGGGCTGAATCTAGACTAAACTGTCTATGTTCAGCCCAATTTTTTGCGACAAATCCATTAATGGACACGGCAAACTTTTTCATCGTATTGATTGCGATTACGCTCGTCGCCAGTGTTGGAATCGGCTCAATGGTGTGGGCTTATATCGGGGCAGGAAGTCGCGCAGTTCTCTTTAATGAGCCGATTTCTAAATCGGTTATAGACGAAAAAAACGAGGCTATTCAGCCTTTTCAGCAGGGAGTCACTGCGTTTAAAGCGGGGCGTTACCCAGACGCGATCGAGCACTTCACCCAAGCCATTCAACTCACCCCAAATTTCGCCGAGGCATATCACGATCGAGGGTTAGCCTTTGCCAATTTGCGCCGCGATGATGATGCGACTTTTAATCTAGTTAAAGCTAGTGAACTTTATCTAGAGTGCGGAGATCGAGACTCGCTCTCGATCGTCAAACAAAACTTGGAAGCTTTGAAAGCTAGGAAGCGATCGCGAGAGAAATCAAGTTAAGGTTGTGAGATCTAATTCTTTACCAATTGTCATCGCCGCCGAAAAAAAACTGACCCTCGTCGTTGAAATAAGGCGACTTCCACACGGTCAATTCTTTATCAGCACAGGTATCAGCACCTTCATCGACCCCATAAGGATGCATTCCACAAACCAATAAGTTACCGCTATACATCTGTCCGTGATAGTGGCGACACCCTGCACACACAGGATGCTGACTTAGAAAAGGTTCGACAGTTTGAATCATCGGCTGAGCTACCGTTCCGACCATTCCCTCAAACCCAAAATAAGCTTCTAAAACTGGGTTGACCAACTCAGTTACATATAAGTCAATTTCATCGGAGAGGATACCTTGCATCTGCATTGAAACTTCTTCTGAAACTTCCACAAAGGCATTCACAACTTCAGTGACTTCCTTAGAGATTCCTAAAAAGAAATCTTCCATTTGTTCAGCCGCAATTTCTAGTCGTTCAGAAAAATCTTTTTGCCACTCTTCCATGATCTTCTTAGCCGGGTTACTTTTTTAGATGAGTCGAGTCTTTACCCAAATTTCCTCATTCTAATGATGAGTAGATTGCATTCAGGCTCTACTCTCACTAAAGTCTATCTAAAGTATTAGTTCCGTCATCATAACTCGAATTTCTGCGTTTAAACCTAGTAGGAGTTAGTTCGATCGTCCTCCCCATCTCCCTTCAGCAGCCGAGAAAGCCCCAAGGAATGACTCTAAAAAGTTCACATGTAGAAACATTCCGTCAACCTCTTTAAAGAACTTAGATAATGCCAACGCTAGAGGCAAGTCAACGTCTGAATTGGATAGGCTAAGGCTAGAAACTACAGGAAAAACCGGTGAATAATCTAACTCTTACGATCGTGCTGCTGGGGCTGCTCCTGATGATGCTGTTAGCGCCCTTCTCGGCTTTGGCTTTATTGATGATCGTCGCTTTAGTGTCCACGATCGGCTGGACGGTTTGGCAACTGTTAGTCACTTTAGTCAAAGGCGATAGCGAAGCCTGACTCTAGTTAAAAGATTTTCTGTTGTTAAGCCATAAGATCAGGAAAAACTGCTTGTACGGCAGAGTGAATTAAATGATGATTTTGCACGTTGAGACCTTTTGCTAAGGCAGCATTTTTGCTTAACGCATCCAACCCCATATTAGCCAACTGCAACACATAGGGAAGGGTGCTGTTGTTTAGCGCCTGAGTCGCAGTCCAAGGAACGGCTCCGGGCATATTGGGTACGCCGTAGTGAACGACTCCTTCCTCAAGGTAGGTTGGCTGTGTGTGTGAAGTCGGTCTGACTGTCTCAATGCAGCCACCCTGGTCTACCGCCACATCGACAATCACCGAGCCGGGACGCATTTTGCCCACCAGCGATCGAGAAACCAGCATCGGTGCCCTTCTTCCTAAGACTAAAACGGCTCCGATCAGCAGGTCAGCATCAGGAACCACCGCTTCAATTTGGCTAGAACTGCTGTAAAGTAGTTCAACTCTGGAGCCAAACAGGGTTTCTAGATAAGAGAGACGATCGACGCTCACATCCAAAATCGTCACTTGAGCGCCCATTCCGATCGCCATTCGTGCCGCTTCAGTTCCGACTACGCCACCCCCCAAGATTACGACTCGTCCGGGCTTTACTCCAGGTACACCGCCCAGAAGTACGCCGCGTCCTCCCTGCTGCCGTTCTAAAAATCGTGACCCAAACTGCACCGATAGCCGTCCCGCAATGATACTCATCGGCGTGAGCAAAGGCAGGCGATGATCGGGAAGTTCTACCGTTTCATAAGCGATCGCGCTTATACCAGAATCGAGCAGATGCTCAGTCAGAGGGCGGTTTGCGGCCAGATGAAGATAGGTAAAGAGAATCTGTTCTTTCTGCAAATACTGATACTCAGTATTGAGCGGTTCTTTAACTTTGACTACTAGCTCCCGATTCCAGATATCTGAAGGATTCTCGACCACTTGTGCCCCCGCTTGCACATAATCGGCATTTGTGAAGCCTGATCCTACTCCAGCTTCTGCCTCTACAAAAACTGCATGACCGTTCTCTGTCAGCACCCGCACACTGCTAGGACTTAACCCCACTCGAAATTCCTGATCCTTCGTTTCCTTGGGAACTCCGACTTCCATCTTCACCTCGTTTCGCTGGGCTTTTCTCTAGCTTAAACCTGCTCACCATCAATAACTGTGATCCGAATAGCTGAATTTCTGTATTAAATGTCTCAAATCTGTCTACAATGGGGGGTGAAGGTAAAGAAATGTAAAGCGTATTGATCGTGACGTGGATTTCTATGAATCTGCTCGGTCGAGATCCAGCATTCTCTACTCACTCAAAAAATTCAGTTGTCAATTTATCAAAGGCGCGAGGTTAATAAGCAATGACTTCTAGTCAACCGACAACGGCTCCTAAACTCAGTCAACCCAAGTTTGGCTTTAATGATTATGCAGAGCGTCTTAACGGTCGAGCCGCCATGCTTGGCTTCGTCGCAGCCTTGATCGTTGAGTATGTTACAGGTCAGGGCGTAATGTCTTGGTTGGGCTTGATGTAACTTAAATCACAGAATTTAAACTTAATCGATTCTGGGGCAGATAAAAGTCTGCCCTTTGTTGTAAGAAAGTCTGTCTGAATAAACGGTCTAGTGCCTGTAATTTTGCTTATAATCAGCGCAAGCATCCACAGCGGAGTTTAGGATAGAAAAATACAGAACCTGAAGCAATCATCATTGATAAGCTGAAAGCTTTAAAATTAAGAAGTATCTGCAACAAAGCTAACTTTTATGAACATTGTTTGGTCGCGGATGTTTAGAACCGTCTATTGGAAGGAACCGATTACCGGGTTTGTAATGATTGCGGGCGCTGTAGATGTGGCGATCGGAGGCATTGACGGCAGCACCTCGCTCGTCGTGTTCGGCTTGAGTGCGGTCGGAGTCGCGATCGCTTTACGATTGTGGCAATCTCAAAAACGCACCCCTGATGTGCAGGAACGGGCAGCAATTCATGCTCTTCCGCCCTCATCGTCTCGCCCCTCGCTACCAATGCTTTCAATGGCTAAAAAGAATCCGCCACAAAGTTAAAAGGCTTGATCCCTCAAGGTTATGAACGGTTTGAGGACCCATCATCTCTTTAAAGTCGGTGAAGGTGCCGACTATAGTAGTCTGCTAGTCAAGACCATCCGCTACCACAATGAAATTGACTTATTGACTCCAATAGTCAGGCGCTCCGAGCCAGGCTATCGCCTCTTTCAACTCCAAGTTTTCGATCGGCTCTCATTTATCAAACGAGCACAGTCATTAGGAATGAGCCTGCAAGAAGTGAAGGAGATCTTGACGGTGCACGATCGGGTCAGTTGCTCTGTAGAGAAGTTAAGCACCATCTTCAAGAAAAAGTTGAAGCGATCAGTCAGCAAACCGAGGCACTACAGAGTCAACGAGAAGAATTGCAGAGATTGCTTACACATTGGCAAGATCGCTCACCTGCCGACGTGCTTGCCCAAACTATTTGCCTAAACATAAAAGTGACTGACGGTTTAGAAGCCGTGGGAATGTAAGCGATCGCTCCAGATAAGGTTGTCCAAAATATTCAGTATGCTACGACTCACAGAAATAAAGCTTCCGCTTGATCATGCTCAAGATGCGATCAAGACCGCCATTTTAAAAAAGCTTCAAATCTCTCCAGATGATCTAACCAGCTACTCAATCTTTAAGCGCAGCTATGACGCTCGTAAGAAGGAGGAGATTATCTTGGTCTATATTCTAGACATCGAAACTACTCAAGAGAAAAAGCTCCTTCAGCGCTTTAAAAAAGACCCTCATGTGACGGTTACACCCAGCATGAGCTACCGCCAAGTGGCACAAGCTCCAACTCATTTGGCGATGCGACCGATCGTCATCGGCACTGGACCCTGCGGTATATTTGCGGCTCTGATGCTGGCACAAATGGGGTTTCGCCCGATCGTGCTAGAACGCGGAAAAGCCGTCAAAGAGCGCACGGCTGATACCTTTGGGTTTTGGCGAAAAAAAGGAGACTTAAATCCAGAATCTAACGCCCAGTTTGGCGAGGGCGGTGCAGGCACCTTTTCTGACGGCAAACTCTACAGCCAGGTTAGAGATTCTCAGCACCACGGGCGCAAAGTGCTGA
>JBBQYE010000171.1:0-6942 GCA_038208945.1 Leptolyngbyales cyanobacterium | reverse complement strand
AAGTCTTTTTTAATCGATCGTAAGGTAAGCAGACTCATGCAATTTTGGGTTGGAACCGTTTATAAAAGAACGTTAACACTTCGCGATCGTAACGTGGAAACGATCGCAAACCAATCTCTTTTGACGGTATCAGCTCAGATGCAGGACTCAACGCTTAAAATTAGACCTCCTGTACGAATACGCTCTCACCCTAGCCCTCTCCCCAAGGAGAGGGAACAAGAGGTTTTAGCTCCTTTCTCCCTGAGGAGAAGGGTTGGCGAGGGCTTGCCCCACTGCGTGAGGAGGGCTGTCCAGATTCACGCAGGAGATCTATTGAACTCTGAGAAGTCCGGTGTTCTCTGTTAATCTGCGATCGTTGAGCGTTATGAAGTTTCAAAAACTCCCATTAATTCTGCTGTTTAGTGCCTTTCTTTTAGGCGGATTCGTCTATTTTTCTGAGTTGAGAAAAGAGTCTCAGCCGCTAGCCGCCAAGACCGACAGCAAATCTATTTTTGCGCTCAAGGAAGATGATGTTCAATCCTTTACGATTCAAACCCCGAAACAAACGCTGAAATTTGAGCAAATTCCGATGGTAATTCCGGCGGGGCAAGCTGGACTCAAAAAAACGTCGTCTTGGCAGATGATCGCACCTCAAAAAACGACGGCTGATGAAGCAACGGTGGCATTTTTGCTAAATTTGATGGCAACTGCAACGAGCGATCGTAGCCTCCCGACTTCAATTTCTCGCAAGGCTGAGTTTGGGTTAGAGCCGCCTTTTGCGACGATCGAGGCAAAGACCAGCAATCAAACCCATCGACTGATTTTGGGCAAACCAAATTTTAATCGTCAGTTTCTCTATGCACTCGCTGATCCGGTAGAAAATCCTACTCAAGATCTAGCAGTGTTGCAGGTGTCGATCGAGTTTCAAAACGCGCTCGATCGTCCCCTCTCTGACTGGAAACAAGTTAAAGAAAAGCCCAAACCATCCCCTAGCATCACCCCACGGCTGAAGTAGGTGGGTTTTGTGTGTTCTCGAACTTCTATAAAGGCTACAGAGTTTTCATCACTGGCACTGATTTGGGTTGGAGTCGCGATCGCCTTCAATCTCCAACTTTAGTCAGGCGTTGAGTGATCAGAACCGCGCTAGCATAATTTTTCAGTAGCATTTATATGGGGCAGTCTAAATTGAAGCAAAATCCAGAGAACCTTGAAGTGAAGAGAACCACGTTGTTCGATCGCACGTTTCGAGACCGTGAAGGCAAGATTGTAATTGCTCAAATGCCAAATTTACCAATTCTGGTTTGGCTGGCAGCGACCTTGCTTCAACTCATACTTCCAAGTGGCAACCTCCACACAGGATTGAATCTAGTAGCATTCGGCGCGCTGTTTACTTGGGCATGGCAGGAACTATTTGAGGGGGTTAACTACTTCCGTCAGGCGCTCGGATTAGTGGTGTTGGTGGGCATAGTCGCGCTCAGACTCAACTTCGGTTGAACAAAACCAAACGCTTCCCGATCGCTACTCTCGAAGCTGGGATCGCCATTCTTAAACACCTTGCTGTCTGCGAAGTCTTTTACCATAGAAAGCGATCGTCACATCTAGCGATCGCGGCGATCCTGAAGAACCTTATGACAAGAAGCTGAATTCTTTTAAAGTGAAACTTCAGCAAGTTTAGATAAATTTGCTTCTGAGCATGTGAAAATGTAAAATCTGATACAGGATTTAGCAGAATTATCTCGATTTTTCCGCGATCGCTCCCGATAATCCTTACGGTTGACCGACAATATAGTCAACAGGGGTGCTCGCGATGACAACACTAGATGACTCTGACTCTCCGATCCGAATTCTCCTCATTGAAGACAATGAATCCAATCGACGCTTGATGAGTGATTATCTGATCTATTGTGGGTTTGATGTGTTTGGGCTAGAAGAGGGCACTCAGCTTGCCGCGACAATAGAGCAGTTTTGCCCTCAAATTATTTTGTTAGATCTAAAACTACCGACGATCGATGGCTATGCGCTGCTAGAACAACTGCAACGACAAGATGATTGGAAGCAGATTCCGACGATCGTAGTGTCAGCCTATGCCTTTCAGCGAGATCAGCAGCGCGCTCTTGATCTTGGTGCCTGTCGTTATTTGGTGAAGCCGATCCGACTGTCGCAGTTGACTGATGTGATTCGCGAAGAGCTTGCAAAGTCCTCTCAATAGATTCTTAACCCGCGACATCAATCACCGTTTGAGGAAGCTAAGAGTAGGTGAATTCTTCCGTTACTCTTAGACCTCCTTCGTTTGGTCTATACAGCCCTACGTAGATATCTTAGAACAAGGGGCTTAAGCCCCTTGTTGATTCGACCGCAGTACAGCGTCCTAGTGCAATTTCGTAGTGCTATATCAGCTTTCGTCCCTTAGTTGGGGCGAGAACCACTGGCGCTATCTCTCTGATGAGTGATGAAAGTTTCAACCACTCTACTGAGATCTTTTATGGTGTCTCCTGATTCTGAAATTCGCATCTCTAGAGAAGAGAGCAACAACGTCGCGGTTTGCAACTGGTTGAGCGCACTCTCTAACTTGTCGCGAGTTAGAGCTTCAAACTCATCTATGTTCATGTGATTGCGTAGTAAGAGGTAACAATTAATACTTAAAATATAGTCAATACTGAAAAGAAAAAAGCTGGTTGGAGAGTTTATTAGTTTAAAATTTAAGATGGAGGTGTGAATATGAAGAAGAAGTTTTTAAACCAAGGGCAGTCTCAAGTCGCTCTGACTCATTAAGAAGGCTGCTCGATCGCCACAATTAAACCTGAAACGGCTATCAATTCGTCAAATCACTGTGACATTAACGAACCAAACAGTTCCTTTAATTCAAGATCCCGATCGGCTCGAAGGACGTATTAAAGAGATTCCCCAAGAACCGGGAGTTTACTATATGCGCGACAGTAGCGATCAGATTCTCTATATCGGTAAATCGAAACGGCTGCGATCGCGCATCCGGTCATACTTTAATGGGCACGATACCCGACCTCGAATTGCGTTAATGCTGCGTCAGGTGGTCGAAGTCGAGTTTATCGTCACTGACACCGAAGCCGAAGCGCTGGCGCTAGAGGCGAATTTGATTCGGCAGCACCAGCCCCACTTCAACGTGCTGCTGAAGGATGACAAAAAGTATCCCTACCTGTGTATCACTTGGTCAGAAGAGTATCCGCGCATCTTTATCACACGCAAGCGGCGGATGGGCAAAGAGCGCGATCGCTATTACGGTCCTTATGTTGACTCTCGCACGCTGAGGACGACGTTACACCTGGTTAAGCGGATTTTTCCCCTCCGTCAGCGTCTTCAGCCGTTGTTTAAAGACCGTCCCTGCCTCAATTACGATATCGGGCGCTGTCCAGGCGTGTGTCAGGCGATGATCACGTCTGAAGAGTATCGCAAGACGGTGCAGAAAGTGGCGATGATCTTTCAGGGGCGAACCAGCGAGTTAGAAGAAGCGCTGGCAGTTCAGATGGAGCAAGCCTCTGAAGCGCTCAACTTTGAACACGCGGCTCGTCTGCGCGACCAGATTATCGGTCTCAAATCCCTGGGTGCCGAGCAAAAAGTCGCTCTACCGGATGACACGATTTCACGAGACGCGATCGCCCTGGCAGCAGACGACACGCACTCCTGCGTGCAGCTTTTTCAGATTCGGGCGGGTCGCCTAGTCGGGCGACTGGGGTTTGTGGCAGACTCCCAGTCGGGCGAACCGGGAGCGATTTTGCAGCGAGTCTTAGAAGAACACTATCAGAGCGTCGATCCAGTCGAGATTCCGGCTGAGATTTTGGTGCAGCACGAGTTACCTGAGACTGAAATGCTGGCAGAGTTTCTCACGCAGTCAAAAGGACGCAAAGTGACGATCGTCGCTCCTCAGCGCCAGACGAAGGCAGAATTGCTGGAAATGGTGGAGCGCAACGCTGAGTATGAATTGGCAAGAACGCAGCGATTTGCCGATCGCAATGCTCAAGCCACCCTCGACTTGGCAGAGATTTTAGACTTGCCAGAGTTGCCGCGTCGGATTGAAGGGTATGACATTTCTCACATTCAAGGCTCTGATGCCGTGGCTTCTCAGGTCGTTTTTGTCGATGGCTTGCCTGCCAAACAGCACTATCGCCACTACAAAATCAAAAATCCCAAAGTGATGTCAGGTCACTCAGATGACTTTGCCAGCATGGCGGAGGTGATTAGTCGCCGTTTTCGGAAATATGCGGCGGCAAAAGCCAGGGGTGAGCAGATGAGCAGTGAGTCTTCGGTGTTGAAGTCGCACACGTCTGCCTATGCGGATTTTCCTGATTTGGTAATGATTGATGGCGGCAAAGGGCAACTTTCGGCGGTGGTGGCGGTGCTGCGAGAGATGAACTTGCTAGAAGATGTCAAAGTCGTGAGTTTAGCCAAGCAGCGAGAAGAAATTTTCTTGCCGGGTGAATCACTGCCGTTAACGACCGAGGCAGATCAGCCTGGAGTCCAACTTTTACGGCGATTGCGAGATGAGGCGCACCGATTTGCAGTGAGTTTTCACCGTCAGCAGAGAAGCGATCGGATGCGGCGATCGAGCCTTGACGAGATTCCTGGATTGGGGCATCACAAGCAGAAACAGCTTTTGGCGACCTTTCGCTCGATCGATTACATCCGTGAAGCCTCGCCCACTCAGTTAGAAACGGTTCCGGGAGTGGGTCCACGTCTGGCACAGCAAATCTACGACTACTTTCATCCCAATCAATATGTGAGCGGTGAAGGTGCAGAGGAGCGGCCGTCTGTTTCGTAGATTCAATATAAAAAGCGATCGCTCCAGCTAAAGAACGATCGCTCTAAACAAAACGAGTCAGAGATTATTTTTGCGGATTAGTCGGAGACTGATAGCAAATCTTTGAGCCGTTATCTGAGACGAAATGACACGCCAGATAAGATCGGAAAAATCCTTTCCAGATCGGTTCGCTCGATTTGCGATAATAGTTGCCCAATACTGGCTTGATCGCTTCGGTTGCAGTCTTGAGATGATAGTGAGGCATATTCGAGAAAATGTGGTGCGCCACATGAGTGCCGATGTCATGATGAATCGGGTTGAAGATGCCATAGTCACGATCGATCGTGGACAACGCGCCTTTCAAAAAATACCAGTCGTCGCCGCGATACCAGGGAATATCGTCTTCGGTGTGATGGAGAAATGTCACCAGGTCTAACCAGACGACAAATCCGATATAGCCCATCAGATAATATTTCACCAAAAACACCAGCCCATGCTGATAGGTTAGGACGCTCAAAAAGCCAATCATCAGGATCAGGCAAACCGTGCTAGTAATCACGCCGCTGCGTTCTGATGGCTTAAAGATGGGACTGCCGGGCATAAAATGAGAGCCTTGTTTGCCAGGAGAGCGACGAAATAGGTAGAGCGGATACGCTAACAGTGGCAGATAAAAGCGCATCAGCTTCTCTGCATAACCCATCTGCTCATATTGGCTTTCAGTGACTGGATACCAGCTTTCGTCCGTCTCGATATTGCCTGTGTTGGCGTGGTGAGTGCGGTGGCTGATGCGCCAACCGTGAAAGGGCACCAAAATTGGCGTGTGCGACAGATGACCGACCAGATTGTTGAGCCATTTGTGCTTTGAGAATGAGCCGTGTCCACAGTCGTGCCCAACCACAAAAAGCGCCCAAAACATTGTGCCTTGAGCGAACCAGAATATCGGGTAAAACCACCAGGAATCGAGATAAGCGGCTAGGGCATACAGCCCTGCAAGGATTCCAAGATCGAGAAAAAAGTAGGAGAGCGATCGCCAGGTCGATGGCACAAAACAAGAGTCTGGAATCGCCGATCGCACCTCTTTGAGGGTAAAAGGAAGCGCACCGGACCGTAGAGAAGGGTCTACTACTGGAAGCGAATCGGACGGGATGGAATAAACTTGCACGTATTTTTTGGTCGAGCGGGAGATTGGTTAGCTCGGTTATTTTAACGTTTAGACGTGTCCATAATTACAGCCGAAGCTCAATCTTGTAAAGAAATCTCAACAGCCCGTCTAATACTACGTAGACATGCTAGAGAAATTGCATTTACCGTGAAACTACTGAGAGATTTGGTTTAATGAAACATTCGCAGTGTGGCAAGCAGATTGACCGAGTTTTTTTGCTCGATCGTGGCAACAAATTTTAAGACTTCTGCGAGTTCGGTTATATGTCGATCAGAAAAGCGAGAATAGAAATTCGTTCATGCTAGACCAGGAATATTCTCTGTGACCATTTCCGATCCACAACTGCCTTCTGACCTAGAACCGATATCACCCGTCACCGATTTATGGCGACAAGGAGAACTGGTCGAAGTTGACATCACCGACATTACCGAGGGCGGAGATGGCGTTGGTCGATTCGGAGATCGCGTCGTCTTCGTTCCCGATACGGTCACGGGCGATCGAGCGATCGTTCGTCTCATTCGCACCAAGCCGACTTACGCCAATGGCAAAGTTCATGAGCTTCTAGAACGCTCTCCTCACCGCATTAGACCGAGTTGCATCGTCGCTGACAAGTGTGGCGGCTGTCAGTGGCAACACGTCGATTATGACTATCAGCTTGAGGCAAAACGCAATCAAATCGTCCAGGCGCTAGAGCGAATCGGCGGTTTTAAAGGCGTAGCAGTCGATGCGGTGCTGAATGTCTCTGAGCCGTTAGCCTATCGCAACAAGGTAACTTACCCACTCACCCGTTCCGCAACTGGACAGGTGCAAGCCGGATATTATCAAAAGGGTAGTCACCAGCTTATCAACCTCAATCAGTGTCCGATTCAAGACCCCCGATTGAATCCATTGTTGGCAGAAGTCAAACTAGACATTCAAAAACGCGGCTGGGGCATCTACGACGAGAAGCTGCATCGTGGCAAAGTGCGTCACCTCAGCTTGAGGATCGGGCGACACACGGGAGAAATATTGCTTACTCTCGTGTGCAAAG
>JBBQYE010000170.1:0-7017 GCA_038208945.1 Leptolyngbyales cyanobacterium | reverse complement strand
GCCAAGGCAAAAAACGACAACGAGCAAAAGCAAATCTTGGATGATTTGTTGCCCGAAGCGTTTGCGGTCGTGCGAGAAGCGAGTCGTCGCGTCTTAGGAATGCGTCACTTTGACGTGCAGCTTTTGGGTGGCATGGTGCTGAACAACGGGCAAATTGCTGAGATGAAAACAGGAGAGGGAAAAACTCTTGTCTCGACGCTGCCCGCCTATCTAAATGCGCTCTCAGGGAAAGGGGTTCACGTCGTCACGGTCAACGACTATCTAGCCCGACGTGACGCTGAATGGATGGGTCAAGTTCACCGCTTTTTGGGCTTAAGCGTCGGGCTGATTCAGCAAAATATGAGTCCTGCTGAGCGTCAAAAAAACTACGCCTGTGACATTACCTATGCGACCAACAGTGAGCTAGGGTTCGATTACCTGCGCGACAACATGGCAACCTCAATGGAAGAGGTGGTGCAGCGTCCGTTTAACTATTGTGTGATTGACGAAGTAGACTCGGTGCTAATTGACGAAGCCCGAACTCCGTTGATTATTTCGGGGCAGGTTGAGCGACCGACTGAGAAATATTTGCAAGCCTCGACGATCGCCAGCGCGCTCAAACCCGATGAACACTACGAAGTAGATGAAAAACAGCGCAATATTCTGCTGACTGATGAAGGCTTTATCGAAGCCGAGAACCTTTTAGAAGTTAAGGACCTGTTTAACCCAGAAGACCCATGGGCGCACTACGTTTTCAACGCGATTAAGGGCAAAGAACTGTTTATCAAAGACGTAAACTATATCGTTCGCAACGACGAAGTGGTCATTGTCGATGAGTTTACGGGTCGAGTGATGCCAGGTCGTCGCTGGAGTGATGGACTGCACCAGGCGATCGAGGCTAAAGAACACGTCGAGATCCAAAACGAGACGCAAACACTGGCGACGATTACCTACCAAAACTTCTTCCTGCTCTATCCCAATCTTGCCGGAATGACGGGCACCGCCAAGACTGAAGAAGCTGAATTTGAGAAAATTTACAAGCTCGAAGTCACGATCATCCCAACGAACCGCACGACCAAGCGGAGAGACGTATCGGATGTAGTATATAAAGCCGAAGACGCTAAGTGGAACGCGATCGCCGAAGAGTGTGCTGAGATGCACCGCGATGGTCGTCCGGTTTTAGTTGGCACCACGAGCGTTGAGAAGTCAGAACTGCTCTCAGGCTTGCTGGCAGATCAGGGCGTTCCTCATAACTTACTGAACGCAAAACCAGAAAACGTCGAGCGAGAGTCTGAGATTATCGCCCAAGCCGGACGGAAGGGCAAAGTCACGATCGCCACCAATATGGCAGGGCGCGGCACTGACATTATTCTCGGCGGCAACTCCGACTATATGGCGCGGCTGAAGATTCGTGAATATTTTATGCCCAAAATCGTCCAGCCCGAAGATGAAGATCAGTTCGGCGGCAGAGGCTTTGGCGATGCGCGCGGCGGCGGACAGGGCTTTGGCGCGGGTCAAAAGATCAAGACTTGGAAGGTCAAATCTGACATCTATCCCACCGATTTGTCTCGCGAAACTGAGCAACTGCTCAAAGATGCCGTTACTACCGCCGTCAGGCAATATGGCGAACGCAGCCTGCCCGAATTGGAAGCAGAAGACAAGATCGCAACGGCGGCAGAAAAAGCGCCAACCAGCGATCCGGTGATTCAACAACTGCGAGAGGTCTATCGGCTGATTCGTCAAGAATACGATGAGTTTACCGAGCGCGAACATGAAGAAGTCGTTGGCTTCGGAGGCTTACACGTCATCGGCACCGAGCGTCACGAGTCACGCCGCATCGACAACCAACTGCGCGGACGGGCAGGGCGACAAGGCGACCCCGGTTCGACGAAATTCTTCCTCAGCTTGCAAGATAACCTGCTGCGGATTTTTGGCGGCGATCGAGTCGCAGGCTTAATGAATGCCTTCCGGGTCGAAGAAGATATGCCGATCGAGTCGGGAATGTTGACCCGATCGCTCGAAGGTGCTCAAAAGAAAGTCGAGACGTATTACTACGACATTCGCAAGCAGGTGTTTGAGTATGACGAGGTGATGAATAATCAGCGCCGTGCCATTTACGCTGAACGTCGCCGAGTGCTAGAGGGGCAAGACCTCAAAGAGCAGGTCGTCAAATATGCCGAACAAACAATGGATGATATTGTGGCGGCTTACATCAACGTTGATCTGCCGCCCGAAGAGTGGGAACTCGATAAGCTAGTGGGCAAGGTCAAAGAGTTTGTCTATCTGCTGGCTGACCTAGAGTCAAATCAGCTAGAAGACATGACGATTGGAGAAATCAAAACCTTCTTGCATGAACAGGCGCGAATTGCTTATGACTTGAAGGAAGCCGAGGTCGATCAACTCCAACCTGGCTTAATGCGTCAAGCCGAACGCTTCTTCATTCTCAACCGCATTGATACTCTTTGGAGGGAACACCTTCAGCAAATGGATGCGCTGCGTGAGTCGGTTGGTCTGCGGGGCTATGGACAGAAAGATCCGCTGATTGAATATAAGAGCGAGGGCTACGAGTTGTTCTTGGAAATGATGATTAACATCCGTCGAGATGTTGTGTACTCGCTGTTCCAGTTCCAGCCGCAAGCGCAGGCGCAGGTTGAGACTGCCTCTGAAATGATTTAGAGGGTTCCAAGCAGAATTAGTTATGTGGATTGAATATAAAAATGAGGTAGACATTTTTATATTCAATTCACGCCAAGAGCCTCACACCAATTTTATTTTTGGATGCGACAAATAATAAATTTACCCAACGCTGTAAAGACGTTTCGATGGAACGTCTTGCCGATTTTGCCACGATCGATGATGGATCGCGTTCAAAAATTGTGCGGTTACCCGATGGCGTAGAGACGTTTCACCGAAACGTCTCTACAGCAATTTTGCGACGATCGACGATCGGGTCACGTTCAAAAATCAAATGGGCGCAGATCGCGGTTGTTTAGGTCAGGGCATCTTCGAGGCGAAGAAGATATCAATCAGTCATAAATACTCTCTGTCGATAGAAACTATCAAATAGACTGATAACTTATGGCTTGTGCAATAAGCTGATCTCATCGTTAAATAGAGATGTCCAGAGATCGAGACTTTTCTCTTATGCAGAATTCAAATTCCTCACCTTCCTGGATCAAGACGCTGAATCGAAGCCATCTGGTTCGAGCGTTAGAAACCGTTCAAGATGGAATCGTTATCTCGTTGTGCATCGGGTTGTTTTGCGTCATGGTGATTCAGCTTAGAGAGATGTTTATTTCTCTGCTGCCGCCCCTTAATTTTCGAGAAGTCACCGCAGACATTTTGTTTTCGCTGATTTTGGTTGAGCTATTTCGATTGCTGATTATTTATTTGCAAGAACAGCGAGTCTCGATCGGCGTTGCGGTCGAAGTGGCGATCGTCTCTGTGTTGCGAGAAGTGATCGTGCGTGGAGTCCTAGAAGTCGAATGGACTCAAGTATTGGCGACCTGTGCGTTTTTGCTGGTGATGGCAGTGTTGCTCATCGTGCGCGTCTGGCTTCCGCCCACCTTTAGCGGTGTTGACCCCGAACGACGAATTACTGAAAGCTATCAGGTCAATAAAGAAAAAATCACGATGAACGGGCATTAGTCAAGCAAGCGGGTGAATAGATCCATCCGTTTTTATTTTTGCGGCTCTCTGTAGACTGGTGGGCTATATTAGATTGCTGATCGGGTTTTACCTGTAATGAACTTCAGCTTCCTAATCTCTGCTGGTTTTTATTTAATTGTTTGCTCGATCGGAACTCTAGCTATGTTCCATCCCACCCTTTTAAGCGGGTTTTCTAGAATGCAAAGCTATCCGGCTGATAGTCGGTTAAATAATTATATTTTAGAGCATTCTTTTCAGTTTGTTTTTAACCCAAATTACCCAAAAGATTTTTGGTCAGCGACCTTTTTCTACCCCATAAAAAATACGATCGCGCTCACAGAAAATCTGCTAGGAGCCAGTCCGCTCTACTGGCTATTTAGACTCTTTAATTCCTCTGAGACATCCTTTCAAATTTGGACGATCGTCGTTACGATTCTGAATTTTTTCTCTCTAATTTTTCTGTTACGTCAGTTAAAGATAAATCCAATTCTCTCAGCATTGGGCGGCTTTGTCTTCGCTTTTGGGATGCCCAGAATCGGACAGCTTAACCACGAACAGTTACTCGTGCAGTTTTGGACTCCGATCGCGTTTCTGTTTCTATGGAATTTTTTTCGCCGCCCGACGATCCGATCAGTTGGGCTATTTTCTTTATTCACTTACCTACAGGTGCTTTCAGGGATTTATTTAGGCTGGCTATTCCTATTCAGCGTGTCGATAGTGATTCCGGTCAGTCTTTACTTTGACCTGCCTTTAAGACTTCGCTTATTCAAGTTCTTCAAGCAGCATTGGAAGGCTTGTTTAAGCATTTTTTTAGTGTGGTTATTATTTGCAGCTTTACTATTTTTGCCTTATTTAAAAGTTAGTCATACTTTCGGAGTCCGCTCGTTTGCAGAAGTGGCAACAATGCTACCTCGTCTATCTTCCTGGTTTTTTCCATCTACCGGAACTCTGTGGGATTTTCTCCGACCTGGAATTCTTGAAGACCTGCCAATGCCGTGGGAGCATCAGCTATTTATTGGGATAACATTTAGTCTATTAACAGGATTCTCTGTCTACTGTTTGCGCTTTCAAGCAAACGCAATTAGTTGTGAACGATCGCTACTCATCAAAGTTTGTCTCACAACTGCACTAATCCTTTTTATCCTTTCTCTGAGCGTTGCTGATGGCTCACTTTGGCGAATCGTATATGCCATTATACCAGGGGCAACGGCGATTCGATCGGTAACTCGCATTGGGTTAGTGATTGATTTTTATCTACTAATTGCCACGTTGGTGTGTTTCGATTCGTTTATCAAAACGATGATTCGTTCTAGAAAAAGTCGAATCATGATCGCGACTCTAATCTGCCTAGCCGGAATTCTAGAACAAATTAGTTTTGACCTCCCCAGTTTTGAAAAAAGTCCTCTTCTTGCCGCCGAATCTGAAGTTCAAACGCTCATCAGTTCCGGTTGCAACGTCGCCTATATTTCGATGTCTAGAACCACATTTCCAGTTGAGTCGAGTATTCAGCAGTTTTATGCAACATGGTCAACTCCAGAAAACGTTTTGCCCTCTCCATCAGATACATTTTCTGACTTTCAACAAACGGCTGCGATGTGGATTGGTATCAAATCAGGTGTTCCTGTGATTAATGGGCGATCGGGCTTTTTCCCACAAAATTATCCCAATCCTTACGCGCCGCCCAAAATTGCTAAGTTGATTCAGTGGCTGGGCGATCGCTATCAAGGAACACTTTGTTTCGTGTCTGATAAAACAGCAAAGCCAAGTCTGGGTCTAGAAACAATGCGATCGTCTACGATTTCATCCGATCGCTTTACCCTTTCTAGAATTAATTTGCCCCTTCCCAAAACCAGGTCACTAAATTAAAAATTGGGCTGTGATCTTCCTGAGTTTATCGGTAGGCTGAGGCTTAACCGCTCTTCGCACGAAAAATCCCCTTCCCTGAGTGCGATACTAAAGACCTTCACGCCTTTGTTGAGCAGCCCAACTCTACTTACCCACCACAAAGCGACTCTCAGCCATGCCGACCCCCGATCGCAAACCCATTCTCCTCGATTTTGAAAAGCCTCTCGCAGAGCTAGAATCTCGCATCGGTCAAATTCGTGAACTTGCGGAAGAAAATGACGTAGATGTGACGGAGCAGATTCGTCACCTTGAGGCTAAAGCTGTGCAGCTTCGTCAAGAGATTTTTAGCAGCTTGTCGGCAGCACAGCGATTGCAGGTGGCAAGGCATCCCCGACGACCCAGCACGTTTGACTATATCCAAGCCATCAGCGACGAATGGATGGAGCTGCACGGCGATCGCGGCGGCTATGATGATCCTGCTGTCGTAGGCGGCGTGGCTCGTCTTGATGGGCGACCTGTGATGATGTTGGGGCAACAAAAGGGGCGCGACACCAAAGACAACATTACGCGCAACTTTGGCATGGCATCTCCCAGCGGATATCGAAAAGCGATGCGACTGATGGAACATGCCAATCGCTTCTCAATGCCCATCTTGACGTTTATCGATACCCCTGGAGCCTACGCAGGACTGAGTGCCGAAGAACTCGGACAAGGCGAAGCGATCGCTTACAACCTGCGAGAAATGTTTCGGCTCGATGTGCCGATTATTTGTACGGTGATTGGCGAAGGCGGCTCTGGCGGAGCGTTAGGGATTGGGGTGGGCGATCGCTTGATGATGTTTGAACATTCAGTCTACACAGTTGCCACGCCCGAAGCCTGTGCTGCAATTCTCTGGCGCGATGCGTCAAAAGCTCATCAAGCGGCTGAAGCGCTAAAAATCACCGCTGCCGATTTGAAAGGCTTAGGGATTCTCGACGAACTGCTCACCGAACCGATCGGAGGTGCCCATTCTAATCCCCTAAAAGCGGCTGAAATTCTCAAAAAAGCGCTTCTCAGAAATCTGAGCGAGTTGGATCAGATGACGGGTCAACAGCGTCGCGAGCTTCGCTATCAAAAGTTCCGCAGCATTGGCGTGTTTGCCGAAGTGACCGTTTAGCAACAGAGTGACGCTGAGAGAAAACTTTCTTTTTGCGTTACTATATCTAAGCGTAATAATTGTTTACAATTCCCTAGATTCATCGGTCTTCACTAGAACTAACGGTTTAGCGCTATTGAGGATTATGATCGAGGTAGTGACTGAGTTTTTCAAATAGCTGTAGAAATACGCGTTGAACAACGCCCGGAAAGTTTTCCACTCACATCTCATGTCTTTTGACTTTCTTGCATCTTATCTCACGCGCTAGGTTGCGCCTCCTCCGTAAACTGGTTGTCTAAAATTAGCGGCTGATGTCTAGAACGCCTGCTCACCTTTGAGTTAACCGAATATTGCATGACCCTCAATTTAGAACGACGCGCTTTAATCACGGGCGCGAGCAGCGGAATTGG
>JBBQYE010000169.1:0-7031 GCA_038208945.1 Leptolyngbyales cyanobacterium | reverse complement strand
TCGCGGAAATATTCTGCCATCGTCAGACCCGACAGACCGACGCGCATTCTAGCACCTGGCGGCTCATTCATTTGACCGTAAACCAGCGCAATCTTGGACTCACTCAGGTTGTCCTTGTTGATTACGCCCGATTCCATCATCTCGTTGTAGAGGTCATTGCCCTCACGAGTGCGTTCGCCCACACCCGCAAACACAGACACACCGCCGTGATTGGTCGCGATATTATTGATCAATTCCATCATAATGACGGTTTTGCCCACACCTGCTCCGCCAAATAGACCAATTTTGCCGCCCCGACGATAGGGAGTCAGCAAGTCAATCACTTTGATGCCTGTCTCAAAGACAGAGGATTTGGTCTCAAGATCCGTTAGCTTAGGAGCATCCCGGTGAATGGGCAACCTGTCTTGGGTATCTACAGGACCCTTGTTGTCTATAGGCTCGCCGAGAACGTTAAAAATTCGACCTAGGGTAGCCGGACCGACGGGCACGCTGATGGGTGAACCTGTGTCTGTCACTTCCATGCCGCGCACTAAACCATCAGTTGTGCTCATTGCAACAGCACGAACCTGGTTGTCGCCTAAAAGTTGCTGCACTTCGCAGGTGACTGACACGTCTTGTCCAGCTTCGTTGGTACCTTTGATAGTCAGGGCGTTATAGATCTGTGGCATATTGCCATTCGAGAACTTAACGTCTAAAACAGGACCAATGATTTGAGTAATGTGACCGATATTCGTCTTCTCTACGGTTGTGACCATGCTTACGCCCTAGTGTGTGATTCAACGATTCAAACAATCAAAAACAAAACTTTGCGTGTTATCCGCTATTTTTCAGCTTATCACTGAGAGGTCACAGATAATTAAGCAGATTTTTGGTTGGATCAGAATCAACGCAGATCTGCTCTCAGGCTCCCTTTCAGATCAAAAGCCCCTCAGTTTAACGAGGAGCTTTTGTAGAGTAACGCGGCTCAGACAGCTAGAAGACTAATATGCGTCTTGCAACTCAAAGAAGTCTTGGGAAATGTAGTCCTTACGGAGCGGATAGCCGACCCAATCAGCAGGCATTAAGAGACGCTTTAAGCTGGGATGCCCTTCATAAATGATGCCGTACATGTCAAACGATTCGCGTTCTTGCCAATCTGCTGCTTTCCAGATCCAATAAACCGAGGGGACTATTGGATTTTCGCGGGGCAGAAAGACCTTGAGACGCACTTCATCAGGTCGATCGGCACTGTCACTCAACTTCACCAGATGATAAAAGCTGACCAACTCTTGACCAGGACCGGAATCATAACCGCCCTGGCACTGAAGGTAATTAAACCCGTAGGCAAGGAGCGCTGTCGAGAACGGAATCAGAAGTTCCGCATCGACCTTGATCATTTCAGTGCCACTGGCATCTCTTCCTAAAAACTCATGCTCAAAGCCGTTTTGAGTCAGCCACTTTGACGTTTTGCCCGCTTCGATAATGGGAGCCGCTTCGGTTTCAGGGGCAGTCGGTTGAAGTTCTTCAGCCACGATCGAGACCCTCCTTTTCGGTTGCCTTGAGTGCAGGTGCGATCGGCAGACCCATCGCTTCTCTCAGCTCTGCGGCAGGGGTTTGTCGATCGGCAAGCGCCATATATTTACCGTCATTAATTTCGGCAACCGCTTTCATGTTGTGAGTTGTGCTGTAATAGCGGTGCGTCTGACGAAGCGCGCCGCGTTCTTGAATTGACTCATTTGAGATTTTCTTTCTCAGCTTGATGATGGCATCGACGATCGCTTCCGGGCGAGGAGGGCATCCAGGCAGATAGATATCAACCGGAATCAGTTTGTCTACACCTCGAACCGCCGTAGGCGAATCGACGCTAAACATTCCACCTGTAATGGTGCAAGCACCCATCGCGATGACATACTTTGGCTCTGGCATCTGCTCATAGAGACGAACGAGCGCGGGAGCCATCTTCATTGTGATCGTGCCTGCGGTGATAATCAGATCCGCTTGGCGAGGCGACGATCGGGGCACCAGACCAAAGCGATCGAAGTCAAACCGCGACCCAATCAATGCTGCAAATTCGATGAAGCAGCAGGCAGTTCCAAAAAGCAGCGGCCACAGGCTGGAGAGCTTCGCCCAGTTATAAAGATCATCAACGCTCGTCAAAACAACGTTTTCAGACAGAGCTTGAGTGATATCAGGACGCTCGATCGGGTTAATCAACCCCTCAGCAGCGCCATTTCTTGCAGTAAGTTCCGAGTTCATGACCATTCCAACGCTCCTTTGCGCCAAGCGTAGACTAAACCAATAATGAGAATCCCAATAAAAACCAGTGCCTCAATGAACGCTAGTAGCCCCAATCGACTAAAGGCGACTGCCCACGGATAGAGAAAAACCGTTTCAACGTCGAAAATTACAAAGACCAGCGCAAACATGTAGTAGCGAATGTTGAACTGAATCCAAGCGCCCCCAATCGGCTCCATGCCCGATTCATAGGTCGTGCGGCGTTCAGGACCGCGACGACTCGGACGCACCAGCTTGGAAGCCGTCAATGCCAGGACGGGCACCAAACTACAGATGAGTAGGAAGCCCAGAAAATATTCGTAGCCAGTCAGGACAAACACAGTAATAGCCGCCTCTCATAGGGTGGGTGAAAACGCTTGTGTTACTTCTTCTTCACACTCATATTATAGGTGGACGTGACCCTCTAGCGTATATTCAAAGACTCGCAAGACTAAAAATCTGCCCTGCCATTGATAGATAGTTTTCTATGGAGTCGCTTCTCACCATTTCCCAAAAATGGATCTTAAAAAGGTGGAGTCATAATGTCATAATAATTAACGGAGATTCTAAGATTGGCATTCTAGTCCACTATTTTCTCCTAAAGCTATGAGCACCGAAGTTATTGATCCAAAATCACTCGATCGTCATGAATGTGCCGCCTGTGGCTATGTCTATGAGCCTATAAAAGGAGACGATCGTCGAAATATCGCTGCGGGAACTCCGTTTGAGGAGTTGCCTCTTAGCTGGCGTTGTCCCGTGTGTGGCGCACCCACGTCTAGGTTTCAGAACGTCGGTCCGCTCAATAGCCCATCTGGGTTTAAAGAAAATTTAGGGTATGGCTTTGGGGTCAACACACTAACGCCGGGGCAAAAGAATCTCCTCATTTTTGGTGGGTTGGTTCTATTCTTCTTGTTATTCCTCAGCCTCTATGGGTTGCAGTAGTCGAGCAAATTCGCTACAGAAAACGTAAATTGTTATCAGAGATTAGAAGCGATGCAGTGGACTGTGAGAGCCTGGAAACAACTTGTCATCTTATTAGCGGTCGGTTTATTGACCACTAGCTGCAAAGCTTTTTTGCCGACCGTCGCCAACAACCCCTGGGAAATCATTTCACTCCCCGTTGAAGAGAATCTTCTAGATGTCAGTTTTACGGGCGACACAAAGCACGGTTGGCTCGTCGGCACAAACTCATCCCTTTTAGAAACTGACGATGCTGGAAAAACCTGGGAACTACGCAAGCTCGATTTAGGCGAACAGAATTATCGTTTGAGTTCTGTCAGTTTCTCAGGGCAAGAAGGCTGGATTACGGGACAGCCTTCACTCCTCCTGCACACCACCGATGGCGGTAAAGCCTGGTCACAGATTCCTTTGAGCGAAAAGCTGCCGGGAGCGCCCAGCACTGTAGTGGCGATCGGCGCAAATGCCGCAGAAATGACGACCGACTTAGGCGCAATCTATCGGACAGCCGACGGCGGTCGCAACTGGAAAGCAATGGTGACTGAGGCGTTTGGTGTGTTGAGGAGCCTCGATCGAGCAGCCGACGGCAAATATGTCGCCGTGTCTTCGAGAGGAAACTTCTTCTCAGTGTGGGAACCGGGCGATCAGGCTTGGCACCCTTACAACCGCAATAGCTCTCGTCGCGTGCAGAGCATGGGCTTCACCAAAGACGGTCGCCTGTGGATGTTAGCGCGGGGTGGGCAGGTGCAGTTTACGGCTTCTACCGATCCAGAAGACTGGCAAGAAGTCCAAAACCCAGAATATGCAACGAGTTGGGGTCTGCTAGATCTGGCTTACCGCACCCCTGATGAGCTTTGGGTCGTCGGTGGAAGCGGCAACTTGCTCGGCAGTTTCGACGGGGGCAAAACCTGGCAAAAAGACAAAGAGGTTGAGAACGTTCCGGCTAACCTGTATCGAATTGTGTTTCTCAGCCCCGAACAAGGATTTGTCATTGGTCAGCGAGGAACGTTACTGAGATATCAGGGAACCCCGCAAGCTGCCTGATCCCCATTGCTAATTTATAGGGCTTTGGCAATGTTTTCAAGTGCTCGTCTTGGAAGAAACCAACCCCTACAAATTGCAAACTCAAAGGGTTTGCTTGTGAGGATTTCTATCGTCCCTTATGATGTTTATAGGGCTTTTAATTGTTGTCCGTGGAGGAATCTGAATGGCTGGTACTACTGGAGAGCGTCCGTTTGGTGACATTGTTACAAGTATTCGTTATTGGGTGATTCACAGCATCACCATTCCAGCTTTGTTTGTGGCAGGTTGGTTGTTTGTCAGCACAGGCTTGGCATACGACGTGTTCGGTACTCCTCGACCCAATGAATATTTTCCCGCCGCACGGCAAGAAGTGCCGATCGTCAACAATCGCTTTGAAGCAAAGCAGCAAGTTGACCAATTCATTGGCGAAAAAGACAAGAAGTAGTTTTTCCCCCAACTGATTCAAATACTATGACTGGCAATTCTTCCAATCAACCGATCGTCTATCCCATTTTTACGGTGAGATGGTTAGCCGTTCACACGCTAGCGGTTCCTTCTGTTTTCTTTTTAGGCGCGATCGCGTCCATGCAGTTTATTCAACGATAGGTAAAAGCAATGGCAGCTAAATCTCCCAACCCCAACCAACAGCCCGTTGAGCTAAATAGAACGTCCCTCTACTTAGGCTTATTGGCAATCTTTTCACTCGGCATTCTATTTTCTAGCTATTTCTTCAACTAATCAAACATTCAGGCGGCTAACCCCGTTTAGAGTGGTTTACAAATCGATCGCTTGTCAGGAGGTAAAACTGTGGGTACTGGTGGAAGAATTCCCCTTTGGATTGTTGCAACCGTAGCAGGGACTGGGGTTCTATGTGTTTTAGGTCTTTTCTTTTACGGGGCTTATGCAGGTTTAGGCTCCTCAATGTAGGGTGACCTGAGCTTGTTTGAAGCAGTTTGTTTAATAAAAAGAAAGCCGCTTATCTATTTAGGTTAGGCGGCTTTTAATGTTGACGTTAGTGTGCTGCTCGCTTAGACACCCGTTGGGTCTTCGCGCTCAATGTATAGGAACAGCAAGCCCATGACGACGATCGGCAAGAGCCAGGTAACAACGGGGATTAGAATCCAGGGCAGATATGATGCTGCGTATGAACCTGTCATAAGATTTTTCCTATTGGTTGTCAGATGAGTCCATCTCTGAAGTTACCTGTGAAAGGGTTCGCTGATTTGGGGTTCTAAGAATTCTTAACACTCAGGAGGGATTCGTTGGACTTTATTGAGTATTCCAAACGACTCAAGCATCAAACTCGTCCAGCGAGAGGTCGGGTAAGTCTGGCGGAATGACCGCACGATCGAGCACTACTTTATGACTTTCGCGCTGGGTCGCGACTTCGACAGCGATCGCTTCGAGTTGAATCTCTAGACTGCCAAAGGGCACGATTAGCTGAGTGCTTGCTTCTAAATCACCCAAGCCATTAGGCGCAAAATCGACGAGCCAGCGAGGACCATCTAACAAAGCACGAGTTTGGCGATCGTTGATCCAGAATTTGACGTAGAAGCGCGGCAGAAGATTGGGAAGCCTAGCGCGAATAGCAATCGATCGACCTGCGATCAGTTCTTCACCCGCAAGGTCTAAAATCGGTGTTGGAACGTCTTGATCGATCGACAGGAGTAAGGGGTTTGGAGCCTGGTTTACCGAGGGCTGAGGCTGCTTTTGAGGAGTTGGAATGACTTCTATCAGTGGCTCATCTTCTACAACGACTTCTTGACTTAACAACTCGTCTTCGAGAGAAAGTGGCAGCGCGGTCGTCTCAAAAGAGGTTGAAGGAACGATCGCACCCTCAGTAGGCGATTCAGGTAAAGTCGCGCTTTCTGGTTCAGGAATTGTCTCTCTTAATTCTTCGGATAACTCTGTGTCAGATGCCAACAAATTCAGCCGATCGAGGAATCGCCCTTGAATGTTTAATGCTTGAAAGGCAGACTGAACTGGAGAAACTTTGGCGATCGCACCCAAACTTTGAGCTTCAGGCGGCGCTTTGGGTTCGGGTAGGGGCGCTAGTTGGGGTTGGGTCGGGTCGGACTCGATCGTATCTGCCGTCTCAGTTTCAGGAACGATCGCAGCTTCAGCACTAGCAGATTCACTCACAGGCGCGGCGAACGATGGCAGATCTAGACCTTTTTTGGCTTCTAAAGTGGGGGCTGATGGATAGAGTTGAGGCGGCAACGGCTGATCTGAGGCGTATTTGAAGCTCGAAGACTCTCTGGGAGCGGCAACAAGATTTAAGAAGGTGAGATTGAGGTTAGGAGATTCAGGAAGTTTATCAGCAGCATTAGCAGCAGACTCTAGCGATCGCTCCAGTTCTTCTTCATCCGCGACCGGGTGATCAGCGATCGTCTCCAACAGTTCATCGGCATCGGCAGTGAGCGTAAACGACTGACTCGCCAACATAGATGACTCCTCGGAGGCTAAAGTCAAGTCGTAAAGGGTAACTTCACCCAAAATCAACTGGGTCTTAAAGTCAGACGGTAGCGTTAAACTGCAAGTGATCGGAGTTGGAATCGATTGATTGAGAATTGGTTCGCGAGTCTCTAGCAGGGTTTTGGCACTCTGGGGATCGCGGAAGCAAATTCTGATTTCGGCGTGAGTGAGTAAAAGGGAAGGCGTTTCTGCCTCATCGACTGGAATAATTTGACCTGAAAGCGTCAAAGGTTGCCCTCGACGGGCGATATAGGTGTCTTGAGTCAACACGATTTGCAGCGGAGGAAGCTGACCCGATCGGTCACTCTCTTGAGCGAGTTGCT
>JBBQYE010000168.1:0-7076 GCA_038208945.1 Leptolyngbyales cyanobacterium | reverse complement strand
ATGTATTTGAACACCTTGCCATCGTTGATGGCATCGACGAGATCTTCGACATCGGTGTAGCCAGTCAACACAATCCGAATGGTGTCGGGAAAGCGATCGACGGTTTTGCTCAAAAATTCGGTGCCCAGCATTTCGGGCATTCGCTGATCGGAGATGATGATTGCCATCTCGCCCTGCTGATCGAGAATTTTGAGGGCTGAGATCGCGCTCGTTGCTTGAACTACCTCAAAATCACGTCGAAACGTCCGATAGAGCAAATCTAAGTTATCTAGCTCATCGTCTACGATCATTAACTTGAGCTTAGGTTTTGTTTCTTGTCCCATGCAATCCTTCGCTCCTTTGCAGAGTCTTCGGCACTTCACAACTAGCACAAGGTGCCCCTGACTGCTGCGAAACTAACGGATTTGAAGGGATTTGAAACCGACCGTTACTGCCGCTGCACAGCTACTTTAGAACAGGGGGCTTAGGACGTGTCTTAAGCATCTCTCACTGCGATTCTGCCTCACTAGCAGGGTAGCCGAGACGATCGAAGGGTTTAACCTGAGTTCGCACCAACTTCTCAACCTGCCGCACTCGCTGGGAAGAAAGGCGATTAGCCGCAACTTCAGACTTAGTGCCTTGAGCGATCGGAACTCTAGTAACCAACGATAAGGCAATGATTAAGACGATCGCGGCAAGTAGATTAGCGGAACGGCTGGAGGATATTGCAGATAAATCGTGAGGACTGAAGTGGATGCAGTCTCAGACGGTTTAGATTCAGAGTGCAATTTCCAGGATGGCTAATTTTGCGAAGGAATCTCAGGAAGAGACGGCAGATTTCTGGCTCGCAGAAACTGATTGAAGCTTCTTGGTTGGACGACATACCAGGCAATGCTGAGCGCGATCGTCAACGCCACGAGAGCAGATATCCCAGAGGTGAGCTGATGCAATAGACTAGGGCGATCGTAGAGCGGCTGAACCGCCCGTAACCTTGGCTGATGCTGTTTAATAGGTCGAGGAAGCGTTCGAGTAGGGACGGGGGCAACGGTCTGAACTCGACGCGGAACTGTCGCACTGCTCACCGTGACGGTGGTTGATCGCATCGCTTGCAGGTGTTGAGCGACGATCGGGGGTCTCCGACCGCTCCGACTCCAGATCAACATCGCTGATACAGGCACTCCAGATAGATTTGCCACCCCTAAACCCTGAATTCGCTTTAGCAAGGATTGATCGTTAGAAATCAACACAACGAGCCGTCCTGGGCTATTGCGGGCAAACCCATAAGCGCATTCTGCGACCGCTTGCGCGAGTCGAGCGCGTTTGCTGATATTCTGCCCGTCACTGGGCTGAAGTGAGGGATGCACGGCTCCTGCCCCAGTGAGTTGCCAATCACTGTCAGCAAAAAAGCGGCAAAACTCTTTCGCCGTTTGCTCATGACTGCGCTCAACTCCAACGTTACTTAACGCCTGAATTTCTTCATAAACTGACTGGGGGACATAACATTTGCCCAGACGCGTAAACTCTTGCCACTCGCGGGGCTTACCCACTAGCAACGCACTCAGATCGAGGAGAAGCAGAATCGGGGGGAGGTCTGACATAGTTTCAGGATGATGAAAGGGAAGACAAGAGAGAATTCCCTTAATAATTATGATTCTGAATCCCTTATTTCTGACTAACCTTCGCAAATGGTTAACAAAATTCAGCGAGAATAAGACAGACCTTATGCGGGTAGGATGCTCATCCACCAATCCCTAATCGCCCGGCCAGACTGGGAGTTAGCGGCAACAAGATCGTTACCATTAGAAACAGAGCAAGCAATCCTAAAGCGGCTCGTGTGTCATCGGGTTCTGACAACTCGTTGAGGCTAGGTCGCTCCAAGTTGCGCTGCAAGACTAAGATCACGATCGCCCAATACAGAGCCAGCGGATTGACTAGGGACGCGATCGCTAAAACTACGATCGTCGCGGCAGTCGTTCGTCCCGCCGTTTTGCGTCCATAAATTGCCTGCACGATTCTGCCTCCGTCGAGTTGCCCCGCAGGCATAAGATTGATGGCAGTGAGAATTAGCCCAATCCAGCCCAAGATGGTGAGGGGGTGAATGTCTACGATCGCTTGCTGAAGAGACGTTCCTAAAATCACTCGCGCCACAGTTCCGACGAAAATTGACCCCTCAAAGAATTGAGTCGGCAACTTGAATAAACTGCCTTCGTGGGAGAGTAGCAACCCTATAATCAGCATCGCTAACGACACGATGCCACCCGCCGCCGGACCTGCAAACGCAATATCAAACAGCGCCGATCGACTGGGCAACAGTGACTCAAAGCGAGTGATGGCACCAAACGAGCCAATCTGCCAGGTTGGAATGAAATAAGGAAAGCTCAACCGGACGTTGTGACGACGCGCCAGCAGCCAGTGACCCAGTTCATGAACGCCCAAAACCGTGAGAATTCCTAGCCCGATCGGAAGCACTTCTCGATAGCGTTCTGGTGAGTTATAAAAGTCAAATTCTAGCAAAAGTCCAGCAGTCTCTAGGCAAGTGGCGATCGTCGCAATCAGCAGCACTCCTGCCAAAAGTTTTTGTGCCAGCGTCGCAGGTTTGGGATCGTTAGTGCTCGGCAAAACTACCACTACGGGTCTGTTTTCCTGACTTTCGACTAAGAAGAGGCGATAGCGATCGTCGAGCCGTTCTTTCAAACTGACGGATAATCGCTTAAAGGTTGGCTCTACTTCGCCGCGCAGGTTGCCTTTAAAAATTGCGCCTTCCTGATAGGGAATGGTTTCGGTGGCAAAAAATGTATCAATGCCAAAAATTCCCTGAATTGCCTTGAGATCTTCAGCGGGAATCGGTAGAACGTCAGGCTTTGCAGCGGGGTCTAAGACGGGAGATAATTCCGCCGCCTCTGAACCCGATGACTCAGGTTTAGAAAATAAGTCATCTCCACTAGCAACTGCTGATGCTCGTTCAGCAAGCTCTTCTTGACCTGCTGTCCGAAGTCTCCGCCCAATGAGGATATAGAGTCCGGTAGAAGCAACAAATAGCAGCAAAACGCCCACCAGGTTGAGATAGATGCCCAGCGTGGTCAACCCAAAGAAAAATAGCCAGGGAGCCATCAACACAACCGATTGCAACCAAGCGAGAATGCCCAGTTTGCCAAACGGTTTAGCGCGATAATAGCCCCAGCCGAGAATGCTCAGCGCAACCAGCACCGTTATTGCAGTAATAATCATCTCCCACCCCTGTAAGACAGTGCTTATCTCGATCGAACTACAAACGCCCCGCTAGTGAAGTTTCAAGGTCTTCACCAACAGGACGCTGTTAGATCTACTTTATCGAAGTTAGGGATCTCTAAGACAGTAAGCGACTAATTCTAGCGGCTCTTTAACTGACTGATTTGGCTAATCGTGTTGCGATAGCCGTCTGCTTGACCCTGTTGAAGATAAAGCTCACCTGCTTGGCGCAAATCTGCGATCGCGTCGGGTCGGTTGCCCAACTTGGCGAGCAAGACTCCGCGATTGTAGTAAGCATCTGCCACACTCGCATCAATGCGCAGCGTTTGAGAAAAGTCTGCGATCGCGCCTCTCTCGTCGCCCATCTCCATTCTGGCTTTTCCCCGCTTCTCGAAAGCTGTGGCATCGTTGGCGTTGAGGCTGACGGCTTGACTGTAGTCTGAGATTGCGCCCTGGCGATCGCCGAGTTGCGATCGAGTTTCAGCGCGGCTTGTATAAGCAGACGCAAAGGTAGACTGCACCTGCACAGCTTGGTCATAGTCTTTGAGTGCGCCTTGTTTGTCTCCAGTTGCGGTGAGCAAGTCACCCCGACTTTTGAGTGCCTCAGCATAATCTGGCTTGAGTTTGAGCGCCTGGTTATAGTCGGCGATCGCACTTTGAGGATTTTCCAGCGCAGCGTAGACCATGCCCCGTTGCAGAAAGACTTCTGGCTTGTCAGGGTTGAGTTGCACCACTCTTGTAAAGTCTGCTTGGGCGGCTTCTAGATTGCCGAGTTTGGAGTGGGCTAACCCACGATTGTAGTAAGCAGATCCATTAGCGGGATTGAGGCGAATCGCTTGACCGAAATCTTCGACGGCTGCATCTTCTTCGCCAATCTCATAATTGAGGGTGCCTCGACTAATATAAGCCTCAGCGTAATTGGGCTGAAGTTTGATCGCTTGGTTAAAGTCACTGATGGCGGCTTGACGATCGCCCTTGGTGAAATAGACAAACCCGCGATTCAGTAAGGCAGGCGCATAGCTGGGCTGAATTCGCAGCGCTTGATCAAAATCAGCGATCGCGCTATCTGCATCGTTAGCCTGCGATCGCACATAGCCCCGATTCACGTAAGCTGCCGCTAAATTGGGATCTAACTCTAGGGCTTTGTCTAAGTCTGCTAGCGCTTCTTCAGGGTTGCCCAACTTGACGCGGGTGGTTCCTCTCTGAGCATAGGCGGTCGCGTCGGCAGGGTTAAGTTTAATTGCCTGATCGAAATCTTCGAGGGCACCAGACTGATCGCCGATATTCGATCGCGCTACTCCTCGCGCCACATAACCCTGACTAAAATCAGGATTAAGTCGAAGCGCCTGGTTATAGTCTTCTAATGCGCCGCGATAATTTGCGGCTCTGGCTTTGCCTTCTCCTTGACTATACAATTTCTGAGCTTCTTGCTGAGTTTTAGCCGCTTCAAGGGGCTGAGGCGCTGATGGGAGAGGAACTGCGATCGACGCGGGAGCTTCAGTTTGAGAAACTGCGGATGAGATGCCGACGAGAGACGATGCAAAACTAACAGTCAGCGCGATCGCAAAGACCGTCGAACGATTGGCAGGATGAAGAAAGCGCATAAATCTAAGCTGAGTTTAGTAGAGGACAGGTATTGATTTTTGCCCTACTGTTCCCAACCTTTGAGATCTAATTACTTTTGTGAGTTAAAGATTTGTGTCATTCTTCTAGATTGTCAAGTAGGGACGAGTTCTCCAGGGCGTAATTTTGCCCACTTGCCTTGCTCTTTTTGAAAGCTCAAGCAGCCGACCACATCCCACTCCATCTCAATGTAGTCAGTGCGATCGCGAATGTTGACGTTGATGGTTGGCTCAGATGCCTCAAAATCTGGAGTTTCGGTTAGGTGAGCCTGCTCGTGCTGATCTTCGACCGCGTGGTAGGTGGTGCAACGGTTTACATAGTGGCAGTTTACGCAAATACACATGGGGGTCAATCTCTTTAGGATCACTAAAAATTAGAGTGGCGTTCTGACGCTTAGAGACGAATCGGGAATCGAGATGCTTTTCTGCTACTCTAACTCAGGCGAACGAATTGATCATGGGCTTTCAGGTTGATTTATGTTGCTCATTTGGGAGACGGTGATCAATCGGTTTGTCTGAGCGATCGAGTCCGAGATTAGTGGATTTCTGCCAGACGCTCACCCTTCTTCAATCTTGAATCGTCATACTAAAGATCTGTCGGATAAAAGCGTGTTGCAGTCTGATTCTGTTTCACAAAGTTGTTTCGCAAGCATTGTGTTTGGGATGAGTTTGCATTGAATCACCGTTTAGATTGTTGGCAGGACGTTTTGGTTGCCTCTTCTGCCCTATCTCCTGAAACCTGGCCCTTTAGCCTCAATTGGCTTCCACCCTCTGCCTGTCTAGTCGGAGGAACTGTTCGCGATGCGTTGCTCGATCGCCCTTCTGACTATCTTGATTTAGATTTTGTGCTGCCGACAGGCGCAGTTGAAACCGCTCAAGCGATCGCGCGTCACTATCGAGCCGGGTTTGTCTTGCTAGATGCCGATCGTCAAAGTGCACGAGTGGTCTTTGAGCAGGGAACGGCAGATTTTGCCCAGCAGGTCGGCGCTAGTTTGGATGCCGATCTGCGGCGACGAGACTTCACGGTGAACGCGATCGCTTACAACCCCCACACAGCTCAACTGCTCGACCCGCTTCAAGGTCACATCGACCTCAAACGCGGGCTGCTTCGCATGGTGTGTGCAGAAAATCTGGCAGAAGACCCGTTAAGGTTACTACGTGCTTATCGGCAAGCTGCCCAGCTAGGGTTTTCGTTAGAGCCGGAAACTCAACGGGTGATTCGACAATTGGCTCCTAAACTGCGGCAGATTGCGGCGGAGCGAGTGCAGTCCGAGTTGAACTATTTGTTGAGCAGCGATCGAGGCACGTCTTGGTTAAATTCAGCTTGGCAAGATGGGCTGCTGCAAGATTGGTTTCCGAGTGCCGATGCCCAAAGTTTGACGCGACTGCTTGGAATTGACCAAACTACGGTAATTTTTCAAGAAACCTGGGCTGAATTTGCCACCGAACTGGCTCGGAGCATTCGGGGCGGGTCACAGTCAAATGCGGGTCAGTCCGAACCAAAAGCGTCTGGGTCGGCTCGGACTTGGCTGACGATCGCCAAGTTAGCCAGCCTGTTAGCGTCTGATCCCCAGCGGGCAGAGGCGCAGCTATGGCGATTAAAATACAGTCGGGCTGAGATTCAGGCGGTGAGTGTTGCGCTGAAGGAGTTGCCTCGATTTGATGCTGGCAATCCGATCGAGGAATGGACATTGGCAGACCAGTATTTTTTCTTTAAGGAAGTGGGGGCGACGTTTCCCGCGTTGGCGATTTTAGCGATCGCCGCCGGAACTTCTTTAGAAGCGATCTCGGTGCTGATTCGACGGTTCTTAAACGCAGACGATCCGGTTGCTCATCCGACTCCTTTGTTAACCGGACAGGATTTGATGAGTGCCCTAAATCTGGTAGCGGGACCTCGCATCGGGCAGCTATTGTCGGCTTTGCAACTGGCACGGGCAGAAGGCAAGATTACAACCCGTGAAGATGCCCTCGCCCTCGCAGCAGACTTGATCAGGCTGTGAGAAAAATCCACGATTTCGCGATACCCTGTAGTCTGAATGACCATCAAGATTATGTTAAAGTGGTTCTCTAACTCTTTTTTCTGGGAGCTAAACCGAGTTCTCGGAAATTACGATCGTCATTCACACCATTCGCTAATAGATGTCTCAAAGGGGTAAACATGGCTAAGCGCCGCAACCAAAAAAAAGAAAAAGCTCTCCGCAACCAGGCTTATGCTCGTAAGTTTCGTAAGCGCACCAACACGGGTCG
>JBBQYE010000167.1:0-7112 GCA_038208945.1 Leptolyngbyales cyanobacterium | reverse complement strand
CATTCACCATGGATGCTACCCAAACTTATGCGGATGGCAGACCACCCCAACCCTACAAACAATTTGGTTTAATTGTTCGCGGTGGCAAGGAGATCCTTGAAATTCAAACCACTGCGGGAAAAAACCAAGCTGGAAAGTACCAGAAGGTGGCTAACTATTGATGGGAATGAATTAGGGGTTGAGCCGACCTATGGGCAAGTGCGATTCATTCTAGAGAAAAACCGATCGCGCTTGGCTTAGTATGTTTACCTATCGGATTGATTAACAGCGCTCTTAAACTAAATCAGTTGGGGCGTTTTTTTGGCTCTGTTTTGGCTTTTAATCATTCATCGTCGGTTGCCTTCAGCGTTGCAGTCAAAGAACTGATTGCCTGATGGTGCTCATGTCCTACCCCACGGATGTAGAATTCATGCTTCAGATAACTTAGGATGCAGAGGTAGCTTAAGACAATCAAAAAGCCCGTGAGTTCTGAACAATTAGACTTGGCGACCACCGAATATCAAATCGGAAAAGATGCCTTTGAGCGAGGCGAATACCGCAAGTCGGTGCAGTATTTAGAACGCGCTAGTGCTTTAACCGACCCAGGTTCACGCTTTGGTGGCGAAGTGCAAATCTGGCTCGTGACTGCTTACGAAGCAGCCGGACAGAGATCGGAAGCGATCGCCCTCTGTCAAAAAATCAGTCGTCACCCAGATATCAAGACTCGCCAGCAGGGAAAGCGACTGCTCTACATTCTCGAAGCCCCCAAGCTGCAAACCCGCCCCGAATGGTTGACCGAGATTCCTGACTTGTCAAAGCTGTCAGACAGCGAGGCAAAAGACAATCGTGGGAGTTCTAAATTTGGCACTGCCACTCCGCCGAAACTGACGCAAAAACCCCGTCCTGCCATCCCGGAACCTGTCGATTTGAGTCAAGTTGACACAGATAATCGCTTCATCTGGGTGGCGCTAATTGCAGCAGGGCTGATCGTAGGCGGTTTGGTGTGGCTGAGTTAGCACTCAAATGGCTGTCTCGTAACATCCGTTAACTCACCATTTCCCTAAAGTAGTGTTAGATGTTAGTGGACTCATGAACCTTGCTCGATATGCTCCATAGAAGTGCAACCCTTTCCTCAGCCGACGTACTTTCACTAGACCGTCATGCTGTGATTCAATTTTTGCGACGATCGCGAATGATTTGGGTGATGCTATTCGCTAGCTTGGTGCTGTCAGGCTGCGTTAAGTCTGAGGTGGGCATTAATGTTGAAAGTCCAAATCGAGGCACGATCGTCCAACATATTCGTCTAGATGAACGGCTGACTAGCGTGAACAGCGGCACGGCTCAAAAGTGGCTGGATGGTATTGAAGAACGAGTTCGCAGAATTCAGGGAAAAACTCGTCGCCTCTCAAATCAAGAGATTTTAGTCACGATTCCGTTTGGCAATGGCAGAGAATTAGAGACGAGATTTAACGAATTTTTTAGTCCAGTCGCCAATCCGAATCGCTCTACTCGAAAAGAATTCGACTTGCCCAAACTAAAGTCGCACCTCAAAGTCCAGGAAGGCAATTTCCTCCTGCTAGAGCGTCAGCATGTGATTTATGATCTCGACTTACGATCGCTGGGCATTCTCGCTCCAGACGGCAGTTTGATCGCGAGTCCGGGTTCGCTGCTTGAGCTAGAGTTTGGGTTGACGACTCCTTGGGGTGCGCGCAGCATCACCCGAAAGGACGGCACCGCGATCGCCGCCCGTCGCGAAGGCAAACAGCTTATCTGGACGCTGCAACCAGGGCAAAGCAATCACCTAGAAGCCGCTTTCTGGCTCCCCAACCCGCTCGGAATTGGAACGGTGGCGATCGTCGCGATCGTCGCGGGTGGAATTTATCTTAGACGCATTTTGCCGACTCGAACGACTGCGCCGCCTCTAGCCCCCAACTCATAACTACCAGATGTCTCGCCGCTCAGCCGATCTGCAAAAATTAATCATATTGGGTCTCAGTGGACCCGTGATCGCCCTCAACGTTTGGCTAGTGACGCTGGTGTTGCGCTATTTTGAGCATCTTCTGACCGTGCTGGTCGTGTCGGCAATTCTGGCGTTTTTGCTCAATTACCCCGTCGAGTTTTTTGAACGCGCTCGAATCAAACGTATTGGGGCAGTGGTGATTGTGCTGCTGGTGGCAGTCACCGTGCTGGTGATCTTGGGAGTCACGCTGGTGCCCGTTTTGGTCGCCCAAACGACCCAGTTGCTTGAAAAAATTCCGGGGTGGCTAGAGGCGAGTCGGCAAAATCTAGACTTTTGGGATGCTTGGGCAAGAACGCGAAGCTTTCCGATCGACCTCAAAAGTTTTGGCGGTCGAGTCAGCACCCAAATTGAAAGTCAGATTCAAGAAGTCGCCACCCAGGCACTCGGATTTGCCCTGGGAACCGTTTCTGGCTTGATCGACAGCATTTTAGTCATTGTCTTGGCATCTTATATGCTGCTTTATGGGGGAAGACTCTGGCAGGGATTGATTCATCTCCTGCCGCCCAAATTTGGCATTCCGATCAGTGAGTCGCTGCGGAAAAACTTTCACAACTTTTTTCTGAGCCAAGTGCTGCTGGCGCTGTTTATGGCAGGCGGACTGATTCCGGTTTTTCTGGTGCTTAAAGTGCCCTTCACGCTTCTGTTTGCCCTGATCATCGGCATTGCAGAACTGATTCCCTTCATCGGAGCAGCGTTGGGAATCGGGCTGGTCACGATTCTAATCATGTTTCAGAGTGTCTGGCTGGCGTTTCAATTCGCGATCGTTGCTGTCATTCTGCAACAAATTCGCGATAATGTGCTGGCTCCCAAAATGATGGGCGAATTCACTGGGCTAAACCCCCTGTGGATTTTTATCGCCCTGCTGATGGGGCTGCAAATTGGTGGCTTCTTAGGGGTCGTCGTTGCCGTTCCGATTGCGGGCACCATCAAAGGCACGATCGACGCATTGCGTAGGGTAACTTCGACTCAGGTGATTGTGACGGATGTCGTTCATAAAGACTATCCTCCGATCGAGTAACGGAGTGCTAAACTCGATTCCAGTTTCTGACAGGTCAGAAACTTTTCTGTTAAAGACGTTGAACCGCTAGCTGCGTGATTGGAGAGAACCCAAGATGCGACAAGTTAATTTCTTGATCATTTTCGTGATTTGTTTGGCACTCGTTTTGTTTGGCATTGAAAACACCGAGCCAGCCGTCATTCGAGTGATCGAAGGCGTGCAGGTGGAGGCACCGCTCTCGATCGAGCTAATCTTAGCGATGGGAATTGGGGCTGTATTGGCGTGGGTGTTTAGCGTGTGGAGCCAGATCCAGCGCACGATTGGCACACGCAAAGAACTCCAGGTTCGCGAAGAGCGCATCGACGAACTTGAGCAAGATGTCGAACGCTACAAAGCAGAGATTCAGGAGCAGCAGCGGTTATTGCCTCAAGGCATGACGCAAGATGCTGAATCAACCGAGGTGTTTGCTCAATAAAGAATCGTGAATTCAATCAGTGAAGTGACGAATTCTGAGAGCCTTTGGAGTCTGCTGGTTCCTCTGCTGCTGCTAGGGTTGATTCTTCTAGCAGCCGTCTATTTTGTGCGAATCAAAATTAAGTAGTCGATTCTGCAAGATCGTGTCACCATAAAGCATTCACCCCTTCCCTTGTCTCCATGACCCTTTCTTTAGCACAGGACGCGATCGCCCTCTTGATTGACCTGGCAGAACGGGGAGAAATTGACCCCTGGGATGTCAAGGTGATTGATGTGATCGATCGCTTCTTGAGCGAGTTAACGCCTGCCGCTACGATCGGGCGAGAGCAATATGAGTCGAACTTGTCACAGTCAGGACAGGCATTTCTCTATGCGTCGATGCTGCTGTTGCTCAAAGCCGATAGTTTGACTCAGCCAGAAGCGATCGCCGCCGATCCCGATGAGTTTGACGAGGCATTTCTCGACGGGGCAGACTTTGGCGGGGCTGCGTTGCCTCCCAATCTAGAGCGCCAGCTTCGACGGAGAGCAGTGGCACGACCTCCCCAAAAGCGGCGAGTCACCCTCAAAGAGCTAATTGACCAGCTTCAACTGATTGCCACGACCTTAGAAGATCAGACTCCTCGCGCTCGGCTGCGTCGCCCTAAACCTCAGTCTCGTGCCCAGGCAGTGCGAGCGATCGCCGAACTCGCTCACCAAGAAAATCTCTCAGAAATGGCAGTGGCGATCGAGCAATTCTTTCACGAACATTGGACAGAAGTCGCTCAAGACAAAGAATGGATCGACTTTGATCTCGTGCTAGAGTTTTGGGTCGCTTTAAAGGATCAAAAACCTAAAGATGGGGAAGACGGTCTGCACGACTCACACCCAAATCATGAGCGAGTCGGAGTGTTTTGGGCGTTATTGCTATTGTCGGCTCAAAACAAAGTCGAGTTATCGCAAGAAGAGTTTTACCAGGATTTAAAGATCCGCTCACTGCTGCAACTGGCAGACTCTGAGTTGAGCGAACTCTCTGCCAGCGTTCTGCTCGATTGAGATAACGCGCTGCCAGGGTCGGGTACTTCAAGTAGATGAAGATATAGTAAGGGCTAAACCGATCGAGTGTGACACATCCCACTTAGAACCGTTATAGTCACTAAAGGTCACGTCGAGATCGGGCACAGCTTGCCTTTTGCTTGAGACTTGGCTTGTTTAATATAGAGACTATCAAGTTTTGGAGTTTCTCCAGATTGACAGTCGATCTCTTGAAATTTGTCGGTGTAGGGTAGAGAGAGCGATTTATGAAAGCCATGATTTTAGCGGCTGGGAAGGGAACGCGGATTCGTCCGATTACATACACGATTCCCAAACCCATGATTCCCATCCTGCAAAAGCCTGTGATGGAGTTTTTATTAGAACTGCTCAGGCAGCACGGCTTTGACGAAATCATGGTGAATGTCAGTCATCTGGCATACGAAATAGAAAGTTATTTCCGCGACGGGCAGCGGTTTGGAGTCCAGATCGGCTACTCGTTTGAGGGTAAAATCGTCGATGGTGAGCTAGTCGGCGAGGCGGTCGGCTCGGCGGGTGGGATGAAAAAAATCCAGGATTTTTCCCCGTTTTTTGACGATACATTCGTCGTGCTGTGCGGCGATGCCTTCATCGATCTAGACTTGAGTGCAGCCGTGAAATGGCACCGAGAAAAAGGGTCGATCGCCACGGTGATTATGAAGACCGTTCCTCGCGAAGAGGTGTCTAGCTACGGCGTGGTCGTCACGGATGAAGAGGGCAAAATTAAAGCGTTTCAGGAAAAGCCCTCTGTTGAGGAAGCCCTGAGCACCACGATCAACACAGGCATTTATATTTTTGAACCCGAAATTCTCGACTACATTCCATCGGGGCAAGAATACGACATCGGTAGTCAACTCTTCCCGAAGCTCGTCGAGATGAATGCGCCGTTTTATGGCTTGCCAATGGACTTTGAGTGGGTCGATATCGGCAAAGTGCCCGACTATTGGCACGCAATTCGCAGTGTCTTGAAGGGCGAAGTCAAAAATGTCGCGATTCCGGGGCGAGAAGTGGCTCCTGGCATCTACACGGGGCTAAACGTCTGCGTCAACTGGGACAAAGTAGACATTCAGGGTCCGGTTTATATCGGCAGCATGACCTGCATCGAAGACGGTGCCAAAATCGTCGGTCCTGCCATGATTGGTCAAAACTGCTGGGTGTGCAGTGGCGCAACCGTCGATGACAGCGTGATCTTTGAATATTCTCGGCTGGGTCCGGGCGTGCGGCTGGTAGACAAGCTTGTGTTTGGTCGCTATTGCGTTGACAAAACCGGAGCCACGATCGACGTGCAAGCCGCTTCTCTTGACTGGTTAATTACCGACACTCGACAAGCGCTGCCGACCCAGCTTCCGGCAGAGCATCGAGCGATCGCTGAGCTGCTAGGCACCGATCACAAAGTCGCTCAGTCCTAAATTAAGTCGGCTGGCAGAGATGGGATATACCCGACTGGAGGAGGTTCAATACAGCTTCTCGCACGTATCCCTAGTAGTCGAATAGAGCACAGATTCTCTGGAGAACGCTAGATGGGGCATCTGACAACTCTCCAGGGACTTTTTTTGGAAGATGTCCTGATCAGGGTGGGCTGCAAAGTTTGACGCAGCAAAGTAAGCTGGTGCATGAGATTTCACCCTTAGGATCGTGAATTAAATTAAGATCGGTAATTGCGAAGTGGGTTTGCCCTCACCCCCAGCCCCTCTCCCGCAGGAGCTAGCGTGTACACACAAGTCCTCGTCACTTCGTTTGGGTCGGCTTATGCCCCCTAAATCCCCCATTCTGGGGGACTTTGAACCAGAGCGATGGCTGAACTTTGAACCTCTTTCTGTCTCAAAGTCCCCCAAGATTGGGGGATTTAGGGGGCGAAAGATTTTGGCAATGACCAATCAACCGACTTGTGTGTACACCGTAGCCCAAACTGGGAGAGGGGAGAAAGAGTCCGGTTCCCCTTCTCCCACGCTGGGGGAAGGGGTTAGGCGAGGGCTTCGCCCCACTTCGTGAGGAGGGCGAAGATCTCGACATCAATAAATCCACATTCCTTAATGATTTTGAATCCAGCAGAACCGCCTCAAATTTGTTTAGAACACGTTAGCTTTGCCTCTAGAGGGGTCGCGTCTAGCAAAAAGCCGGGAACCCGATCGCCGATCGGAGCGCATTATTTATTGCAAGACTTATCGTTTGAAGTGGTTCGGGGTGAACGGATCGCGATCGTCGGCGCGTCGGGTTCAGGTAAGACAACGCTACTGCGAATGCTCAATCGATTAAACGAACCCACCCAGGGATCACTCTATTTAGAAGGACAAAACTTTCGCCAAATTCCGGTGCTGCAACTGCGCCAGCAAATTACCTTAGTGCAGCAAGAATCAAAACTGCTGAATATGACCGTCCGGGAAGCACTGCTTTACCCGCTTAAGTTAAGAGGCGTTCAGCTTACAGTAGCCGAGCAGCAAGTGAGCAAGTGGGTTGAACAGCTTCATGTTCCTCAAGACTGGCTCGATCGTACCGAACTCCAATTATCAGTTGGGCAACGGCAACTCGTGGCGATCGCGCGTGCTCTGGTCATTCAGCCCAAAGTTTTGCTCTTAGACGAACCTACGTCCGCTT
>JBBQYE010000166.1:0-7134 GCA_038208945.1 Leptolyngbyales cyanobacterium | reverse complement strand
AATATTATAGAGGAACGACCTCATCATTTAGAAACTCAAATGGAACCTGCAATAGCTCTTAACATTTCAATCTTGGCGACGATCGTCGGCTTGACTGGATACGCGGTTTATACGGCGTTTGGTCCTCCGGCGAAGGAATTAGATGACCCGTTTGAAGATCACGAAGACTAATTATTCTTTATGAATCATTGTCAACGGCTTCTCAGCTTGCAATGTCCGATCGTGGATTTTGTGAGAGTGAGAAGCTTTTGATTTTCCAAGGTTCGATTAAATGAGGATCGCGATCATTCTCCTGAATACGCTCTAGTAAATCGATTGAGTGTCCAGTTCTGAGTCCCAAGTCGTTCTTTAAGTTCAGTTCTGCGGTTTCTCCGTGACACTCATAGCAGCGCAACACAAATTTTTCTGAATCGTCCTCAGATTGCTTGAACGCAGTCAGAATGAGATTTTTTGATTGCAAGTCCACAAACGATCGAACGGATGGAAGCGAGCCTTGAGGATTCGGACGATCGAGTTGCAACACCTGCAAGGGTTGATTAAACTCGCAGCTTTTACGGACGGTTTGAGCAGATCGCCAATCTCCAGCGTGAGGGTAGATGGCATAGCTGAAAGTGTGTGTGCCCAGATCGGCTTCTGGATCAGGAAACTCAGATCCGCGTAACAAGGTGAGACGGATTTGACTCGGCTGGCAGTCGTAGCCGTGTTTGTAATCGCTGAGGATGCTCACTCCATAAGACTGATCGCTTAAATCTGCCCAGCCGAGCGCGGGAACTTCCCATTGGGCTTTTTGACGATCGCTCTGTGGTTTGGTCGTTCGCTCGATCGCTCCGCAGGGCATCTCATAAGTGGCAAAGTCAGCCGCGATCGTCAGCGGAAATGCAGCTTTTACCAGAACGTGCCGTTCTTGCCAATCGATTTCGTTTTGAACTGTTAGAATCGATGAATTTTGCTCAAGTAAGTAGATTTGTTGAAAGGTAGATTTCCCGATTTTACGAACGACGCAGATTTGACGATCGCCCGTTTCAATCTTCACCAACTCGACAGGCAATAACGAATGTTTTGAATAGTCTGGATCGATATTCCAAGCATCCCAATATTGACCCGAATCTGGAAAAGCTTGAAGCTGATTCCCGGCTGCACTTAGAACTTCTCGCTGATTGACTTTATCAAAAATACTTGTTAAGTCACCTGTTTGCGAATCAACGACTACTCTAAGGAATTGATTCTCTAACTCCAAGCACAAATCCTGATCTGCAAGCTCGTCACCATTGGGAACGATCCAGAAAGCTCGATATCCGATCGCTGGGATGTTCATGATTGAGTCACCAAGGTTGCCTGATCGCTCCCAACTGGATGGATTAAATACTACGATCGCGTTTGCTTCCGGGCAGGGTGGTGCAGGCAAATTAATTTGGTGGGCGATCGCGTTTAACGACTCCTGAATAATGGTTGAACAGATGCGATCGCACTCTTGCCATTCTTGATTTGCATCGACAAAGACTTGAGTAATTGAAGACCCTGGAAGAATGTCATGAAATTGATTGAATAATGCTTTTTTCCAGGCAGTTTCTAACAACTCTTTTGGATAGAAGCTACCGATCGTTAAAGTAGCTAGAGATGCAAATAATTCTGCTTGATAGAGTTTCTTTTCACAGTCACGATTCTGTTGTTTTTGATCAGCGTGAGTGGTGTAGCAGCCACGATGAAATTCTAGATAAAGTTCGTCATTCCAAACAGGAGATGTCTGGTCAACAAACTCGTCTAAATATTCCACAACGCTCGTAAACTCTAACTTGGGAAAAAAAGGCGACGTTTGCCAGCGTCGAGCAATCTCCAACATATCTCGCGTCGGTCCGCCTCCGTGATCGCCTACACCAGGCAACCAGAGAGAATTCAACAGACCCGTCTTGGCTGTCCACTCCCACGCATAAGTCGCCATTTTGATCGGATCGATGCCCTCTCCAATTGGAGCCGACATGACGCTAGAAATCTGACTGCCATCAGGCGATCGCCACTCAAAAATCTCGTGCGGAAACTTTGTTGTGTCATTCCAGCGCAACTTTTGAGTCACAAAGTAATCGATTCCGCCTTGCTTCAGCAATTGCGGTAATTGCCAGCAAAACCCAAAACTATCGGGCAACCAAGCGACTCGATTAATATCACCAAATTTCTCTTGACAATAGCGTTGCCCATA
Organism: Leptolyngbyales cyanobacterium; assembly: GCA_038208945.1. Classification (GTDB taxonomy): domain Bacteria; phylum Cyanobacteriota; class Cyanobacteriia; order Leptolyngbyales; family Leptolyngbyaceae; genus Phormidesmis_A. The sequence continues at coordinate 4,940 of JBBQYE010000166.1, read as the reverse complement.
GAGAAGATGACGCGCGATCGATTCCCCACTAATTAAATTTAACTCTGGCTCAATCCACATGCCGCCAATAATTTCCCATCGCTCCGTCTGCACCCGTTGTTGAATTTGAGCAAACAGCGTAGGGCGGTTTATCTCTATCCATTCATAAAGCGCTGGGGTTGAGTGACAAAAGGTTAATTCAGGAAAGTCTTTTTGCAGATTGAGGACTGAGTTAAACGTCCGTTCTGCTGCTTTCCAAGTTTCGTCAACTGTCCAGAGCCACGCCATATCTAAATGAGCATGACCGACCAAACAGATCGTGTGTTGTTTGAGATTTAAACTAAAGGGTTGAAGACAAGATCGAAGGTTCTGTAGGGATTGATCAAAGTAAGCGCGATCGCTCACAAATTCCCAGTCAATAATTTGAAGAGATTCTGAAAGTTTTCCTAATCTTTCTGACTCAAACGATTCTAAATAACTTTGCAATACGGCTAACTCATCGGCAACAAAACCTGGATCAATGTCATCATAATTATTTGACTCGTAAATGAGGCGCGATCGTACTAAAGCTCCATCATCATGTCCTGGACTCACTAACCGAATCGTGACCGTAACGAGCTCACCCAAAAACACAGACGGACTGAGAATAACTCTGGCTGAATGGTCAAACAAATCGCCTTCTTGAACCAATTGACCATTGATATAAACTTCTGCAACTTCCGCCCACCAAGTCAACGCTAATCGCAGCGTTAACCCTTCTACTGAATACCTTTGAAGAGACTCCGGCAAGACAAATTGTTGATAGAACCAGATCACTTCGTGTCCCTTTGACCAAGCGATATGATTTTTGGCGTTGAGTTCATAGAGCGGTTGCTGCAAATCGAGACTTTGAGACGGATTTGTGAAGGACGATCGCCAGCCCGTTTGCACATCACGCTGCGTCAGTTGGCGCAATCGATCGACGACTCCTGAAATCTGGCGACGATGATTTTCAGCAGTTGGATCAAAAGAGGTTGCCGAATCCGTCATATCAATAGCGTTAGAGGTGCGAACAGAATACACTAACAGGGGCAGACTTTAAGCGACAATTCACAAACAGCCCAAAGTCTGAAACCGCCACACAGACGTTCAAATCGCCCCCTTTGAGTCTATGTCTTCATCTGGTCGCTTTCAAAGCCATCTCTTTAATTTTGTCTCCAAGCAGGCACACAAACTTGCTGACCAGACTAAAAAAGCAGTGCGCCATCTCAAAGTCGCGACCATTTGGGGGACGCAAATTTTGCTCTACCCGATCTACGTTCTGGTGCAATCGACTCGACTGATCGGGCAACAGATTGAGCAAACCGTGCGCCGATCTCGCCTCCACTTCAGCAAAGTATCAGAGCCGTCGCCGACCTCTGAGTTTCTAACCGTTGACACCCTGATTCAGCGAGTGTTGACCGCCGTTCAAGAAAGTTGGCTACTCGCTAGCGCAGAATCGACGGCACCCGAATCTGTTCAGTTGCTGACTCAAACATCCATCTCATCTATTACGACGATTCAAGGCATCGCCTCTTTGATTTCGACCAGAAAGCTCGTTTTAGTGACGATCGACCATCAAATCATGGATGTCTTGACGATCGAGCAGCAAGACCATCTCAACCAGCGCATCATCTGGGAGGTGGCAAACTATTGGCGATATTGGCGGCGGCACTACATTGCTCAAGCCCATCCTACCCTTTTGCTTCCGCTCGAAGACCGTCCAACATCGCTGCCCCCGGTGCGAGTATTTCGGCAGCTCATGGCTTGGGTGCAAAGCGGATCGATCGCGATCGCCGCCAATCTATTCCAAGAATCAGCACTTGTCACTCAGCCAACCCTAGACTGGTTTACGACAGACTTGCCCCTATCTGCGTTTAATCCGGTTGGGCTAATTCCTCGCATTCCGACCACCGCTGAATTTTCAGGCTTGATTCAACAACTGCCGTCGCCAAGAGAAATGGAATCGTTGGTTCGAGCCGCGATGCGATATTTCTTTGGCGATCGTCCTCGAAAACAATTATCGATGGGCGTTAACGATGAGACTGCGACCTCAGAAGATTTTTGGCTCACGTCTGACGAAGTGTTTGGCAACACTGGAAAGCTCCAAGCCGCACCTCCTCGATCGCACCTGCGAGGAAAAACGGCAAACATTCGCATTGAGAAGACGTTTACACCGTTAGCTCACCTACCTGCTCAAGCAGATGGACTGTCAGGAAACAGTGAAACTCTCGCTCTCTCGTCTCAACCAGAAGCCTCGATCGGACACTCGTTTCAGAATTGGCTAAAGCGTTCTCTCCCTCAGCAAAAATCGCGCCCTCGATCGAAGTCACCGATCGCGCATCAAAGACCAAACCAGAGCCAACTTACTCAAGCTACTAAACCTCAACCGCTCACGAAGCAGAGAAAATCTTCTCAGAGCTTGAAGGTGAGTCTCGATCGCACTCTCACAGAAAACAGCCAGAAATCTATTCGATCGACTCCACCGGATTGGATTGAGACTAAAGCAACCCCGATCGGCTATGTCAAATCCCCGCTCACAAAATTTCTAGAATGGCTCGATTCGGGAATTGTCTGGCTAGAACAAAAACTAGCCGCCTTGTGGAACTTCCTGACTCGCGGATCTTAACCCTTCACCTTTTCGTAATAACTGCACCCCTCTTTAGGTAATATGTAGAGACGATCCCGTCCCTAACGGAACTTTTCACGCCTTTAATCACTCTGGAGATATCAGCATGGTGGCACTTAAAATCGTTGTATATGTCGTTGTTGCCTTCTTCTCACTGTTATTTATTTTTGGATTTCTATCCAATGACCCCTCCCGGAACCCCAAGCGCAGAGATTTGGAATAACTCCAAACCTTTCCCGCAAGGTTAGAGGGCAGTCCACCACTGTCCTCTTTTTAATCCTGGTGCGGGGCTTGTCAGGCGTTTCGATCGAGTAGCTTTAGCGTATGCCTTTCCCGGTTCTGCCACCCGAACCACCATCCATCACCCGTCCTTCTCAGTTTGCTTCCCCTGTGCTGCCGACCGTGGTGACTCCTATTTCTGCGAAGTCTACTCAGGAATCAATCAAGCCTACCCCGCCTGAAGTTTCCCCAGTCACACTGGCAGATTTGAGCGCTCCAAAGGTTTTGCGCGAAGCTGCTGCATTGAGCAGATTAGAGAATTTGTCTTCTGAGTTGGCACCCCAGCGCTCTGAGGAAGCAAAAGATTTATTACCGATCGAGTCGGCTCAGACTCCTGCGACTGATCTACCAACTCCACCGCCACCGAGCCAGATTTCCCAGCCTCCGGTTAGCCCAATAACCCCACCGCCTGCTCCCCTTAATGCCGTTCCCCCAGTCAACATCCCTGTCGAACAGCTAGGGAGAGAAGGAATTTTAGAGCTAAAGGCAGATCGCCAAGACTACGACACGCGGCGGCAAATCTTCACAGCCGAAGGAAATGTCTCACTCAAATTTCGAGGGGCACTGCTGACAGGCGATCGGGTTCAGGTTAATCTAGTCAATCGGCTCACCGTCGCTGAAGGCAATGTGGTGCTGACGCGGGGGCAGCAGATTTTGCGCGGTCAGCGATTCCGCTATAACTTGATTCAAGAAGAGGGCATTGTTGAACGAGCGTCGGGCGAAGTCTTTCTAGCCAGCACCGCCAACGACTTCAACCCTAATTTGCCGACAGACCTCACCGCCGGAACAGTGCCTGGGCGATCGGTCGGCGATCGCGTCACAGCAGTTCAGCCTCAACAGGTGTCTAGCCCTGGCGGAGTAAATCTGACAGTCGGTTCACGGCGAAACGTAGCTGGGGCATCGGTGATTCCGAAGGTGGGCGGTGAGGTCAGACGAGTGCGGTTTGAAGCCGAACAGATTGAGTTTTACCCAGAAGGCTGGCGCGCCAAAAACATTCGCCTCACAAACGACCCATTCTCGCCTCCAGAACTGGAAGTCAGAGCTGAACAGGCGCAACTGACTCGCCTCTCGCCATTGCGTGACGAACTGGTCGCTACTCGCCCTCGCTTAGTGTTTGACCAGCGATTTTCACTCCCTCTGCTGCGAAATCGTGTCATCTTCGATCGCAACGAGCGCCAGCCTGCCCTAGTCAATTTTGGATTCGACACCGACGATCGAGGCGGTTTATTCGTTGAGCGGGAACTAGAAGTCTTGCCTCAAGGTCCGGTTCAGTTTACGTTGACTCCGCAATTTCTATTGCAGCGAGCGATTACTAATGGCGGAAACCCGTTCGCTCCAGATAGTTTTGGCTTGAGAAGCAAATTGTCGGCACTAATTACCCCTCGGACTCAAATCCGTGCGGTCGGAGTGTTGACCAGTCTGGATCTCGGCAAAGTTGAAAATAATCTGCGAGCAAGTGTCAGAGCGCAGCAGTTGATCGGAACGCACACGCTGAGTTTAGAGGCGAGTTATCGCGATCGCTTATTCAATAATTCTCTGGGCTTTCAAAACATCCAAAGCAGCATTGGGGTGTTGTTTTTCTCACCGACGATTGCGCTCGGCGATACGGGCATCAATCTCAGCTATCAAGCAGGGTATCAATATGTGAATGCTGACACCGATCGGGCTGATCTTTTAGAACCAATTCGGCGCAACAATCGCATTAGTCTCGGTCGGTTTCAAGCGAGTGCAGCGTTAAGCCGAGGCTTTTTGCTGTGGCAAGGCAAACCTGCTCCCGCTACCCCAACCGAGGGGCTGCGATATTCTCCAAATCCAGTAGTTCCCTACATTTCGGCGGCAGTCGGACTAACCGGAGTCGGCACGTCTTACAGCAATGGTGACACCCAAAATAATGTGAATGGCAGCGTCTCGTTATTTGGACAGTTTGGTCACTTCTCTCGCTCATTTTTTGATTACACTGCGTTTAATCTCACTTATACGCAGGTAGTGCGAGACGGGTTATCGCCATTTTTGTTTGATCGCGTGGCGGACGATC
>JBBQYE010000165.1:0-7182 GCA_038208945.1 Leptolyngbyales cyanobacterium | reverse complement strand
GTGCTAGAGAAAATGATTTTGTCAATGCCAAACGCATCGCAGCAGCGCAGCAAATTCAAGGTATTGCGAGTGTTGTTAGCGTAGTAGTCGAGGGGATTGATCACCGATTCAGGAGCGATCAGACTGGCAGCAAAATGCAGCACCGCACTAAATTGATGAGTGGCAAAGACTTTGTAGAGCCGATCGAGATCTGCCAAGTCTCCGACAATCAGTTTGCCAAACAACACAGCAGAGGCGCTACCTGTTGAGCAGTTGTCATACACCACCACGTCATAGCCTGCTTCACCCAGTTGACGCACCACATGCGAACCGATGTAACCTGCGCCGCCCGTCACCAAAACTTTCTGGTTCATCTGCCTTTCCCTAATAGAACAACTCGAATGGTTTTAAACGCGATCGCCCACTCCAACCAGAGCGAGTAATGTTTGATGTAGTACAGGTCATAGGCGAGTTTTTCGTAGGCATCCTCTACAGAGGCTCCATAGGGATACATCACCTGCGCCCAGCCTGGACGATCGGTCTCAATAAACTCCGACCGCTTCGGGTGAATGTGTCCGGTGAGGTGCAGCGTCCGGGTCCAATTCAACTGCAAAGTTTGGCACCCGTGAATGCGATCGGCGGCACCAATCAAGTTCTCACCCCGACACTCACCGAAGCACTCCTACAGGCGGGAGGCGTAAATCGCAATGCAGATATTCGTCGTGTGGTGCTGAAGCGATACAGTCCCGATGGCGATGCGGCTCCGGTGATTGTAAATTTGTGGGAAGCGCTGCGATCGGAAAACGCCTCTACGGATCAAACTTTGATGGATGGTGACACCATTTTTGTGCCCAAGGCAGAAGGTGACAATTCGATAGACCGCCGAATCATGGCGCGGGCAGTGTTTTCTCCCAAAACGGTGCGAGTGCGGGTGGTCGGCGAGGTGCAAAAGCCCGGAGAGGTAGAGGTGCCGCCGGACAGTACATTATCTAGCGCGGTGGCGATCGCGGGTGGTCCGACTGAGAAAGCAAGGCTGAGTAGGGTGACGTTTGTGCGGATGAATGAGAATGGCAAGGTCGATCGCCGCGACGTTGATCTGCGAAACCTGACGGATGATCAGCAAGTCCAGGATGGGGATGTGTTGATTGTTCACAAGAGCATGGGGCGCAATCTATTAGATATTGGGTCGCAGTTGTTGGGTCCGTTTGGGGTATTTCTGAATATCTTTAAGTAAATTTCTCAAGAATCGACGGCTTTGGATGGTGGGGTTGATGCCCGTCGATTCTAGTGCGAGGCTAGAGAAAATAATTATGATGTCAAGCTGAAAACCATTATAGGACAAGGCGTTAAGCTACAAGCAATTGCATAGATAACTCTTTGCAAAGCGAGATCGGGTTCTGTGGATCGCGATTCTAGCTATTCACGGTGCAAAACTATCTGGAGAACCTGCTAGAGTACTCAGTTGATTAGGAACTCAGAAGGCGTTGAGAGATTGCTGCTACAGATCCGATCGTTTACCGAGGAGCAACCATGTTGAGTGCCAAAGATTTAGCGATCTATCAAGCATTGGATTCAGACAACAAGATCGAGCTAGTCAATGGAGAGATCATCATCATGAGTCCATCGGGCTATGAGTCGGATGAAGTTGCTGCAAGAGTTATCGGCAAGCTATTTCCTTACGTTGATGCAAACAGACTAGGGAGAGTTTCTGCTTCCAGCGCAGGGTTTACGCTGCCCAACTCAGATACTCGCGCTCCTGACGTTTCGTTTGTGCTGGCAGAGCGAATGCGTCGCAGTTATCGCAGTTTTGCAGAGTTGGCACCGGATTTGATGGTAGAGGTCAAGTCGCCCACCGACAGTTTGACAAAGCTCAGAGAGAAGATAGACGGCTTTTTGAGTCAGGGCACTCAGATTGGCATTTTGATCAACCCGGAAGAGCGGTGGATTGAAGTCAAGGAGCGGTGCAACGACACTCCGACTAGATTCACAGACGGCGACGTGCTGACGATTCCTAGTTTATTTCCGGGTTGGTCAGTCCCGATCGTGGAACTGTGGTCGCCAGAATTTTAATCTTTTGAAGGTTGCAAAATTACGACTCATGGATATTTTCAAACCTCTTTAGAGACCGTGTGGAAGATAGTTCAGAATGACTTCATTCCGCTCGTGCCGCAATTACAGAACTTATTAGAGCGCGAAGCGAACCGCGAGTGATAGATTCTATTGGCGGCTCTCACTCAGATTTTAGTCAGAACATCTGATCTACAATCAAGTCATGGAAATTCTCTCGGTTAGCCTCAAGAACTTCAAATCTCACAGCGATCGCCACTTCTCGTTTCAACCGGGCACCAACGCTATCTGCGGTGAAAACGGTGCTGGAAAGACGAGCATTCTAGAAGCGATCGCCTGGGTGCTTTTTGACTACAAAGGCGACTACAAAGTCGAAGACTTGATTCGCAACGGGGCGGCGAGTGCTCAGGCGCGAGTCGCGTTTATCTCTAGTCACGACCAGCGGACTTACGAGGTTCAGCGCTGCACGCGATCGGGCTACACGCTCTTTGATCCCCAAATCGGAGAAAAACTTGCCTACACGCGCATTCGAGAAGAAGTATTGCCCTGGCTGAGACAGCATTTAGGCGTTGCGGTGGGGACTGATTTAGCCAAACTATTTTCTAACACGATCGGAGTTCCGCAAGGCACGTTTACCGCCGACTTTTTGCAGACTGCTGAGAGACGCAAGCCGATTTTTGACGCGATTCTCAAAGTCGAAGAATATCGTCGGGCAAACCAGCAAATGCTGACGCTAGAGAAATATGCAAAATCTGAGTCAGAAAGTTTAGAACGCACGATCGCTCACTATGACGAAGCGCTCAAAGAATGGGCGATCGTCACTGAAAAACAGCAAACGGTTCGTCAAGAAATTGCAGAACTCAACGCCGAATTAATTCAGTGGCAGCAACGCTTTAACGAACTGCAAGCCGAGCAGGCACACCTCAGCACTCAGGCGGCTCAGATGCAGCAGTTGACCAACGAGTTAGAAAAGTTATCGGCTCAGATTCAGTCTAAAAAACTAGAGGTCGATCGCCTTACCCTCGATTTTCAACAAGCCGAACAATCCGTTGAGATTTGCACGACTCATCGCACGAGTTATCAAACCTTTTTGCAAACGGAAATAACGCTACAAGAGCTAGAAAAAAATCGCGGGACGCAACAGGCTTTCATGCAGCAGCGTCAGGGTTTAGTGAAACAGGAAAGCGATCGTCAAACTAAACTTGCTACGATTACTCAGCAGTTAGAGCGGCGATCGCACATTGAAGCTGAAATTCAACGCCTTGAGCCTTTAGTTCACCATCAAAGTAAGTTAGACCAGCAGCAACAGGCACTCAATCAACAGCTTCAAACCTGCCAAAGCTGGCGACAAACCATTAGCCGTGACCAAACACGCCTGACTCAACTCGAAACTCGCCGCAAGCAGCTAGGGCAAGAAATTGAGGATCTAGAGGCATTTGGCGCGATCGTGCAAAAGATTCCGCAACTCGAAGAACAGCAGCAGCGCTATCAACAACAACTCAGCCGCATTGATGCTGCAACTCAGTTTGAGGCTGACCTGCGGCAGATTGTCACCCAAGCCCAAACCCGCGAAGGCATCTACACCCATCGCATTCAATCGGCGACCGCAACGCTTAAAGAGCTTCAGCAAGCGGCTCCAAAATGGGCACCTCACCTGACCGAAGTGCTGATAACTCTTGGCAACGGCTCCAAACTACAAGGGCAGCTGATGTCTGACCTGCAAGGTATCTTAGAAGATTTGTCTGAGCAGCTACTCGCCGATCGCTTAAAGCAACAGCTTCAACAGGTTCAAGCCCAACTGCAAGCAGCCCGTCAACAGCAAATTCAGTTCCTTAGCCTCGATACTAAACTCGATGCCGAAGAAGCCTTAGCTGCCGAAGTTGAAGACGTGCGATCGCAAATTCTCAACGGTCAAACTCAACTCACCGACGAGCCAGACTTACAGCAACAGCTAGCGCATCTCAACGGGCAGCTTCAAGAACTCAATGATCCCCGCGGTAAGACTCGGTTGTTGCAGCAAGAATTGCAGCAGCAGACCACTTTAGAAGTTCAGCAACCCAAATTTCAAAGCGCTTTATTAGAGGTTCAGGACGCGATCGCGCAGGTCGATGCTCAACTCGCGGCGTTTGCAAATCTTGCTGAACAGATTCGCGAACAGCAGAGTTTACGAGACGCACATCGCGCCACTCATCGGCTTTATCTTGAGCATCAGCAGTCTGCAAACAGCTATCGTGGTCGCAAGCAGCAGCTAGAAGACGCGACGACACAACTGCACGAATATCAGGAACACAACATAGAATTCGCAGCTCAGCAGACACAGCTAGCAGAGACGTTTGATCCGATGCGAGTGGCGATCGTGCAAACCGCTTACCAAGAAGCGAGAGACAAACAAACTCAACTAACTGCCCAACTGCCCGAAAAAGTCAAACGCCTCGAAGAATACGAGGTGCAACTCTCAAAGCTGCAAACTATCAAAGAAAAACGGGATCATGCCCAAACTGAGGCGAAGCGCAAACAGAAAATTGAGCGGTTTATCAAATTCGCGCGTAAAGCATACAAAGAGGCAGGACCGCGCATCACTGAGCGCTATGTGCAAAATATTTCCCGCGAAGCAGATAAGCTATTTCGAGAGTTGCTCAATCGTTCAAACGTGGCGTTAGAGTGGACGCGAGACTATGAGATTGTCGTGCAGGAAGGCGCACATTCTCGCCGTTTGATCAATCTCTCTGGAGGAGAACAAATGTGTGCAGCGCTGGCAGTTCGTCTCGCATTGCTCAAGGTGTTGGCAGATATCAACATCGCATTCTTTGATGAGCCAACGACCAATATGGATCGAGCCAGACGAGAGAGTTTGGCAGAAGCGATCGCCAACATCAAAACCTTTCGTCAGCTATTTGTGATCAGCCACGATGACACCTTCGAGAAAGTCACCGAAAATGTCATCCTGGTCGAACGGGAAGCCTGAAATCGCCTTATTTCCAAGCTCGTTGCTGATAGTTTTGTTTGCAAACGTTGAGAATGCGCTGGTCGTTTGCACTCAGCTTTGCCAATGGCTCAAACCCTTCTAAGTTAATTTGAGCCACCGCAGGATTTCCACGAGTTGCAACCGATGCCCCTTTCGCAAGCGCGATCGCATAGGGATTTTCGGAGCGATCGTAACTGTCAACCACCGTCAGCGCTAGTTGATCAGCTTGAAACGAGCCATAAGCGCAGTCAAAGGACGATCGAGGCATATACAGCGCACCGAGCACTTTGCCTTGATGCACCTCAAAGACAAAATAGGCTCGCCCGATTTGATCAGGTTCCGCAGATTGCCCATATAGATAGACTCCATCCGCTAAAGTAGACGGTTTAGCAGCCGTGCTGATAGGTTGTGCTTGAGAAGTGACTTGAGCGCTGAGTGCTGATTGCGTGGGCAACCCGATCGATGCCAGCCCAGTGGCAAGCGCTACGCCCGTAACCAATCGAGGCAGGGTTTTTAGAGACGCAATGGTCAAAAAAGATAGAGATAAAAATTGCGACTTCATCGGGGTGCCCTCACAACAAGCGATATAAATTGGTTAAAAATGATCCCGAAATCGAGAGGAACTAGCGAATGATTAGAAGAGAAAACGGTAGAGGAATTTGATAACTCAATGCAGAGTAACCAATTTTCTCAACACCTCAACACCTCAAACGATAAAAACTAGTTTGGAATGGCTACTGCAAAACTCAGTTGCGAAGAGAAGTCTCCTAGCGCAGCAGCAAACTTTTTCTTATCCTTATCAAATCACCCTGTCAGATTTGTATCATTGCCCTGAGTGACAGTGAACGTACTGACCACTGTGGGGGGCTTCAATATCAGCTTGATACATTGCTGAAATCGTTGTTAAAACTTAACAGAGCCTTCGACTTGTGTAATATTTGTTCTCACGCTATCACACCGAAAGCGTTAAGCAAATCACCCATCTTGAATAGTAATAAGACGTTAAAAAGCGTTCATCGATTCGTAGACTTATAGAAACGTGAGCCTGTTGCTAATGCAGACTAAAAATGGGAGAGGGACGATCGTAATAACTCGATCGTCCCTCTCCCACTCATCAAACGAGGACTTAAATCCCGTATCGATTCATACTTGCACTCAATTAACTGGCAATATACTCACGCACGTTTGCTTTGCGACGACGCAGATGATCGAGCGCTTGCCGCTCTAACTGCCGCACTCGCTCACGACTGAGATTGAGCCGCTCACCGACCTTTGCCAGAGATAGCTCATAGCCGTCATCTAACCCGTAGCGCAGAGTCAAGACTTCTCGCTGCTGAGGATTTAGTTCTGTCAAGAGCGTGTTTAGGTCATTTCGCAGAGACTCTTGAGTCATGTAGTGCTCAGGCGAAGGACCGTCATCTTCGAGCAAGTCTTGCAGCTCAGTGTCTTGATTGTCGCCAACGCGCAAATCAAGGGAGACAGGCTGACGAGAGAGAAGTAGAAACTCACGAATCTGCTCTGGCTCAAGCTCAAGCTCTTTAGCGATCTCAATCGCAGACGGGCTGCGACCCAGCTTTTGAGATAGCTCACGCTGAACTCGCTTGATCTTGTTCAGCTTTTCAGTGATGTGAATTGGCAACCGAATCGTGCGGGCTTGTTGAGCGATCGCGCGAGTGATCGCCTGACGAATCCACCAGTAGGCGTAGGTCGAAAACTTGTAGCCGCGAGTCGGGTCAAACTTCTCGACACCGCGCTCTAATCCAAGAGAGCCTTCTTGAATCAGATCCAAAAACTCAAGGTTGCGCTTCTGGTATTTTTTAGCGATCGACACTACTAAACGCAGGTTAGCCTCGATCATCTTCTGCTTGGCACGGCGACCGCGATGCAAAATGCTGGTCAACTCGGCTTCGCTGATCTGAACGTGATCGGCAAACTCTTGGTGAGTTGGCTCATGATCTAGCGTCTTAGCAAGAGCGTCCTTTTTCTCTTGCAACGTCATCATCTGCTGCACCTGCTTGCCTAAAACAATTTCTTGTTCGTGGGTCAGCATGGGCACGCGACCAATTTCGTGCAAGTAAGTCCGCACCATATCTGCCGTGAAGGGGGACTTAGTAGTCTTTTCTTTAGAGTTGGCAGTAGCCATGGTTGCAGTGAACTCCGTAAATAAAAAT
>JBBQYE010000164.1:0-7184 GCA_038208945.1 Leptolyngbyales cyanobacterium | reverse complement strand
GTTGCCCGCGCCACCAGGAAAACGATCGCGGGGCGAATCCGTTTCCCCCTGGCTCCAAAGAGATGTTCTGCGGCAGCATAAAGGATGGGATGACGAGCACCAATTAACTGTTTAAGGTTCTCCGTCAGCACACAGAGGTCTGCTTCAACCGGGGAAAATAGGGATGTTGCTGAGGTCATGAATAAGCCAGCGAAGGGGCGACATGGTTAAGAAACTTTACAAGTCCTGACTTTATTTTAAGATAAGCGTTGGATTCGTGGAATGTTAAGGCAGAAAAAGTTTGAGATCAGTAGAACTCCTACACAAATACTTCGCCCTCACCCTAGCCCTCTCCCCAAGCAGAGGGAACAAGAGGTTTTAGCTCCCTCCTCTCCAGGGAGAAGAGTTGGGGAGGAGGGCTGTCCAGATTTGCGCAGGAGGTCTAATGTGCCAATGACTTTCTGCATAAAGCTGCAAAGCCGAGGTTTGTTTGGGTCATTTGCTTGATTGGTTGATTGTTTATTGACTGCTGGCATTAGCCCGACGCAGTGCAACTGAGTCACGCGATTAGGGAGGTGCAGTTTAATCGAGTCTCAACCCTCGACTCTCAGGCATCGGCAAGTCTTATGACTCATTTGCAGCGCTATTATCTAACCTTTCAATCACCTCTCTAACCCGATAAATAGGTCTTCCTTGCGACTCATGGTAGGTTCTCATCGACAACTCAGCCAACAGCCCAAAGCTAAAAAGCTGTAGCCCTGATAAAAACAGCACAACCGCCAGAATCAGCAGTGGACGCTGCCCAATGGTTTCGCCTAAAGCCAGTTTAACGTAGGCGAGATATAAGCCTAGTGCCGCCCCAGAAATCAGTGCCAGCAGACCAAACAAGCCAAAAACGTGCATCGGGCGAGTCAAAAACTTCCGCATGAAGAAGATGGTGAACAAATCCATAATCACGCGGAAGGTGCGGTCTAAGCCATATTTGCTTTGACCATAGCGGCGAGCATGGTGACGCACTGGGATCTCAGTGATTCTCGCGCCTTCGATAAAGGCAAGCGCGGGAAGAAATCGATGCAGTTCTCCATAAAGGTTCATGTCGGCGACGAGTTCAGCGCGGTAGGCTTTGAGCGAACAGCCATAATCGTGGACTCGAACACCCGTAACTCGACCGATCAGCCAGTTCGCAATTTTAGAGGGCAAGACCCGTGTGAGAGACGCATCCTGTCGATTTTTGCGCCAACCGCTCACCAGGTCATACCCCTCTTCTAGCTTTGCCATCAAAATCGGAATGTCTGCCGGATCGTTTTGCAGATCTCCATCTAACGTAATGATGATTTTACCTGTGGCATGACTAAACCCTGCGGCGATCGCTGCCGTCTGTCCATAGTTTCGTCGCAAAATCACGGCTCGTAAATCGGTTCGAGTGTGAGCCTGCTGCTTGAGAAGCTGATCGGAGCCATCGAGAGAGCCGTCGTCAACGCAAATAATTTCATAGTGAATCTGCTCGGAAATTAAGCTGGTGGCGATCGCGTCTAACAATAATGGAATGCTCTCGACTTCGTTGTAGATGGGCACCACAACCGAGAGATCTGGCACTTGAGACGCTTGATCGAGAGCTTGAATTCCATTGGCAGCGAGAGACAGATTCATGAGTGGCTAGGCTCTAGAGATGCAGAATAGGAGAGATATCGACGGCTCAAACTTGAACAGTCTAGCTTATCAGGAAAGTTGATTTCGCAGAAGTCTAGCGTCCGATCGAGGTCTATCCCAAATACACTATCTCAATCGCGTCAGCGTTCCCTTTCAGATTTGCTAGATTGTATAAAAGCTGTTCGTAAATGGTTCCTATCGCTTTACAGGTGTATTAACCATGGCAACCATTCTTAGAGACTTAAGTTATCAATATCAGTGGTTATATGATGGTATCTCGCGAGTCGCAGCGTTAGCGGTTGGTGGAGAATCGCGGTTTCGACAATTGGCATTGCAGGGATTGCCGATCGCGCAAGACTCCAAAATTTTAGATTTATGCTGTGGAAGTGGACAAACCACTGAGTTTTTAGTGCAGCGATCGCGCCACGTCACTGGGCTAGATGCCTCTCCGCTCTCGATTAAACGAGCACAGCAAAACGTACCCCAAGCGACTTATATAGAAGCCTTTGCCGAGAAAATTCCGCTCTCGGACAATGAGTTTGATTTGGTTCACACCAGTGCGGCAATGCACGAAATGGAAGCCGAGCAATTGCGCCAGATTTTGCAAGAAGTCTATCGAGTCTTAAAGCCGGGTGGGTATTTTGCAATGGTGGATTTTCATGCCCCCACTAATCCATTTTTTGCCCCTGGATTGGCGGTCTTCTTTTGGCTATTTGAAACCGAAACCGCGTGGCGATTAATCAAAACTGATTTAGTCGATTTGTTCACAGAGGTTGGATTTCAGGTCAAGGATCGGACTCTTCACGCAGGTGGCAGTCTTCAAGTCATCCAAGCCCAAAAGCCAGCCTCATGACGGTCGTATTCATCTTTAAAAAACAACATGACAGAAGCGAACCTCTGCCATGTTGTTTGTCTTAGATAGTGTTAAGAGAAGAGCCGAGACTCTTCTCAATAAATAGTTCTGTATAGCCCAGAGAATAAATTATGGGAGTGTGAAGAAAAGCGGTGAAGAGCTTCAAAAACTTGGTTTGATTTGTTTTCTTCACAAGATTAATTTACGCCCTTTTGTTGGCTCGATCGCTCTATCTTGAGAAAGGCAATTTCCTCACCCTTCAGACAGATTCCGTCTTCTAATTCTTCAATCAGTCATGCTGAGAGACTTCTGATAACTAACGCCGCGCCATCTTCGGAGAATCAATCTAACCTTTTGAAGATGCATAAATTCCGGCTGCTAAAACAAGGTTGCATACCTTAAGTGGTGTATTCAGCATTGATTTTCACGTAGTCGTAGCTGAGGTCGCACCCCCACGCCTTACCTGTCCCAGAACCGTTGCCGATGCTGACTTCAATCATCACCGGATGACTGACAAATTGAGTGTGAGGTGTTCCGCGATCGAATGCGACCGGATGGTTTCCTTCCATCACCAGCAGTTCGTGACTGATCTCAGCGCTCACCGCTGAGCCAACAGGACAAGGACGTATACTCGCCTCAGCTTGTTGTTTGAGATAGTTACTGGCAGCAGTCCGATCGAAAGGTTGGGGCTGACCGTTTTGCATCATTAAGAAATCGCCCAATTTGATTTGCAAATGTTCCTGTTCAAACGGCACCTCTGCTCGTCCTGCCGCCGCCGAGATTCTGCCCCAATTGGGGTCACGTCCAAAAATAGCCGCTTTGACGAGCGAAGAACCCGCGATCGTTTTCGCAACTCGTCGCGCCGCCGCATCGTCGATCGCGCCAGAAACCTGCACCTCGATCAAGCACGTTGCCCCTTCGCCATCGCGCGCGATCGACTTCGCCAAATAGGTGCATACTTCGGTCAACATTGCCTCCAGCTTTTCTGCCTCTGCGCCCATTTCAGTAATCGCAGGAGTGCGAGATTGACCATTGGCGAGAGCAATCAGCGTGTCATTGGTGCTGGTATCCCCATCAACGGTGATTTGATTGAAACTCCGATCGGCAGCCCGACTTAGCATCTGCTGCCAAAGTGGAGGAGAAACGGCTGCATCACAGGTCACAAACGACAGCATCGTTGCCATGTTGGGGTGAATCATGCCCGACCCTTTCGCAATACCGCCAATCCGCACGGGGCGATCGCCGATCGTGGTTTCTAGTGCGATCGATTTCGTCACTAAATCAGTGGTGCAAATCGCTTTAGCCGTGTCATCCGAGCCGTTTTCATCCAAGGAAGCCACCAAATTAGGCACCGCTGCGCGAATCGCCTCCATTTTGTTGCGCTGCCCAATTACCCCAGTCGAGGCGAGAAGCACCAGATCCGACGAAATATTTAGCGCTTGAGCAATCAGTTGAGCACACTCCAAAGCATCCAGCATTCCCTGAGCGCCTGTCGCAGCATTTGCCTGCCCCGCATTGCAGAGAATGGCACGAGCCGTCTGCTTTAGCTGCAATCGCTCTTGACAATAGTCGACGACAGGGGCTTTGGTTTGACTTGTGGTGAACACACCCGCCGCGATCGCGTCTACGTCAGAAACAATCAGCGCTAAGTCTGGCAAGCCTGAAGGTTTCAGTCCGGCGATGATTCCGGTCGATCGAAAGCCCTTGGGTGCTGTCACCCCACCTGTAATTTGCTGCCATGCCATGATTTTGCCTCTCTTGCCGTTATCGATACTCTGAGAGGCGATTATATCAAGCTCAATGGATCGCAGTGTCGCTTAAGGCATTAAAGACAAGAAAAAAGGGAGGGTCGCGCTGCGACTCCCCCTGTCATCAGGGTGCATCTACTAAGCACAGTATGCCATCTTGGGGATGAGGGGTGAAACCCCTAGAAAACTTTTTGCTAAAAACACGTAAATTTCATCGGAAATTCATAAGAGGCTGAAGAATTCAGTGTTTCTACGGTAGATTTGACAAGCTTCGGGGAGGAGTAAGGCGCGTTTCAAAACCGTTGATCCTCCTTAACCCTCCTTAAAAAAGGGAACTTTGAGGAGATCTTCAACGCTAAGACACCCGTCGTAGGACTTTTAAACCACATCCTAGTCCCTGAAGTTTAGGCGTTTAGCTTTTTGGCTAACAACTGGTTGGTCATTTTGGGGTCCGCCCGTCCGCCCGTTTGCTTCATGACTTGACCGACGAAGAATCCCAAAAGTTTTGTCTTACCACCGCGATATTGCTCAAGCTCTTTGGGATTTGCCGCAATTACAGCATCGATCGCTGTCTCGATCGCTCCACTGTCTGAGATTTGCACTAAGCCCTCACGCTCGACGATCGCGTTGGGTGAGCCACCTTTGGTCAACAGTTCGGGCAAGATATCTTTGCCAATTTTGTTGCTAATCGTGTTGGCATCAATCAACGCTGTTAATTCGGCTAGCGCGATCGCAGTTAGCGGAATCTCTTTAATCGTCTTGCGCTCGTTGTTGAGATAGGCGCTGATGTCGCCCATAATCCAGTTGGCGGCTTGTTTGGGGTTCGCTTTAGCAGCGACGGCAGCTTCAAAATATTCAGCGATATCGCGATCGTCCGTCAACACCCGCGCATCATACGCCGAAAGTCCAAAATCGGCTTCGTAGCGAGAACGCTTTTGATAAGGCAGTTCGGGCAACTCACTGCGCCAGTGATCTAACTGCTCAGACGGGACTTCGATCGCACCTAAATCTGGCTCCGGGAAGTAGCGATAATCACTGGAGCCTTCTTTAATTCGCATACTAATCGTGCGCTGCGATCCTTCCTCCCACAAGCGCGTTTCTTGCAGAATGCGTTCTCCCGACTCGATCGCGGCAATCTGCCGCTCAATCTCGTGCTCGATCGCCCGTTGAATGGCGTTGAAAGAGTTCATATTTTTGATTTCGACTTTGGTGCCGAACTCTTTTTGCCCGATCGGACGCACCGAGATGTTCACATCACAGCGCAGCGAACCCTCTTGCATATTGCCATCGCTGACCCCCAGATAACGCATAATTCGCCGCACCTCTTGAGCATATTCAGCGGCTTCTTGCCCCGATCGCAGATCTGGCTCTGAGACAATTTCCACGAGCGGAACGCCTGCCCGGTTATAGTCCACTAACGAATAAGTCGAGCCTGAGAGCCGCTCGCTGCCGCCATGCACCAGTTTTCCGGCATCTTCTTCCATGTGTAGGCGGGTCACTCCGATCTGTTTACGCACCGGATTGTTTTCTGCATCCAGCAGCTCGATTTCAACCCAACCGTGTTCAGCGATCGGAAGATCAAATTGAGAAATCTGATAGTTTTTGGGCAGATCAGGATAAAAATATTGTTTGCGATCGAACTTGCTATAGGGCGCAATCTGACAGTTGAGCGCCAGTCCTGCTTTGACCGCATACTCCAAAACTTTTTGGTTGAGCACAGGCAACACCCCCGGCATCCCCATACAAATCGGGTCAATGTGAGTGTTTGGCTCAGTCGTAAACTTGGCAGAACTGTCAGAAAAGATCTTCGTTTCGGTGCTCAACTGACAGTGAGTTTCTAGCCCGATGATCGCTTCATACTGGGTTTTGGCTGGCGCAGCAGTCGTCATAAAATTTCAGAACTATAGCGGGGCATACTCCCCTATTCTAGCGGGAACCGGAACCTCACCTTCTCTAACATCAGACCTCTCACTCCTCGAAACCTTCAGGGAATCTTTACAGACCCGTGACTCAGAGAAATTTTGCGTAAGATTGGTAGAACGCTCTACTCAGAATATTTAGAAAGACCCCAATGCTTGTCTGTCCACAGTGTCAGTTTGAGAACCCCGATGTCAACAAATTTTGTCAAGAGTGCGGCATCTCTTTGACCGAAGAAGCTTGTCTAAGCTGTGACACTCAGGGCGAGATCGATATGCAAATTTATTTAACGCTGCGATCGCAGCTTCACCAGATCATTCCCCAGGTTTACAATGCCTGGGGATCGGGCGAAGATTCTCTTCTGCTAGAAGATCGGTCGCACCTTCCTTTGTTCGTCGATCGCTTGCAGAGCGATCGCGACCTATCTATACTTCAAGTCTTGCACTGGTTCTACGAAATGGTCGAGATCTGGGAAGCCTTAGAACCCTGGCACTGTCGGCAAAGCTTGCTAGACCCCCAAAACCTGCGAGTTGATGAAGATCAGATATTGTGTCTACAAAAACTGTTTCTAGAAGAAACCCCCGCACCATCGCTGCAAAATCTAGGTGAAACCTGGCAATTTTTGCTCAACCAACTTCCTCAAACTCGATTGGCAGCCCTACATTTGCTGATTGCTGATCTGCAAGTGGGTAAACTAATAACAACCGATGAGATCAGATCGCGCCTTGAAGCGATCGTTCACGAGATGCAAGCAAGTTCTACTGAAATCGAGATCATGTCCAACTCTCAAGATCTGCCCGCCCCAGACCCAAGCAATGTTCCGCCCGAAAGTTTTGAGGACGAAGACTTAGAAGCCGAAGCCGTCACCCTACAACCCGAAGAAGACGGAGACGACATGCCGACGATCGTCTTGCCAATGCAGCTATTTAGCCTCGAAGACGCAGGCAGAACTGACATCGGAAGGACTCGCGATCACAACGAAGATTGTTTTGGCATTGACACCAAAATTGCAAAAATTCAAATTCCGTCTGGCAAAA
>JBBQYE010000163.1:0-7272 GCA_038208945.1 Leptolyngbyales cyanobacterium | reverse complement strand
GCAATGATTTTTTTGAAAGGCACGATCGCCAACCTCCCAGACACCGCCAACCTTGCAGAAGCCTCTAGCAAACTGCTGCCCCTAATTGCCAAAGCGTTAGGATTACCGATGTAGGCAAATTTTTGTCGAGCGATCGAGGTTCTAAAAATGACCATTCAAATCGTAACGCCAGTCACCGTTCCCATCAAAGACATCGTGCTTGAACCAGGCAGCGTCTTGACGATTACAGACATCACCTGGGAGAAGTTTGAAGCCATTTTAGAAGAACTGGGCGAAAAGCGAAGTGCCCGCATCGCCTACAGCAACGGAGTGCTAGAAATTGTGTCACCTTTACCTGCCCACGAACGCCCTAACCGGATCATTGGACGCATTGTAACCATTCTGCTGGATGCTCGAAATTTAGACTGGGAGGATTTTGGCTCGACAACCTTTCGACGCAAAAAAAAGCAAGCTGGATTGGAACCCGACACCTGTTTTTATATTGGAGAAAATGCGAAACGAGTGCGGGAGTGCATGATGTCGATGAATCTAGACGTGTATCCGCCGCCTGATTTAGCGATCGAAGCCGATGTCACCTCAAAAACTACGCTAGAAGCTTACGCTGGAATCCAGGTGCCAGAAGTCTGGATCTACAACAAAGGCAAGCTGAAAATCAATCTACTCAACGACGGCGAATATCAAGAGTCACCCACCAGTCTTGTGTTTCCTGATTTGCCGATTACACAACTCATCCCCGATCGCGTTCAGCAAGCTCTACAGGAAGGCACAAGTCAAGTTTTGCGGCAGTTGCGGCAAGAGATTGGGAGGAACGATCGGGCTTAAGTTCTAGCTGATCGCCCATTGTCCATCTTCCATCTCTTGAGCAAACGGTTTAGGCTGAACTCGCTGACCCAGCAAAGGTTTTACGCCGCGAGACACCTGATGAATCCACCAAAAGTCTTGAGTCTGAATTGCACTAAAGCCCGCTGCGCCCATCCAGGCATCAATGCTGCCCGTTGCATAGGCTTGAATGTAGGGTTCTTCAAAGATTTGGGTCAGCCACTCGGTCTGTCTGAGGGTCTTTTGATTGCCATCCAAAATTAAGACTTCACCGCCAAGAGTGAGGAGGCGATAGCTTTCTTGGAGAATAGTGGCAGCGATCGCGGGCGGCGTTTCATGAAATAACAGCGATGCAGTGACGAGATCGAAGGAAGCATCGGGAAAGCGGGTTCGTTCGGCGTTACCCTGCTGCCATTCAATCTTTAGCCCTGCTTGAGTGGCTTTGTGGTCGGCGACGACGAGCATATAGGGAGACAAGTCAATACCAATGACTTCAGCATCAGGAAAGGCTTGTTTAAGCAAAAGCGTGGTGGAGCCTGTGCCGCAGCCCAAGTCGAGAATGCGACGAGGTTTAACTTGAATTGCGTCGATTAAGCTCTGACGCACCCAAGACTCGTTGGGAGGCAACGCATATTGCGTGATTGGATCGTAAGACACAGCAGCGCTGATATTGAGATAGCCGTTTTCGATGCTGTGGAAGTGTTGACTGCTGTAGTAATCGGGATAAATGAGCTGAGGATCTCGGAAGCGATCGCTCTCGGTTTGCCAGTCGATGCTTTCATAAAATCGTCGCAGGGCGGGTTCGTCGATTAAAAGGCGAGCGATCGGTGCCAAATACTGTTCAAAAATCGTGTCTTTACGAGCTGCCATAAGCGTTGGATAGAGTGACTGCGGTTTGCTTCAGTTTAATGAATTCTGCGAATCGATGCTTTGATCGCAGTCATTTTCGGATGTGTTTCATGCCGCTTCGATACCAGTGAGCGATGCGATCGGGAGACACGCCTAAAAAATAGGTCAAAATCACGAGTTGGTTGATCAGAGTCGTTCTGACTACGCCTAATGTTTGCCAGCGTCGCCCAGAGGTGATCACAGCAGTAGGCGCGATCGCGACTCTTCCCTGCTGTTTGAGTTGCCTCATTAGCTCAAAATCTTCCATGATCGGCAGGGTGGGAAATCCTCCAAGTGCCTGAAAGGTCGTGGTTTTGAGAAAAATAGCCTGATCGCCGTAGGGCATTTGCAGATATCGCGATCGCGCATTCACGCCCCATTCAATCAGACGTAATTTCCAGGAGGAAGCATCAATGCTGAGGCGAAACGCTCCGGCAATGACGTTGGGTTGACTCAGCGTGTGGCGGATTGTAGTGTCAAAGTCTTTAGGTAATTGAGTGTCAGCGTGAAGAAAGAGCAGGATATCGCCCGTTGCTTGGGCTGCGCCTGCATTCATTTGATGGGCACGTCCGATCGAAGATTGAATCACAGTCACTCCGGCTGCGGTTGCAATCTCTCGCGTCTGATCGTAGCTACCACCATCGACGACAATGATTTCTACATCAGAGGCGTGTCTTGGAGTATGCAAAATTTTAGAAAGCTGATGCGCTTCGTTGAGAACGGGAATCACAACAGAGATTAGTTCGGTCACAGAATCTAGAGTTTCTCCAAATCTTCAGGACGATCGACATCACTTAACATCGGCAGATTTGCGATGGATAATTCTAACTGATCCGCAATGGCGATTGTCTGCTGATAGACGATAGACGTGCTCCAAGCAATATTTTTAAACAGATCTGGAATCATGTAGCGCAATCCGATTAAATAATAACCGCCGTCTGTGGCAGAACCGATCACTAAATCGTTAGTGATTAACGTTTGGAATGCTAGCGTTAATAGAGAATGATTGAGATCAGGGCAGTCAGTCCCGATCGTGACCACTCGTTTTGCGCCTCGATCGAAGGCAGACTGAAATGCGTCAGACATCCGATCGCCCAAGTCTCCAGCGCTTTGAGGGTGATAGTCTAAATCAGAGCCAAGCCAGGTTTGCATCTGAGCACGATCACCGCCTGCAAACTGCACCTCAATGTCTACAGCGTCTTCTTCAAGAAGTCTTGCCTGTAACACCGTGTGTTCTGCCATTTTGCGATGCAGGGCTGCGGCTCCTTCTGCGCCCAATGCTGGAATCAGTCGAGTTTTTGCCTGCCCTGGCTCTGGGTAGCGAGTAAAAATAATCAGGTGTTTCTTAGCAGATCTCTGTTCGATCATCAGACATTCATTTTTAGCGCTTCCATACTCTAAAGGAAGAGGTTGGATTTGACCAAGAATTGTTGAGTCAACAGGAAAGGAAGTCTGAAAATTGTGATTGTAATAAAGAATTAGCTGCTAGAAGAAAAACCAAATATGGTATTTACTAATCAGAGAGTTAACGATCGAGCCACTTCGGGAACTCTCATTCTAAGTAAATTACGTCACCTCGATCGCTGTGATGCCCGAAAGCTGTTCTGTTGAGTCTGCCTCCATCAAGCCCGAACTGCTTCGGTTGCTTGTCGAACAAACCCCCAACGCGATCGCCATGCTCGATCGCGAGATGCGTTATTTGCTCGTCAGCCAACGCTGGTCGCAAGACTGTGGAGTTGACCATCAAACCATTTTAGGGCGATCGCACTATGAGGTTTTTCCAACCCTTCCAGACTCTTGGAAAGCCATTCATCAAGAATGTTTAGACAACGCAACCGAAGCCTGCATCGAAGACCAGTTGCAGCGCGGCGATCGCACTGTTTGGTTAAGAACAAAAGTTCAACCTTGGCACGACCACACGGGCAAAGTTGGGGGCTTAATTTTATTTAAAGAAGATATCACTCAGCGCAAACAAATTGAATCGGAACTCTATAAAAGTAACCAGTTTCTGCAAAGCATTACTAACAATGCAAACATCAGCGTTTTTAGTAAAGAGTATCTCCATACGGACGGTACCTATTTATTCACCAACCATAAATTTAACACTCAATATAATCTCGATCCCGCTAACACGATTGGCAAAACAGATTATGACTTCTTTCCTCAAGAAGTCGCCGATGAGTTTAGACGCGTCGATCTCCAAGTTTTCACGAGCGGCACCCTCTTGCAAATCGAAGAAATAGAACCCCATGGTGACGGATTACACACGAGTCTGGTCGTTAAATTTCCCTTGCTCGACGCAGACGGCAAGCTCTATGGCATTGGTGGATTGGCAACCGATATCACCGATCGTAAGCAGTCAGAACTCGCCCTTCAACAGGCAAAAGTGATTCTCGAACAGCACGTCGAAGAACGCACCGCCGAACTTCAGCACCTCGTCGAACAGTTACGCCAAGAAATTCTGGAACGGCAAGCAGTGCTGCGC
Source organism: Leptolyngbyales cyanobacterium (assembly GCA_038208945.1). Taxonomy (GTDB): domain Bacteria; phylum Cyanobacteriota; class Cyanobacteriia; order Leptolyngbyales; family Leptolyngbyaceae; genus Phormidesmis_A. Next base: position 3,080 of record JBBQYE010000163.1, on the reverse strand, counting down.
GATCGAGAACTCACCGAAGCAAAACTTCAAAAACAGGTGCGGCTGGCATCGCTGCGGGCAGAGGTCGATTCTTCTCTCACTAAGACCACCGATCTCAAAGAAATGCTGCAACGATGTACCGAGATTATTGTTCAATATCTTGATGCTGCCTTTGTCCGCATTTGGACATTGAACGCAGAAGAAGACGTTTTAGAATTGCAGGCTAGTGCAGGGATGTATACTCACATTGATGGAGCGCACGGTCGAGTGCCCGTCGGTCAACTTAAGATTGGCTTAATTGCAGCAGAGCGTCAGCCCCACTGCACAAATGCGGTTTTAGACGACTCACGGGTGGGTGACAACGCCTGGGCACACCGCGAAGGAATGGTTGCCTTTGCTGGATATCCTCTGATTGTTGAGGATGAATTGCTGGGTGTGATTGCGATGTTTGCTCAACATTCTCTCAACGATTCCACTCTCAATGTGCTGGCGTTTGTCTCTAGGGAGTTAGCGCTCGGCATTAAGCGCAAACAAGCAGAATCTGCACTCCAGTTGTCAGAAATGCAGTTGAGACAGCAAACCCAAGAGCTAGAAATCACGCTTCGAGAACTGAAACAAACCCAGGCGCAACTCGTGCAAACTGAGAAGATGTCTGGCTTAGGGCAACTGGTTGCAGGAGTTGCTCACGAAATTAACAACCCAGTTAACTTTATCTATGGCAATGTGAACCACGCCGATAGCTATGTTCAAGACTTGTTGAAACTTTTGCAGCTTTATCGAAAGCATTATCCTAACCCAGTCTCAGACATTCAACTCGAAGCAGATGAAGTCGATCTCGACTTTCTCTTACAAGATTTACCAAAACTCTTCTCCTCAATGAAGATGGGAGCCGATCGGATTCGGCAAATCGTGCTGGCACTGCGAAATTTCTCACGCACCGATGAAGCTGATTTTAAAGATGTCAACATTCACGACGGCATTGATAGCACGCTGCTGATTCTGCAAAATCGGCTTAAAGGAGATTCAGAGCGTCCCGACATCACCGTGATTAAAGACTATGGAGAACTGCCGTTAGTAGAATGCTATGCGGGTCAACTTAACCAGGTTTTTATGAACGTTTTAAGCAACGCGATCGACGCATTAGCAAATCACAGATCCCCTACGATTCGGATTCAGACTGCGATCATAGATAAAACCATTCAAATTCATCTGTCAGACAACGGCTCAGGAATGCCCGAATCAGTCCAGCGTCGGTTATTTGAACCCTTTTTCACCACCAAACCTGTCGGCAAAGGCACCGGACTTGGACTCTCGATTAGCTACCAAATCATCGTCGAAAAACATGGCGGACTTCTAAAGTGCATCTCATCTTCTGAAGGGACGACGTTTACGATCGAGATCCCCCGTTCAAGATCCATGCGATAGTTTTCGCTCACTGCCACGTCGCCACCGGACGCAACAGTGCCGGAATTTCCTCGGTGTCTGCCGGAAACTCTAACATCGTCTCAGACAACCCCAAATAGCCCGATTCAGAAAACGACAGCAGCATTCGTTGCAGGGCTAACCACACTTCTGGCTCATATTCCCAATCACGCCCCCGGCTTGCCCGACCTGCGATCGACTTTAGCGCCCAAAAATAACTATTCCGCACCACCGATCCCCCTTTCTTAAACGGTGGAACGTCGTCGTGATGCAAAAACACAATCTCGTTTTCAAGTCTGGCTCTCATAACTCTCAATTAGAAAGACCTTGAACGTCTAGGCTTTCATTGCCCAACGTTCAAGGTCTCTGACTCAATAAAAACTGATTTAGTAGCGCTGGGAGAAACCACCACTCCGACCGCCGCCACGATTGCCACCGCCGCGATTGTCTTCACGGGGCTTTGCTTTATTGACTTTCAGATCACGACCCATCCATTCTGCACCGTCTAATGCTTCGATCGCAGCCGATTCTTGATCGTCTGTTTCCATCTCAACAAACCCAAACCCACGCATCCGACCTGTTTCGCGATCAGTCGGAAGCTGAACTCGCTTTACCGCACCATATTCTGCAAATACAGCAGAAAGGTCTTCTTGTGTAACCTCATAAGAAAGGTTACCAACATAAATCGACATCGAAGGAAATCTCCAGAACCAGAAATTGCAAAGATATTAGATTCGGGGATGTGCTCGTTCATAAAAACAAACTGTCAACCGAATTCAACACCCTTTTAGAATTTAACATAAATCATCTAATCGAGCATCTAAAGTGACGAGCGATAAGATAAATCAATCTCAATGTAAGATTCTTTGTTCTCGATCGACGTGACAAACTATTAAGAGAGACTATGGAGAAGCCCTATGACTGCCCCACAATCCCCTTATGGATCTTGGAAATCGCCCATCACCTCAGACTTAATCGTGGCTGGCTCGATTGGGCTAGGACAAATCAAGCTCGATCGTTCAGACATTTATTGGAGCGAGTCGCGCCCTGCCGAAGGTGGACGCAGTGTGATTATGCAGCGATCAGACGATAGCACCACCGAGAGAACGCCGCCCCCCTTTAACGCTCGGACTCGTGTGCATGAATATGGAGGCGGGTCGTTTTTGGTTGCAGATGGCGTGGTTTATTTCTCTAACTTTGCCGATCAGCGTCTCTATCGTCAATCGGCAAACGCAGCTCCGGTGCCCCTGACATCGGCTGAATCGTTGCGCTATGCAGATGCGACGCTTGATCCATTCCACGATCGGTTAATTTGCATTCGAGAAGATCATCGCGTCGCGGATAAAGAAGCGGTTAACACGATCGTTGCCGTTCCGCTTGGCGAACCCGAAGCCGAGCAGACGATTCTCGCGTCTGGGCATGATTTCTATGCCTCGCCGAGTCTCAGTCCTGACGGCACATTGCTCTCCTGGATTTCGTGGAATCATCCCAACATGCCGTGGGATGGTACTGATTTGTGGGTAGCTCAAATTCAGCCAGACGGACGGTTAAGCGACCCTCAACACATTGCAGGCGGCAAAGATGAGTCGATTTTTCAGCCGGAATGGTCGCCCGATGGTGTTCTTTATTTCATCAGCGATCGCACAGGCTGGTGGAATTTTTATCGGTGGCATCCTCAG
>JBBQYE010000162.1:0-7296 GCA_038208945.1 Leptolyngbyales cyanobacterium | reverse complement strand
GATTAGACCCGTCAGGATGAGGGTGATCGCTAACAACTCTTGTTGGAGCCGATAGAAATCTTGCATTGATGCGCTGGGTTCTGATTGCTCAGAAGCAGGCGGGGAGGTTTCCTCCATAGCAGGTGCGATCCATGAAGTAGGGCAACATTGCCATGATAGCCACTAGACCCGATCGGAGCCTAATGCAATCACAACGGCTCGTTTAGCCAATAGCTATCGTACCATGCACAGGTAATAATACTTAATGTCAAGCGTGTTTGAAACGAGTAAAAAGTAGCGATCGCTTACAATAATTTCACGTCGCATTCAGGACTTTGAGATGATCCAGTCCGATCTGCAAAATCTGCCCACCAGTGCCGAGTTGCCTTGCTCAGACGATACCCCCGCGGATAACGAAGATCAGAATTTTATCCCCAATTTTTTGCTGTTCTTGTTGCAATCCCTTTGGGCAAATCGCGTTGATTGGTTTTTTGGCGTAGACATGGGCATTTATCACACCACAGGGATAAGTCCCAGAGTTCCCGTGGTGCCCGACGGCTTTTTGAGCTTGGGTGTAGATCTAAAGAAACAGGGTAAGTCACGTAAGAGCTACGTCGTTTGGGAAGAAAACAACGTGGTTCCGATCGTGGCTCTAGAAATCGTGTCGTGGACACCGGGCGGCGAATATGACGAAAAAGTCAAAATCTACGCTGACCTGGGCGTGTTGTATTACGTCATTTACAATCCCGACTATTGGCGACGGGACGGGCATCAGCCGTTTGAGGTTTATAAGCTCGTCAACGGCAGCTATCAGTTGCAGATTGGAGAGCCTTACTGGATGCCGGAAATTGGGTTAGGAATTGGGCGGTTTGTGAGATCGTTTGGTCAAATCGAACAAGAAGTTCTGTATTGGTATGACCAAACGGGCGATCGTCACCTTGCAACCGACGAGCAAGCAGACTTTGAGCGACGAGAAAACGAGCGACTGAGAGAACGGCTGAGATCGATGGGCATTGACCCAGACGAACGATAGTCAGGTTTTTGGAGTCAGCAAAATTAGCTGTTGCTGTTGCAGCGATCGGACAGTCTCTAATTCCAAGGGCACCGATGACAAGATTTCTCTAATCGTGCGTTGCTCCTGATTTTGATCACAGGCTTGCATAAATTCAAACTCTGGCTCGGACAGATTCACAATTTGATAGTCGTAATTAAATAAGCAGCGACTCTCCCAACCATCTATGCAGGGGCTTCGCCCAGGAATGGCGTTAAGCAGCGCGTCGTCAGATGACCAATCGGCTAAGGGCAATTCGCCTCGCCCCAAAAAGAATTCGTAGTGAGTGACCGAAGAGGGATCGAGGAGTTCGATCAGGCGATAGCGTTGACGATCGCTCAATCCTTTTGCCCGTTCAATCAGGTCAGGATTTTTGCCTAACAAGCGATCAAGCGTCCACTGTCGAGGGTTCGAGAAGCCCAAAAACCTCAAACCAGACGCATCAATAAGTTGAAACAGGGTCTCAATGTTGTAGTCAATCTCTTGAGGATGGACATACATATCAGCAAAGCACTCGTCTCGCTGATTTTCCATTGACCAGCGTTCTTTTTCTCGCTGCACCAGACGATTGTTTTCAGGCAAGGTCTCGAAGATCTGACGACCGACTTTTACCCCATCGCGATAGTCGCCTTTTTGGGTTCCTTGCAAGAGAGCGATCGCTTGCTGCATTAATCCGATTTCCCAGCGTCCCAACTCTGCGTAGACAAAGATGTGCATAATTCCGCCAGGAGCGAGTGTTGTCGCTAGGGATTGAATGCCGCGAATCGGATCAGGCAAATGATGCAACACGCCGACGCAGTTGATCAGGTCAAATTTACCAGAAAGCTGGTTGGCATCATAGAGACTGAGATGATGAAACTCTGCCCGATCGTTGACCGATCGCTGACATCGCTCTCTCGCGACCGCCAACGCCCCCGAACTCAGATCGATTCCTGTCACCTGCGCGTCAGGATTGAGATGCACCAGATATTCAGTGCCGCAACCCGTGCCGCAGCCTGCATCTAAAATACGGATATCGTGTCGTTTAGGTGCTTGCCCAGTGCAGAAATTGTAGGCGGCTGACCAGTTCCAGCGCCAGTTATAGCCCGGAGGTGGCTCGTCGAGTAATGGCTCTGGTGGAAACGGATAAGTGTTGTAGAGCGCTGCAACCGCCGCACTAATCGCTTGAGGATCTGACATGACAAATCAAAATGACGGTAACTTAGAGATCTAGTGTCTCATTCGTAGAGCCTTGATATCAGGCAGATTGTTGCTAAACGGTTTAATAAGCGTTAAGTTGTCTGAAGAAATGTATCTTTTGAGTGAGGCAATTCAGATGGAAAAGCAAGAAGGCAAAATCGGCTTTACCAAATTCGCTGAGTCATTGAATGGTCGCCTAGCCATGTTAGGAATCGCGATCGGATTTGCTACAGAGTTAATGACGGGCAAGGGCATCTTAGCGCAACTCGGTTTGATGTAGTTCTCACAGCTCGTTTTATTTGACCATCTTCCTGGAGGTAGCTCGATTACTCTCCAGGTTTTTCGTGTCTTAGAACTCAACATTTAGCGGAGTTCTAGGAAATGGAATTACATCGCGGATATTGCCCATTCCCGTCATGAACTGCACGAGACGCTCGAATCCTAACCCAAATCCTGCGTGGGGAACAGTGCCATATCGTCGCAAATCCAAATACCACCAATAGTCTTTTACGTCCAAGCCTTGCGCTTGAATTCTGCGTTCTAAAACATCGAGCCGTTCTTCTCGCTGAGAGCCGCCGATAATCTCTCCAATCTTAGGCGCGAGAATATCCATCGCACGAACGGTTTTTTCGTCTTCATTCAACCGCATATAGAACGCTTTGATCTGTGTCGGGTAATCAGTCACGATCACAGGCTTTTTAAAGAGTTCTTCGGCTAAGAAACGCTCGTGTTCAGATTGCAGATCTAAGCCCCACTCGACAGGATACTCGAACGTCCGATCGCTCTTTGATAAAAGCTCGACCGCCTTCGTGTAAGTGACCCGCTCAAACTCATTGTGAATGATGTTTTCGGCGGTTGTGAGAACTGAGTTATCGATGCGATCGTTGAAAAACTGCATATCTTCAGGACACTTCTCCAGCACATAGGAAAAGATATATTTGAGAAACGCCTCGGCTAAATCCATATCTCCTTCGAGGTCACAGAATGCCATTTCTGGCTCGACCATCCAAAACTCTGCCAGGTGGCGCGACGTGTTAGAGTTTTCGGCGCGAAACGTTGGACCAAACGTGTAGACGTTGCTGAATGCCGTTGCCATAATTTCGGCTTCTAGCTGTCCGCTCACGGTTAAATAAGTCGGTTTGCCAAAGAAATCCTTGCTATAGTCAACCGATTGATTTTCGGTTAAAGGGACTTTTTTGAGATCCAAACTGGTGACCGCAAACATTTCACCTGCCCCTTCACAGTCGCTCGCTGTGAGAATAGGAGTGTGGACCCAGATGAATCCTTGTTCTTGAAAGAATTGATGGATTGCCATTGAGCAAGCATTCCGAACTCGGAAGACAGCTCCTAGGGTGTTGGTGCGCGATCGTAGATGCCCAATCTCCCGCAAAAACTCAAATGAGTGACGTTTCTTTTGCAGCGGATAAGTCTCTGCGTCGGCTTCACCATAGACGATGACAGAATCTGCCTTGACCTCAATGCGCTGCCCTTTGCCTGGAGACGGCACCAAAACTCCTGACACCTCAACTGACGCTCCCGTACTCAGTCGTTTGACCACAGATTCATAATCCGGTAGGTCAGCATTCATCACCACTTGCAAACCTGCCATCGACGAGCCATCGTTCACTTCGATAAACGAGAAGCCTTTTTGCTCTCGCTTAGTGCGAACCCAGCCTTTAATCGTGACTGACTCGTCGGGTTGTCCGGTGCGTAGCAGTTCTGAGATCCGTCGTGTCATGAGGGGTTTAGGGGGTTAAGGTCTGCGGAGTCGAACTTTTGGGGCTAGGAGTCGGATGCTTTAAAGTATAAAAAGCCAACGACCAGCCGACCACAATACCAAGTCCGCCAAATCGAACGGCTTGCCAGAAGACTTCTTTAAAGCCAGCCCACGAAAATAAACGGCTTTCTAGATTGAACTCTAGCTCTTCTAGCTGCGTCTCGATCTTTCGTAATTCTAATTTAAGGCTAGACGATTTGCTTTGACGAAGCTGCGATCGCACCGTTTGAGATCGCGCTTCTAACTCTTTTTGAAGCGGCTGATCTTGCTCGATTTGGGCGTGACGCTCTTTGAGTTCTTGGAGCGATCGCTCTACGGTTTCAAGAATTTGCTCAAAGGATAGCTCTGACTCATCAGAGTCTGGTTTTGTGGATAAACGATCGGGGTCTTGGGATGGCTGCATTCAAGCGTAGTAGAGTAGGAGTGATGGGTAGACCGATTCATTTTACCCATTCCATGTGAACAGCGTTCTATGCCAGATTTTACACATGATCCAATCTCAAACAGAAGCCTCTACCCCAGCCGCAGTCACTAAGCTTTCTGAGTTCAGTGCATTTGAGTTAGCGCAGGCATTAACCGAGAAATTAAGTATCAGTGATCGCGATTGGCATCAACTCAAGTCAAATCGACTGGCTCGATCTCGCGAACAAGCTGCCGTTGCGCTGATTTTTCTGCTCAAAGACCAGCCAGAAGAGGCGCTTTTAAGGTTGCAACAGGCAGCCGGATGGTTAGATAAATCGATTTCTGCCCCACCTTGTGAACATCACGGTTCTAAAAAGTAGGGCTACATTGACATCAAGAGCTTTGCTTATTCACCTTAGCTCCGAAGTTGTCCTGAAAATTAGTTCTACAATACAAACCTTCTAGCTGGGCAGAGATTTGCAGGATCGTCTCTGTGCCAGTAGGAGCCGTGACCGCTTGGGCGATCGGCTGGCAAAGTATTGTGAAAAGGCAAGAACATCCCGCCAATAACAGTAGCTCTAATTTCTTGGTTTGCATGGTTCTGTTTGAATTGATCTTTTTGCAGGCAGGGCGTTCGTGTTGCTTTGCCAAGATAACAAAATTTTGAGCAACTCTGACAAGCTGATGAGACTAGCTCAAAATTTCTTCTAAGGCTGGCTTAATGGTTGGATATTGATAGCCAAACCCGTCGGCTAGAGTGTGTTTGGGCAACACTTCTTGACCTTCGAGCACCACTTTAGCGCCATCTCCCAACATCGCTTCTAGGGCGAAACTAGGCACTGGTATCCAAGACGGACGACTGAGCACTTGACCTAGTGCAGTTGCCATCTCAGCCATACGGACGGGCTTTGGAGCCGTAGCGTTAAAAACGCCTTCCATCTGGGGTCGAGTTAATGCCCGCAAAATCAAGCTCACCAAATCTTCTCGATGAATCCACGAGAACCACTGATTGCCGCTTCCGATCGGACCTCCTGCAAATAGCTTAAACGGCGTAAGCATTTTGCCCAATGCCCCACCCATTCCTAAAACAATTCCAAGCCGCAAAATCACAAGACGAACGCCGCTTTCTTTGACTTTGCTGGCTTCGGCTTCCCAGGTTTGGCAAACTTCTGCTAGAAAGTCGTTGCCTGAAGGACTGGTTTCGTCAAAGGTGGCAGTCTCGCTCGTGCCGTAGAACCCGATCGCCGATGCATTCACCAACACAGACGGTTTGAGATTTGCCTTGGCAATGGCTTCGACCAATTTTTGAGTCGTGATCTGGCGACTATCCATCAACGATCGCTTGCGCTCTGGAGTCCAGCGAGTTTCAGCGATCGCTTCTCCTGCCAGATTGACTACGCCATCACAGCCTGCGATCGAGTCTTGCCATGCACCGGACTCGATCGGATCGTAAGCAATGATCTCTAAATTGGGATAAGCAGATTTTGGAAAAACCTGTTCCGCTTTTAGAGCATTGCGGGTGAAGACTATGACTTGATGTCCTTCAGCCGTCAATCGCTCTACTAAACGACTGCCTACAAATCCAGTTGCCCCTACTACTGCGACTTTCATCTACATTCTCCACAATCGAAATAATTCGCTACCGATATCGGTTCATAAAACTTAAAACTAAGTATACAGAAATCAGGTGGGTAGAAAAATTAAGCATTCAATGCAAAAAGGTACAGACTTACAGTCTGTACCTTTTGTCAGATTTTGAACAAGAGCAAGGTTTGAGGATTGAGACGTTCACTACTTGATGTAGTTGGCTTCTGCTTCTAGCATCCGTAAGAGGTTTTCGTCGCCTCTATCTCTAGCGGCTTCCATCCGACGCTGCAAGTTTTTTTGCAGATTTTCGCGGTGGGTGGTTGCAGTCTGTGTATGAGATTGATGATTTCTGTTCATACCGGGCATTTCCAAAAAATTATTTGTGCTAAGTCGCTATGTCTTCTAATCATAACATCAAAGACCTAAACGGTAGCTTACACTACCAAAATTAACTATTAGAGCCATAGGAAATCGTCATGATTTTGACGCTGCTGAGTGACTTTGGCGCAACCGACATCTATGTGGCGGTGATGAAAGGAACGATCGCTCAGATCAATTCTTCTCTCACGGTGATTGATCTAACGCATCACGGTCCCCCTCAAGATATTGCGACGGCTCGGTTTCACTTAATGAGTGCTTATCCCTACTTCCCAGTTGGAACGGTGCATGTGGCAGTTGTTGATCCCGGTGTAGGAACTCAACGACGCGCGATCGCCATTCAACTTGAGTCAGGATTTTTGGTCGCGCCTGATAATGGTTTAGTGAGTGGTGTTCTGAGTCAACAAGGGGCGATCTCGGCTGTTGAGTTGACCAATCCCAGCTATTGGCGAACCTCATCGCCCAGCACAACCTTTCACGGACGCGATATTTTTGCTGCGGTTGGGGCGCATCTGGCAAGCGGAGTGCCGCTCCGAGAACTGGGGACTGACATTGATTTGAGCACGATCGTGCAATTGCCAATTCCGGATCTGATTCGGACGGGAAGCACGGTTCAGGGAGTGATTCAAGCGATCGATCATTTCGGCAATTTGATCACTACGATTCCAGGAAGTGACGTTGCCGGGAAGTCTTGGAGCGTCAGAATAGAGAACGCGACCTATCCAGGCAAAACTACATACTCAGAGAGCGAACCTGGAGAGATTCTGGCTTTGGTAAGTAGTCACGGTTGGGTTGAAGTTGCCGCGAATCGAGCCAATGCTCAAACGCACCTTAATTTGAAGTGCGGCAGTGTCGTATCCATCCTGATTGATGGAGATTAGCGGCTTCCGACCGAGCTTACCAATGGCTCAAATATAGGCAACAAGTCTGAGCGGCTGACAAC
>JBBQYE010000161.1:0-7332 GCA_038208945.1 Leptolyngbyales cyanobacterium | reverse complement strand
TAAATCGTTTTTGCCGTTGCCCGATCGCTGGTTTCATCTCAGTCTCAAAGGCAAGTGGTTTTGGTGGGGCTTGGGCGGATATTTAGCGGCGTTTCCCCTCGTGATTGTGGTGTCGCTGGTCAATCAGCAAATCTGGCAGGGACGCGGCGGGAGTAACCCAATTTTGCCGATCGCCTTGGAAGGAAAAGACAGCCTCGCCATTGCGATCTTTTTTGTCACGGCAGCGATCGCGGCTCCGTTTTTTGAAGAAATCTTTTTTAGAGGATTTCTCCTGCCGTCGCTGACTCGCTATTTTTCGACTTGGCAAGCCATTCTCCTCAGTAGTTTTTTGTTTGCAGTCGTTCACCTGAGTCTTTCAGAAGTCATCCCCCTGATGACGTTGGGCATCGTCTTAGGATTTGTTTACACCCGCACTCAAAATCTTCTCGCCTCCATGCTGCTGCACAGCTTATGGAATAGCGGCACTTTGTTAAGTCTCTTCATTTTGGGAAGCGGAAATTCATAAATTTTGAATCGCCTTAAACCTCCGGGAAATCTTAGTTTTTTGTTCGTTACCTCTTTTGGCTGGGCACATTGAGTGCGGACTCTCACAACCAAAGGCTAAGACGATGACAACCGGAACTTCTAATGACGCGAGCAAGAAAGTCGCGGCTGGTATTTGTGGAATTTTGATTGGAGCGCTGGGCATCCACAAATTTATTTTGGGCTATAAGACAGAAGCGCTGATCATGCTATTGGGCAGCATTTTAACGCTGGGTCTCGGAGCGTTTATCTTCGGCATCATCGGCTTTGTTGAAGGAATTATCTACTTGACCAAAAGCGACGACGAATTCATCAGCACCTATGTGACGAACAAAAAAGGCTGGTTTTAAGGACTGCTGAAGATCGACAACCCTCAAAATCCTGGTTTTTGCGTCTCTTTCACAGCACTTCACCAGGATTTTTTGATCTCACTTGAACTTTACTGAAACGCCCCCAATGCTGAAACCTAAAAAAATTGCTTCGATCGTCCTCTTCGCTACTTTGGGCGCAGGCTACTTCAGTACATTCTCGAATTTAGAGATTAATTTCTTCCTCAGAAACTACCTGATTTTGGTTCCCGCTCAGTTGTGTGTGTTGATCTACCTATTTGGATGGCGACGCATTTCTCCTTCAGCGATCACCAACTCAGAAAAGAATTAAAGTTTTTCGGTCGATCGTACAAAACTTCATCTACCCTCAAGAAAGGAGCCTGTGAACTACCTTGCTTGAGTGTGCGATGCAAACCACGTCAAAAACAGAAATCAACACCCTCCCCTCAGAGACAATCACGATCGATGTGAGCGGCATGAAGTGTGCAGGCTGTGTCAAAACCGTCGAGAATGCCCTCACTCAAGAGCCGGGGGTGATTTCTGCCACGGTGAATCTTGTCACAGAGTTGGCAACGGTTGAGTGTGAATCAGCCATCGATCCCGCACTGTTAGCCGAAAAATTGACCGAAGCCGGGTTTCCGAGTCAGCCTCGCTATCCCGAAGGCGCTCCAGAATCCGCAAGCTTGATCGATCTTGCAGAACGGCGACGGTTAGACACCCAACAGCAGACTCGCAGCCTGACGATCGCGATTTTGCTCTTAGTAATCTCGACGATCGGGCACCTCAATCAACTCGCAGGCATCGCCATCCCCGGACTCAGCAACATTTGGCTGCACTGTGGGCTAGCCGCGATCGCGCTAGCAGTGCCGGGACGATCGATGATTATTGACGGCTGGCAAGGCTTGCGCCGCAATGCTCCCAACATGAATACGCTCGTCGGGCTGGGCACCGTCACCGCGTTTACCGCTAGTTTGATTGCGCTTCTGTTTCCCCAACTCGGCTGGGAGTGCTTTTTTGACGAACCTGTGATGTTAGTCGGCTTCATCCTCCTCGGTCGCACGTTAGAGCAACGGGCAAGAAGTCGGGCAGCATCGTCTCTTCAGGCGCTTTTGGCACTTCAACCCCAGACTGCCCGATTGGTCAAGAAGAACGAACAAGATCCTCTTAATCCTTCGTCTTTCATTCCTCATCTCTCAACTGAGATCGCGGTCGATCGGATTCGCGTCGGTGAGTGGCTGCAAGTGCTGCCGAGTGAGAAGATTCCTGTCGATGGCGAAGTCGTCGCTGGGCAGACCACGATCGACGAATCGATGCTGACGGGTGAACCTGTCCCAGTGCAAAAGCAGCCGGGCGATCGCGTCTCAGCCGGAACGCTCAATCAGTCGGGCGCGATCGCGATTCGAGCCAATCATATCGGCAAAGACACCACCCTGGCACGAATCATCAATCTGGTCGAAGATGCCCAAGCGCGCAAGGCTCCGATTCAGAAATTAGCGGACACGATCGCGGGTTATTTTACCTATGGCGTGATGACGATCGCCACGCTCACCTTCCTATTCTGGTATTTCGTCGGCACTCACGTTTGGTCACAGGTTTTGTTTGCAGGTCAAGCGCTGGGCAGTGAACACGCTATGCACCACCTTGATCCGTCCGCTGTCACGATTCACCCGTCTCCGTTATTGCTGAGTCTCAAACTCGCGATCGCGGTTCTGGTGATTGCCTGCCCTTGTGCGCTTGGACTCGCCACCCCAACCGCAATTTTGGTCGGGTCGGGCATCGGTGCCGAACGAGGATTATTGATTCGAGGGGGCGACGTGTTAGAGCGAGTTCACGCTTTGACGACGATCGTGTTTGACAAAACGGGGACGCTCACCGCTGGATGCCCGATCGTCACAGACTGCATTTCTTTCAAATCGTCTGATCAGGAAGAGTTTAATCTTTTGCAAATCGCCGCAACGGTTGAAAGTGGAACGCGTCACCCCCTTGCAGATGCGATCGTTCGCGCTGCCAGTCAGCAAGAACTTTCACTTCTTCCCGCTCAAGATTTCTACACAGAGCCAGGGCTTGGAGTGTCTGCAACGGTTTCGCTGCACTCAGAGCCGCAATCTGTCTTACTTGGAACCCTGACCTGGATGGAGCAAAATGCAGTGGTGGTGAGTGAGACAACCCAGGCACAGGCGCAAACGTTAGCACAAGCCAGCAAAACGGTTGTATATGTGTCAGTTGCTAATACCTTGGTGGGTCTCATTGCCGCTAGAGATGCGGTGCGATCGGATGCCCAAGAAACCGTTGACTCACTACAGAAAATGGGCTTGCGAGTCATTATGCTGACGGGCGATCGTCGCGAAACCGCCCAAACCGTTGCAAAAACGCTCAACATCCCATCAGAAAATGTCTTGTCTGAAGTCCGCCCAGAGCAAAAAGCCTCGGTGATTCGCACGCTGCAAGCCGAGCCGGGAACTCTTGTCGCCATGGTGGGAGACGGCATTAATGACGCGCCTGCGCTGGCTCAAGCCGATGTGGGAATTGCTCTCAAATCAGGAACCGATGTCGCGGTTGAGACGGCAGGCATTGTCTTAATGCGCGATCGTCTCACCGATGTGGTCGAAGCCTTATCTCTTAGCCGCGCCACTTTTGGCAAAATTCGGCAAAACTTGTTTTGGGCATTTGCCTATAATTTGCTAGGAATCCCGATCGCCGCAGGCATCTTGCTGCCAAAATTTGGAATTTTGCTCAGTCCTGCCGCCGCGGGTGCTTTAATGGCTTTTAGCTCTGTCAGCGTGGTTACAAATTCGCTTCTGCTGCGTCGGGCGTTTTCTACACCTCGTGCTTAAAACCTGCGTAACCGCTCGCACTTTCAGCTAATTTGATCTTATCAGGGTTTATAAAGCGTCTCAGGGCTGTGTTCTAATAAAATCAGAGGTTTTCTCGACGATTATAAAAGCTCCTAAATCGCTATTACCACTGAGTCCCTTTCAGACCTGTCAGATATCGTAGCGAGATTAGGCTGCCAGTCACTGTTTCTCATCCGCCAACCCTTCGACTTTTCATGCCTTCAGAACCGAATCAAAATCATCTCTTAATCATCGAAGACGATAAGGGACGACGCGAATTTATCCTCGACGCACCCGTTTATTCGATCGGGCGCGACCCAAAATGTGACATCCGATTAGTGTCTCAGTTTGTGTCTCGTCGTCACGCCACATTACTTCAGTTGCCCAACGAAGATGGCACCTACTATTATCGAATTGTAGATGGCAACCTTAAAGGCAAGCCTAGCGCCAATGGTTTGCTAATCAATGGGCGAAAGCTGCAAACCCATGATCTTAGGAATGAAGATGAAGTGGTATTTGGTCCTCAGGTGCGGGCAATCTATTACTTATTAAGGCGTGAGGCATTCTTAACCGTTCCGCCCGATGAGTTTGACATCACACTGATCAGCCCCAACATGATCGGTGATCCAGAAGATTGAAAGAAAGGTTTAGCCAAATGGCGCTCTCCGTGAATTCACACAGCGGTATACAATAGCACTCGACCCAATCGGTTTTGCTCAGTCCCAGTCTCCCCTAAACTTGCGATGCCTTTCGATCCCTACCAAAGCCATTTTCTGATTGTAAAAGATGACACCGGAGAACGAGAAGAACGACTCGAAAATTCTCACTACTGGATCGGCAGAGATTCTGAGTGTGATATTCGGCTGATCTCTCAGTTTGCCTCTCGCTATCATGCGGCGATCGAGCAGCGAGCTAACCCCGACGGCACTTGCTCTTATCACATCAAAGACGGTGATCAAAATGGTAAGCCCAGTGCCAACGGTCTTTTGATCAATGGTCGGCGGCTAAGAGCGCATGATTTGCGCGATCGTGATGAGGTGATTTTTGGTCCTCAGGTGCGAGTGATCTATCATCTGCTCAGACGAGATGCTTATGCAACAGTGCCTCCCGATGAGTTTGATATCACCTTAATCAACCCGGGCACGGCAGAGCTAGACAACGAATAGCCTAGATCTGCGATCGTGCGTCACCCTCCGACGGTTTCGATCAGTCGCCAATGCTTGTTGTAGCTGATGGCTTGGCTGACTTGTGTAAACACCTGACGGCAGTGATTGTCTACCTGAAGCGGAAGTTCTTCGTTTTTGATTACAAAATTCATCTTGACTTCTTCTTCGGTGACGATCGTTTTATCGACGAAAACCTCTACTGTCACTAACTTTGGAAACGACACTCGCCCCGGAGTCTCTCGCGCCATAACATAATCTCCAGTGTCGTAGATAATATCCATGCTGCAAGACTTGAGCGTCTCATTTAGCATGGGTTGGAGATTGCTAGAAGAGATTCCAACCGTGATCAGACAGGTGTAACGAGCCATAGCCAACCCCAAGCGTGCGACGAACGAACTTTTCTATGATACGTTCCCAAGATACGTTAAAACGATACTCTGGTCTGGTGTCATACCAAGGCTTAGTGTAAGCTGAAGTGCTTTCCTGCGAAAGTCCTTAAGACTTTTATAGCGAATTCCTCTCAGGTTGACTTATCTTGCGAGGGGGCAAAGAGACGGCTGTAGTCGGTTGATCTTGTCCACTAACTAATGGTGATAATGGACGGCAAACTCATTGTATTTGAGGGGGTTGAGGGCTGTGGCAAGACGACTCAGCTTCAAAGATCGCGCCAGTGGTTATTCAACAGCGGTTGGTTGCCCAATCTCCAATCAAAAAGATTTGTGAAGCAACTGATGGCGACCCGCGAACCCGGCGGCACTGACTTGGGGGTGGGGGTGCGCCAGTTGTTGCTTAATCCTGCTAGAGAGCCAATTCACGATCGAGCAGAATTATTGCTCTATGCGGCAGATCGTGCCCAGCACGTCGAAGGTTTTTTGCGCCCTCACCTGGCAGAAGGCTCGATAATTTTGTGCGATCGCTACACCGATTCGACGATCGCTTATCAGGGATATGGACGAGGACTCGACTTTGCGCTCATTGATCAGCTTAAACAAGTGGCAACCAATGGGCTGCAAAGTGATTTAACGCTATGGCTCGATCTCGATGTAGAACAAGGGTTAGCCCGAACGCAGAAGCGAGGAGCGAGCGATCGCATTGAGCAGGCAGATCTAGACTTTCATCAGCGGGTGCAGCACGGATTTGCTCAACTAGCGGAGCAGAATCCCGATCGGATTGTCCGCATTGATGCCAGTCGCAGCGAGTTAGAGGTAGCTGAACACATCGAGGCCGCTCTCAGTCAACATCTGGCTCGTTGGTATGGAGCCATTCAGGGCTGACGGATTAGAATTTTGTCGCTATAAAAAACATGACTACTTTTGATTCGCTAATCGGACAGCCTCAAGCAGTTGAATTATTGACCCAGGCAATCAAGCGCGATCGGGTCGCTCCTGCCTATTTATTTGCGGGTTCTTCGGGTGTAGGCAAACGATTAGCGGCTGAGGCGTTTGTCAAACTTTTGGTGTGTGACCCGCGCCAACGAGTCGCGCAGCGGAATCACCCCGATGTGCTTTGGGTTGAGCCGACTTATTTGCACCAAGGTAAGCGGCTCTCACCCGCAGAAGCCGAAATAGCCGGGGTGAAGAAGAAAACACCGCCGCAAGTCCGCCTCGACCAAGTGCGAGAAATTTCACTATTTTTAAGCCGTCCGCCCTTAGAAGCCGATCGCTCGATCGTGATCATCGACCAAGCCGAGACGATGGCAGAACCCGCCGCAAACGCCCTGCTTAAAACCTTAGAAGAACCAGGACGGGCGACTCTGATTTTGTTAGCGCCCAGTGCCGACTCTCTGCTGCCAACTCTGGTGTCTCGCTGTCAGCGCATCCCGTTTTATCGGTTGAACTCAGAGGCGATCGCGCAAGTTCTTAGCACCGCGGGCTTTGATAAAATTCTGCTATGTCCGCAGATTTTGGCACTCGCTCAAGGAAGCCCCGGAGACGCGATCGTCCATTGGCAAAAGTTTCAGACGATTCCGCCAGAGTTATTACAAGCCGTGACTCACTTGCCAAAATCACTTCGAGAAACATTGACGATCGCCCGTCAAATCACTAAAACCCTAGACAGTGAGGCTCAACTCTGGCTAGTGGACTATTTGCAACAAATCTATTGGCAACAGGCAAAGCTGAGCGGTCAATCTGCTTTGCCTCTGCA
Source organism: Leptolyngbyales cyanobacterium (assembly GCA_038208945.1). Lineage (GTDB taxonomy): Bacteria > Cyanobacteriota > Cyanobacteriia > Leptolyngbyales > Leptolyngbyaceae > Phormidesmis_A. The sequence goes on along the minus strand of JBBQYE010000161.1, from coordinate 336 downwards.
ACTTCTTGAAAAGGCGAGAGATTATTTGCTTGCCTACGTCCAATCACAGTTGGTTTGGGAAGTGACGCTGTTGGGAATGATGCAGGTTTAAGCAGGTTGAGCTACAAGCCCTTTGGTAATCCCGATCGCTGAAAAAGCTCAATGACGGGTATAGATCACCCGCGATTGACATCCCTCAAAATACCGTTAGGGTTGCCCTGTGAGATGGTTTTATCGCTGCCCGGTGACAATATAAGCAACTCGTTTGCCAATGTTGGTTGCGTGGTCTGCCATCCGTTCTAAATGACGAATTAAGAGAACCAATAGCACGATCGGTTCGACCACTCCTGGCACATC
>JBBQYE010000160.1:0-7341 GCA_038208945.1 Leptolyngbyales cyanobacterium | reverse complement strand
ATTGAGATTCCGACTCCGTTTCCTCAGTTGACTTATGCAGACGCGATGGATCGCTACGGCTCTGACAAACCCGATACACGCTACGGACTAGAGCTAGTAGACGTGTCGGATATTCTCAAAAATTCTGGCTTTAAAGTCTTTGCTGACTCGGTTGCGAAGGGCGGCATTGTCAAAATTCTGCCGATTCCGGGCGGGAATGATGTTGTTTCTAACGTGCGAATTAAGCCAGGTGGAGACTTATTTAAAGAAGCGACAGAAGCCGGGGCGCGAGGATTGGCGTATATTCGAGTTCGTGAAGATGGTGAGATTGACACGATCGGAGCCATCAAAGACAACCTGACCGACGAGCAAAAGCAAGAGCTTCTTACCCGCACCGGAGCTAAACCCGGACACCTCTTGTTATTTGGGGCAGGAGACACGAGCACGGTGAATAAAACACTCGATCGGCTCCGTCAAGCCCTGGCACGCGAACTGAACTTAATCGATCCCGATAAGATCAATTTGCTGTGGGTGACCGACTTCCCCATGTTTGAGTGGAACGCTGACGAGAAGCGCCTGGAAGCATTGCACCATCCCTTCACTGCGCCTAAACCTGACGAGGCACACGATCTCAAAACGGCTCATGCTCAAGCATACGACTTAGTGTTTAACGGCTTTGAAGTCGGCGGCGGCAGTGTCCGAATTTATCAGTCCGATTTGCAAGCAAAAGTGTTTGAAACGATCGGGCTATCGGTCGAAGAAGCACATAACAAATTCGGCTTTTTGTTAGAAGCGTTTGAGTATGGCACCCCTCCCCACGGCGGAATTGCCTATGGACTCGATCGCTGGGTGATGCTGCTGGCAGGTGAAGAATCGATTCGAGACGCGATCGCGTTTCCTAAGACTCAACAAGCTCGGTGTTTGCTCACCAGTGCGCCTTCTAGCGTCGATGACAAGCAACTTAAAGAGCTACACGTCGCTTCGACCCATAAGCCTAAACCGGGAGCCTCTTAATTAGTTTTCTCTAAATTTCACCCTGACATCTCCAGCGAGATTTAGCACAATAGTCATATGCTGGAGATTATTTTGATTTGCGCGATCGGGCTGATTCCGCCACTTCTGTCTTTCGTGTTTTTTAGAAAGATGCAGATGAGGGCACACGCTCGATTACGCAATGCTGTACAAGCCGCAGAACGTAGACAAATTCAGCGTCTTTTGTCGTTGCCTGCTGATTATCACTACGTCGAAGGCGTGGGTGCCCTGATTGGGGATTCGACCTGTCGCTATAATGCCCGTTCTGCTCAGATTCGCTGTGCGGTTAATCCGTCTGGTCCATGCAAGGAGTGCCCCTATTATGAGTCGATCGCATCGCCTACAAACCCCTCATAGCGGCTATCACTGGGATGGCAGCAGCCGCCTATTTTTTGAGGGTTGGTATTATCGCGTCACGCTGCCAGAGTGTGGTCAGACGTTTGCGTTTATGTATTCGATCGAAGACCCTACAGGCAATCAACCCTACAGTGGCGGTGCGGCTCAAATTCTGGGTGCCAATGATGAATATCTCTGTCGCACCTTCCCAAACGTGCAGCAGTTTTGGGCATGGCAAGACGCGCTGGGCTTGGGTCACTGGGGAAAATCTCAATCTTCAGAAGCTGGATATCTGGAGGCGGGGGAGTTCGATCGTCAGATCCAAGAAGGCTATCAGGCATCGGCGACTTGGCATCAAGGTAAACTCTATGAGCCAAACGGCAACTCAGCAGAATGGCAGTATCAGATCAATCCCGTGTACGGTTGGGCAAACTCTGATCAATCACAACAGTCAACCGCTGGATGGATGTCTTCACTACAGATTTTTGAACCGGGTTGGCAAGTTTTGATGGCGCACGGGCTAGCAACGGGCTGGATTGATTGGAACGGGAAGCGATATGAATTTACTAACGCTCCTGCCTACGGTGAGAAGAACTGGGGAGGAGCCTTTCCGCAAAAGTGGTTTTGGTTGAACTGCAATAGTTTTGACAACGAACCGGATCTGGCACTGACAGCAGGCGGCGGTAGACGTGGAGTTTTATGGTGGATGGAGTCGGTCGCGATGATTGGCGTTCACCATCGCGGCAAATTTTATGAATTTGTGCCCTGGAATTCTGAAGTGAGTTGGTGTATCAGACCGTGGGGCTATTGGCAAATGGATGCCAAGAACGCAGATTATACAATCACGCTCATAGGCACGACCGATCTACCCGGAACGCCGCTGCGTGCGCCAACCGCGCAGGGGCTAAGGTTTGTTTGTCGAGACACCATGTTAGGAAAGGTAACGCTGGAGTTGAGAACGCGTCACAGCAACGAATTAATTCTGAAGGCGACGAGTTCTCTCTGTGGTTTGGAGACGGGTGGTGAACCCTGGGATGGGGTCTGGCAAGCAAATTGTGGATGGAGTATCTGATAGGAGCAAAATCAATGAATTTTGGCGTTGCTGAATCGATCCATGAAGCACAGATTTTACCCTCACCCTAGCCCTCTCCCTAATGGAGAGGGGACAAGAGTTCTGGCTTCCTTCTCCCTGGGGAGAAGGGTTGGGCAAAGCTCTCGCCACACTTCGTGAGGAGAGCATTTCATATCCGTATTCAGCAACGTCTGAATTTTCTGTTGTTTTAGCATTCACGAGCCGACACATCGAACGACATTCATTTGCATTGCATCTGACACAAAGCACACGCCTCCAAACTTGTTTAAGATTGGATTCAAGTTTTCAATCACGGCATCAATCTGCTCAGTAGAGCAAAAAGCAATCACATACACATTATCTAAGCTCGAAAAATCATCAGACACTGTGCCCCGCAAACTTCTTCCAGCCACATTCCGAATCACGGTGTAGCCCGGAACGCCTGATTTCTCTAGCCCTTTTAGAATTTTATTGAGTTCGATCGAACTTGCCATAATCTCGACGCGTTTGACGACTTCCATGATTAGCTCCAGAACAAATTGATTCCATACAAATAGAGCGGAATTCCTACCAAAATATTGAATGGAAAGGTGACTGCGAGAGCCGTCGAAATATATAAACTAGGGTTGGCTTCAGGAACGGTGAGCCGCATCGCAGCCGGAACGGCAATGTAAGACGCACTTGCACAGAGAACGGCAAACAACAGCGCATTTCCTTGCGGCATTTGGATGAGTTTGGCGATCGCGATGCCAATTCCAGCGTTAAAAATCGGGGTCAAAATCGCAAACGCAATCAAAAACACGCCCGCCTTCTGCAAGTCTTGAATTCGCTTTGCGGCAACCAGCCCCATGTCTAGTAAGAAAAAGGTGAGTGCTCCATAAAACAAGTCTTGGGTAAAGGGTTTTAAGACTTGTTCGCCGTGCTCTCCCGTCAAGATGCCGATGATGATGCTGCCAAACAACAAAAACACTGAGCCGTTAAAAAACGACTCGCGCAAGATTTCGCCCCAATCGAATTCTTGCCCATCTTTGTTGACTGCAAACACTTTCACCAAGATTAAACCCACCACGATCGCGGGTGATTCCATCAATGCTAAGGCTGCCACCATATAGCCGTCAGAGGCAATGTTGAGCTGATCGAGAAATGAGCCAGCCGTGATAAAAGTGACCGCACTGATTGCGCCATAAGTCGCCGCGATCGCGGCTGCATTATAGGGATCTAATTTGATCCGTAAGATAAAAAATGTGTAGATTGGCACTACACAAGACATCAAAATCGCTGCTCCGATCGTTAAAGATACATCCTGAGTAATGCCACTTTTAGCTAATTCTGAGCCGCCTCTAAACCCGATCGCGATCAGCAAATATAACGAGAATAATTTTGGAATGGGAGCGGGAATTTCGAGATCAGATTTGACCAAAACAGCCAGCATTCCTAAAAAGAAGAATAGAACAGGCGGATTCAAAAGGTTGGAGACAACTAGGCTGACATTCATTCACATCTCCCGATCATTGATTCACGTTATAAATCTGTAGATTACAGCACTGAGCTACTCTGATTGAGATTTGGGGTGGCGATCGCGCCCCATTTTTTTGCTGGGCTGTTATAATTCGCTTGGTTTGGGGCTGTAGCTCAGATGGATAGAGCGAGCGCCTCCTGAACGATTTGGGCACCGTCGAGGAAACTCTGCGCGTGAATGTGATCAAACTCGGTGAACCCTAAAAGGTGAGGCAAAGATTTTAAGCAATCTGCTGTCGCACTTCATGGAAATACCGAGCCAAGCCTAGATGAATTGACTGATTTAAAAAGATGGACATTTCATTTAGGAAGGTGTAGAGACTAGATGGTCACCACCTACGAGCGACTGCTTAGGGTGAAGGGATAGTCCAGAGAGTGGGGAAACTCACACCAATCTGAAGCGCTAGGTCGCGCGTTCGAGCCGCGCCAGTCCCGTTTGTTAATTAAAGCTCCTGAAAGCCGACTGGTCTTCAGGAATTTTTTTGGCGATTAGGATTTTTTAGCTCGATAGAAAGGACGCTTGACCACGATCGACCCATGGCGTTTACCTCGAATCTCGACTTCGAGAGATTGACCGATCTGAGCCAGCCCGATCGAAACATAGGCAAGGGCGATCGGATATCCCACTGTCGGAGCGAGAGTGCCGCTCGTGACGATGCCCACTTTTTGACCGTCATGCAGCACTGGGTAGTTATGACGCGCAATGTTGCGACCCTGCATTTGCAGCCCAACAAGCCGTCTAGTGACACCAGATTTTTTTTGCTGCTCAAGCACCGATCGACCGATAAAGTCGCCTTTGGTGTCGAGATGGACAATCCAACCTAAGCCTGCTTCGAGGGGTGTAGTGGTATCGTCGATATCTTGCCCATAAAGTGCCATTGCTGCCTCTAATCGCAGAGTGTCACGGGCACCCAACCCGCAAGGAGTCACACCGGAGGCGAGGAGTGATCGCCAAAGCTCGATCGCGACTTCTGGGTCAACCATCACCTCAAATCCATCTTCTCCGGTGTAGCCTGTGCGAGCCAGAAAGCTTGGCTGACCTAAAACATTCGCCTCCAAATGTCCAAACGCTTTGATCAGAGCGAGGTCAGCATCGACAAACGCTTGCAGATGACGAACTGCGTCAGGTCCCTGCACTGCAATTAACGCTTTAGAAAGAGAGTCATCTTCAAAGCTGATTTGAGTGCGATCGAGATGGTCGATAATCCAGGTTTTATCTTTCAGCGTCGTGGCGGCGTTGACGATGATTATCCACCGTTGATCCCCATCCAAATCAAGTCCTTGGCAATAAAAAATTAGATCGTCAATGATGCCGCCCTGCGGATTGAGCAAAACGGTGTATTGAGCCTCACCCCTCTGCAAACGACTGAGATCAGACGGCACCAAGGTTTGAATTTGACCCAAAACATCTTTACCCTTGAGCGCAAACTTGCCCATGTGAGAGATATCAAACATCCCAGCCGCCGTGCGAACCGCCTGATGTTCTTGCCCAATGCCGCTAAACTGCACAGGCATTTCCCAGCCTGAGAAACCCGTCATGCGGGCTTTGAGTTCAACCGCAAGCGCAAAGAGCGACGTTCGAGCTAAGAGATCTGAGGAGTCGATGGAGTCAGTCACAGCGCGATCGTCCTTTTTTATCCCTAAAGTAGCAGGGATAAAGAACTATCATCTGTTTCCGTTGATCCCCACTTGACAATCTTCTTTCGTCTACCCCTTGTCAACGGCACCATACAGACAGACACTATTGATGGGAGTTGAAGTGGCAGCAACGAGGTTTCTTTGTGAAAAAAGTTTTAGCAATCATTTTAGGCGGGGGAGCCGGAACCCGCCTTTATCCATTAACGAAGCAACGTGCCAAGCCTGCGGTTCCCCTCGCTGGGAAATATCGCTTAATTGATATTCCAGTTAGTAATTGCATCAACTCAGAAATCTTTAAAATCTACGTTCTCACGCAATTTAACTCTGCCTCCCTCAACCGACACCTCACCAGAGCCTACAACTTTTCGTCTGGGTTTAACGATGGCTTTGTCGAAGTGTTAGCTGCTCAACAAACTCCCGAAAATCCGAACTGGTTTCAAGGCACTGCCGACGCGGTACGTCAATATGCTTGGCTGTTTCAAGAGTGGGATGTTGACGAATATCTCATTCTCTCTGGCGACCACTTATATCGGATGGACTATCGCAAGTTTGTGCAGCGTCACCGCGAAACGGGGGCTGATGTCACTCTCTCAGTCGTGCCGATGGATGAGCGTCACGCTTCTGAGTTTGGGTTGATGAAGATCGACAAAGCGGGGCGAGTCATCGACTTTAGCGAAAAGCCCAAAGGGGATGCGCTGAGGGAGATGCAGGTAGACACAACCGTTTTGGGGCTGTCTCCTGAACAAGCGAAGGAAAGCCCCTACATTGCTTCAATGGGCATTTATGTCTTTAAGAAAGAGGCATTGATGAAGCTGTTGCGGCAAGACCCCGATCAAACCGACTTTGGAAAAGAAATTATTCCAAATTCTGCCAAGACGCATAACCTTCAGGCATTCTTGTTTAACGATTATTGGGCAGACATTGGGACGATCGAAGCCTTTTATGAGGCAAATTTAGCGCTGACTCAACAGCCAAATCCCCCGTTCAGCTTTTACGATGACAAAGCTCCGATTTACACTCGTCATCGCTTTTTGCCTCCTAGCAAATATTTAGACTGCAAAATCACTGAGTCACTGATTGGCGAGGGCTGCGTTCTCAAAGACTGCCGAATCAGCCATTCGGTGCTAGGGGTGCGATCGCGCATTGAGGGAGGAGCCACGATCGAAGACACGCTGATCATGGGGGCTGATTTCTATGAAGACTATGCCGAGCGCGAATCAGGACTTGCTTGTGATGATTCCCAAGTTCCGCTAGGAATCGGCAAAGACTCGGTGGTTCGGCGCGCCATTATCGACAAAAATGCTCGCATTGGCTGCAACGTCCACATCGTCAACAAAGAGCGAGTCGAAGAAGCTAATCGAGAAAATCTAGGGTTCTATATTCGCAGTGGCATCGTGGTGGTGTTGAAGAATGCGCTGATTGCGGATGGTACGGTGATTTAGAAACGATACGGACTTAACATGATGTGCGACTTTCCCGAAACATCCACAAAGACTGCCCTCTCCCGCAGGAGAGGGAACCAGAAATTGTCCGAAAGTCCTTCTCCTTGAGGAGAAAGGTTGCGAGGACCTCGCCCCACTGCGTGAGGAGGGCGAGTTAGTTTCAGGTCGCGTGACTTAAGAATGCAAGACGAAGCAGACATTTTGGTTTCATCTCTCATTTTTTTAGGCGATCGCCAACTGTGGGCTTTGAACCTCATAAATCTGGCGACCGATCGCTTCGGCAACGGGCTTCACACTGCGAACTAAACTCACCATATCGTCGAG
>JBBQYE010000159.1:0-7387 GCA_038208945.1 Leptolyngbyales cyanobacterium | reverse complement strand
CGCGGATGACTGGGTTCGCTAAAAAGTCAACAACCCTGAAATCTTTGCCTCAATTCGGTATCCTGAAGAGAGTGTAAGTTTACGGAACTTAACACCTGCAATCTTCCCTAACCAATTTATGAAATGCATCATCGATCGCCGTGCTCAATTTTCGGCTAGTCATCGCTATTGGCTGCCCCAACTGAGCGAAGCTGAAAACGTTGAGCGGTTTGGTGCCTGCGCTCGCCCGATGGGGCACGGACACAACTATGTTCTCTATGTCTCGATGTTGGGTGACTTAGACGAATATGGCATGGTGCTCAATCTGTCGGATGTTAAGTACGTTATCAAACAGGAAGTCACTAGCCAGCTTGATTTTTCGTTTCTCAATGAGGCGTGGGTGGACTTTCAGCAGACTCTTCCCACGACCGAGAATATCGCACGGGTGATTTGGCAACGGCTCGAATCTCACCTGCCGATCGTGAACATTCGCCTCTATGAACACCCCGAACTCTGGGCTGATTACCAAGGAAACTCTATGGAAGCTTTTCTCACCGTTAGTACACATTTCAGCGCGGCTCATCGGTTGGCGCGTCCTGACCTCAGCTTTGAGAAGAACTGCGAGATATATGGCAAGTGTGCTCGTCCGAACGGTCATGGTCACAACTATCACTTAGAAGTGACGATTAAAGGTGAAATCGATCCGCAAACGGGAATGTTAGCGGATTTAGTGGCGTTTGAAACAGCGATCGAGGATCATGTCGTTGAACCATTCGATCACACTTTTTTGAACAAAGATATTCCCTATTTTGAAAAAGTCGTGCCCACGGCTGAAAATATTGCGGTTCACATTCGCGATTTGCTGGAAAATCCAGTTCGTGACATTGGCGCACAGCTTTATAAAGTCAAACTGATCGAGAGTCCAAACAATTCCTGTGAGGTTTACGGGACGGGTGTGTCAGATGCGATCGCGATGATGATGCGCGAACCGAAAATGGCGATCGTTTAGAGTCATCAAAAATTATGTGGCGTAATGTGCAAAGACTGCCCTCATCCCAACCCTTCTCCCCAGGGAGAAGGGCTTTCGGACATTTCCCGGTGGAGAAGGGCTTTCGGGCGGTTCCGGTTCCCTCTCCCAACGGGAGAGGGCTAGGGTGAGGGCAGTCTTTGCCGACGTTTTAGGAAAGTCGCGCGTGTTGTGCACGGCGGATGTTTTGTCTGCCCTGTTATCTCACTTGAGCGACGATCGTGCGGTGACGGGGAGTGTTACAAATTAGAATCGGCTGAGTGAACCCTGCTTGAACGATCGCCCCTTCTAAGTCGAACGAAAAGTAATCATCCATATACGGCTCAGTGCTTTTGAGCAGCGTCAGAATGTAGGGCGGCATCTTGGCATAAATTTCGGATTGAGGATTCATATCCATGATTGCCAAATGCCCACCGGGGCGCAGTAACCGCTTTGCCTCTTGCAAAATCTCGATCGCTGCCCCTCTCGGCAATTCATGAAACATCAAACACGCCGACACTAAATCAAACGAGGCAGACGGTAAACCTGTCGATTCAGCAGCAGCGTGAACCCAAGTCAGAGGATCTTGAGAATCTGAGCGCTGGGTTTGATAGTCGGCAACTGCCAGAAAATAGGGCGACAAATCAACTCCGGTAATCTTGGCGTTAGGAAATGTCTTTTGCAGCGCAAAGGTGCTCATGCCAACGCTACAGCCCATGTCCACAATATCATTCGGGGCTGTAGGCAGTTGAGCCTTTAACACGTCGTGATAGCTTTGTCGGAGTCGAGAATCGCCTGCTGCTCCCGCATCCTTCCAAATTCGGGCATGAACCGCGTGAGCGGCAACTTCGACTTCGGTGGCAGGCTCCCAGCCTAGATTTCCTTCGTTGTAAGCGTGGAAGGGACGCAAATAATAATCGGGATAGACTAAATCAGGATCGTTGACCCGATTAAATTCAATTGTCCAATCTCGCGATCTCAGCTTTTCTGCATCCTGAAGCCAGTTCACGCCGATCGATTCTGCCCGCTTGATCATCATCTGGCGCGCCTGATGTTTTGCCAGATTAAAGAGCGGCTTGATGGCAAGAATGCCGTTTACAACGCGAGAGACGAGACGAGGAGTGGTTTCAACAGCAGTCATAAGTCACCGATCTAAAACAGCGTTTTATCAACACACTTATTATTGCAAACGTACTGCACTGAGAACGACACAATTTTTTTCAATCAAATTCAACACAAATGACAGAATTATGATACAAGTGTTCTTAGAAATCTTTTGTCTAAATCACTAGACGATTGTACTAATTACATGATACAAATGTTCTAAAAGTTCCGCCATTTGTACTATATTATTATGCTGGAATCACTGACTGAAGCCCAACGGCAACTCTACGACTGGTTAGCTGAATACATTCATCAACATCAGCATTCTCCCTCGATTCGCCAGATGATGGCAGCGATGAATCTCAAGTCGCCAGCCCCCGTCCAGAGCCGACTAGAGCACCTGCGAAATAAAGGCTATATCTCTTGGACAGAAGGACAGGCTCGCACAATTCGGCTCCTGCACCCAGAACCCAAAGGAGTGCCAATTTTGGGCGCGATCGCGGCAACGAGTCTGGTTGAAAACTTTTCTGACACCGAAGTCGAGCATCTCGATCTCTCCAGCCTGTTGCTCAAACCCCAGCACTTCGCCTTAAAAGTGCGAGGACACAGCATGATTGACGCGCTGATCGACGATGGCGATGTCGTAATTATGCAGCCCGTGCCCGACCCCAAGATTTTGAAGAACAACGCGATCGTTGCAGCACGGGTCGAAGGCAAAACGACCCTCAAATATTTTCAGCGAAAAGGTAGCAAGGTGATTCTGCAACCCGGCAACCCCAATCGAGAACTTTACCCTGTCACTGAGGTTCCGGCGGCTCAGGTGGATGTTCAAGGCGTGTTGGTGGGCGTTTGGCGAGGATACGGGACGTTGTAAAAAATTGAATCTAGTAGAGGCGTTCCATAGAGTCTCTACTAGATTCAGAGATCTGTAGTCTTAAACAGACGGAACGATCGGAAGATCTGCATCTTGCTCTAGGCTGTTGAGGTTAACTGCGCTTGCTTTGCCCGTCGTCAAGAAGCGAAACGTCTCTTGATAGAGGCTTTGCCAAAAGCGGTTACTCATGTTCTGGCTTACTTCAGTCGGGTCAATCATCGGGTGAGGCACGAGATCCTGCGCTTCATAAAGATAGAGGGCATTGCCGTGATCATCGCCGCCGATCTGCTGATAGAAATCTTTATTGGTCTGGATATCTGCCGCATCTTCGTTTTCAGTCAGCACTAAAAACGTAGGCACTTCTTTCAGCACTTGGATACTTTTCTCGCTTAAAACGAGGCTGCTGCCAAAGCGATCGACGGCAGTCAACGCCCCGACAGGAAACCGCAGATTGGCATCCCACCCCAACTCGCTGATGTCGAGCGGACCTGCCAAATTCACATATTGTCTGCGCTCTTCGCCATAGATTTTGAGCAACGGAGCATAGGCCACCACTCGCTGGACTCGATCGGGCCGAACCTCTGCTAACGCTAACGCAACTGCGCCACCGACTGACAGCCCCACGGTGTAGAGGTCACCTGGCATCGCATCCAATTCGGTTAATCGCGCTTGAGCGTCTATGAGATAGCGATCGTGAGACGAAATGAAGTACTTGTCAAAGTCAGGGTCGTCAGTCGTCTCTAAAGACTTCACAATGTCTGGTAAGCGTGGTTCAAGAGTTATTAAACGGGCAATTAGCGCCATTTGTTGCACTGAGTTGGGGCGGGAAAAGCTATTCGGATTTTCTGCCAAATTCTTGAAGTAATTGCTTAAAATCGGGTCTTCCTGGACTCTTTTCTTAAGCGGTTCTGCATATTTTGGCTTGAGGTCAACCTGACACCAGTTTTTAGCCGGATTGATCAGGGTGTGTCCCGAGATCGAAGCCTGATAAACATTAAACCCATTGCGAAACAGATAGTCCGCGAGTCTCCACATTTGATGCGGTTTGGCGCTAAAGCCGTGAAAAAGCATCACCGTGCCCTGAATCGCCTCTCCTGGCTCGTGAAACCGATAATAGGGATATGCCCCCACTCGACGATCGGGGTTGGCATCCACTGTTTGAATATAGGTGTCGATCGCGTGTCGAGTCTGAGCAATCTGGTCGGCGGTTGGTGCAATCGGGAGTGACCTATTCATCGGGTTTAATCGTTAAAAAGATGAGCCTGGCTGGGTGAGAAATTCGGCTTCTTCGGGCGTGGAGGTGCGTCCAAGAATTTGATTGCGATGGGGGAAGCGTCCGAACCGCTGGACGATGGCTTGATGTCTCAGGGCAAAATCGTAGGTGTCACGCAAATCGGCATCGTCGCTGAACTGGTGAAAGAGAGTCACCGACTGATGTTGATGCTCTAAGTTTTCGCTGTGCTCTAAGGGAAGTAGAGAAACTGGCGCTGAACGGTCGGCAGTTGCCGATCGAACCCCTGAGCAATTGCGTGTTGTGCCACAGAAAGCGCTTTGGGATCGGTAGCGAACGATCGCGGCTGACCCCGAAACAGATTCCGTGGAAACTGATCGAGCAGAAGGGCAAGCCCCAAACAGCCTTGAGGTGAATCTATCCACTGATCGAGTTGATCGGCAGCGGCTTGCTCATAGTCAGGTTGGAACTGCCGCACCGTTTCGTCAAACGCTGGATCTTTGGTAAACCAAGCCTTGCGGGGCTTCAACCCTGAGATATCCTGCACGTCACCAAACCAGAAGGTTAGAATTTTGTCGAGCTGAGTCATCACAACTTAGAAATCAATCTGGACTTCTCTATTTTCGGAAATTTATCAATAAAAAGTTTCCCCACCATCGAGCAAGTTCTGACCGTTTGAGAGCCAGAAACTCCCCTCGATCGTGGGGAAGTCAATACTATTCAGGATTTGAAGTCGATGTCTAAGACATCCCTTGAACGAGGTAGTCAAAGTAGGGAGCGACTTCTGCTCCGTCTTCAGTGCTTAACAGCGCGAGAGAGGCATCTTTGAGGCAGCGCATCGCTTCTGCCATACCCGGAACAGGCACGCCCAAAGCGTTATACATTTCTCGTGCGCCGATCAGACCGATTTTCTCGATCGGGTCTTTATCACCCGCCAACACCCCATAGGTGACTAGGCGGAGATACCAGCCATAGTCGCGCAGACAGAGGGCGCGTTCGCGGTTGCCGTAGGCATTGCCGCCGGGGGCGATAAAGTCAGGGCGCTTTTTCCAAAGGTTTTTGCTGGCTTGCTCTACGATCTTTTTCTCATTGGCTGAGAGAGCTTCGACGATGCGGGTTCGCTGCGCTCCGGTTTGAAAAAATTCTTTTATGCCTTTCAACTCGCCGCTCGTAGGATAACGGAGTTCGTCGTCGGCTTGTAGGATGACTTGGCTAACTACGCTCATAATGGTTGATTATTGCGGTATCTCAGAATTCATCTCTCAGTGTACCGAGTTTTGGGGTCGGAAAGGAAGAGGAATTTCTCATTAGTCTTGACAAAACGTAATATTCGACGTGGAGGCGCGGTGAAAACAGTTGAACCGTGTCAGGGTCAAATTAGAAAATAACTCAGCGGTTCAAGACGGACTGATCATCTGTTCGGGTCGCACGATCGAGTCAAATTCCTCGCCTGTCAAATAGCCCAACTCGACGCAAGCTGCTCTTAGGGTAGTGTTGTCTTGGTAGGCTTTTTTGGCAACTTGAGCCGAGGCATCATAACCAATTTTTGGATTCAGCGCTGTCACTAACATTAATGAGTTATTGAGAAAATGGTTAATGCGATCGCGATTGGGTTGAAGCCCAACAACCATGTGATTGGTAAACGAAATACACGCGTCTGATAATAATCGAATAGAATGTAAAAGATTGTGAATCATAACGGGTTTGAAAACGTTGAGTTCAAAATTGCCTTGACTTCCGGCGAATCCGATCGCGGCATCATTTCCTATCACTTGCACACACACCATCGTTATCGCTTCACACTGTGTTGGGTTAACTTTTCCGGGCATGATGGACGACCCTGGCTCGTTAGCGGGCAGAATTAATTCTCCCAATCCACAGCGCGGACCGGAACCCATCCAGCGTAGATCGTTGGCAATTTTCATCAAGCTACACGCTAGCGTTTTGAGTGCGCCACTGGTTGCCACGATCGCGTCATGGGCTGCCAATGCTGCAAATTTATTGGGCGCACTGATAAACGGAAGCCCAGTGAGTTGAGCGATTTCTGCCGCCGATCGGTCTGCGAATTCAGGGTGAGTGTTGAGACCTGTGCCGACTGCTGTGCCTCCGATCGCTAACTCATACAGTTCGGGCAGGGTCGCCTGGATGCGCTGTAAGCTCCGATCGAGTTGGGCAACATAGCCAGAAAATTCTTGACCTAACGTGAGCGGAACGGCATCCATTAAGTGAGTTCGACCGATTTTAATGATGTCTTCAAACTCATTTGATTTGATAGATAACGTATCTCGCAATGTCTTCACGGTCGGAATTAGACGCTGACAGATCACTTCTGAAGCTGCAATGTGCATCGCCGTTGGGAACGTATCATTAGACGACTGCGACATATTGACGTGATCATTGGGATGAACGGGAATTTTACTGCCTAACACGCCGTTTGCAAGCTCGATCGCACGATTAGAGATTACCTCATTGGCATTCATATTCGTTTGAGTGCCGCTCCCCGTTTGCCAGACACTTAACGGAAAATGATCGTCCAACTGTCCAGCAATCACTTCATCAGCCGCCCGAATGATCAGATGGGCTGTGTCGTCTGGCAGTTTGCCCAAGGTCTGATTGACGGTCGCGACGGCTCGTTTGAGAATGCCAAACGCTCGAATTAATTCTCTGGGCATCGTGTCATGCCCGATCGCAAAATACACCAGCGATCGCTGCGTCTGTGCGCCCCAATAGCGATCGGTTTGAACGGCGATCGCGCCCATGCTATCTGTTTCAGTTCGAGTTTCGCCAGCCATCACTTTATCGCTCATTCTTCATTTCTCATCCTACTGCCTTGTCCAATCCCGTTGCAGTATGAGAATAAAAACACAAATAGCTTTAAGGTTCAACATTCGCATAAAGGTCAGCCAGCGCAATCTCAACCCCAGCCGTCGCCAGCGAAACCTTTGCCTCCAAACCGTTGTACTCCGTAAATAGCCATTGATTTGCACGTTGTTTCACATACTGCTCCAAATGCGGCTGGTACTGATCGATCAATAGATACTCCTGAAACGTCGCGATCGTCCGATATGCCGCAAACTTCTCATCTCGATCGTAAGCTTTGGTCGAATCAGACAGCACTTCCGCAATCACAATTGGATTGATCACAGTATCTTTGCGTCCCGGTTTTAACTCGATCGGTCGCGACACAATCATG
>JBBQYE010000158.1:0-7474 GCA_038208945.1 Leptolyngbyales cyanobacterium | reverse complement strand
GAGATCCTCGCCCCCTAAATCCCCCAATTTTGGGGGACTTTGAACCCGGAATCTTAGCTTGAAGTCCCCCAGATTGGGGGATTTAGGGGGCTGAAAGACCTGAAACGCAGTCTACGCGCACTTGTGTGTACACGGTAGCCTTTGGGGAGAGGACTAGGGTGAGGGTAAAATCGGGATCTCATCAATAGATTCAGCACTGCCTAAATTTCCAGCTTTGGAGCGATGTCAAGCAAGATTTACTAGGGGATGATTATAGAGTCCTTGTTTACGACACTCAAAACGAGATGCGCTGTTCTCGATCGCTTAACTCATGCTGATGCTCCTGTTCCAAGCTGGCGATAATCTCTATGCCATCGATAGCGCTCAAGTGGTCGAGGTGATTCCGATCGTAACGCTCAGACCTCTCAATCACGTTCCCGATTATATTGCAGGTGTATTTAATTATCGAGGTAACTTAGTTCCGGTTATTGATCTGTGTCGCTTGCTTCACCACACTGATTGCCGTCCCCGTTTCAGCACTCGCATTATGATGGTTTACTATCCCACCAGTGACGGCACTCAGCAGTGGTTAGGACTCATGGCAGAACGCGTCACCGAAACCCTTAACCGACCCGACCTAGATGCAAAAAACACGGCTCAAGTGAGCGATGTGCCTTACTTAGGCAACCTATTTATGGACGAGAAAGGCATGATCCAGCAGATTCACTGGCAACATTTAGTGTCAGACGACCACTCAGCCTCTCTGTTTATTCAAGAAAGCGTTGAGGCAAATGGTGCAAGACGCGATTGAGGCTCTGCTGAAGCAGAAAATCGGGCTAGATGCCGAGAGCATTGGGTCGAGAACGATCGCTCATTCGGTCGAACAGCGGCGGTTAACGTGTGGGTTGCCCGATCGAGCCGCTTATCTCTTACACTTACAAACCTCACCTCAAGAGTTAGAGAACCTAGTCGAAGCGGTCGTCGTGCCCGAAACCTGGTTTTTTCGAGATCGAGAGCCGTTTGTCTATCTTAGTCAGTTCGTCACTCAATGGCGATCTGCCCATCCCGCCAGCGTGTTTCGAGTTCTCAGCGCACCTTGCTCAACCGGAGAGGAGCCTTACTCGATCGCCATCACACTGCTTAATGCTGGGTTGACTCCGGCTCAGTTTCACATTGATGCGGTGGATGTCAGCAAACGAGCGCTCCTCAAGGCAACGCAGGGCATCTATCGGCAAACATCGTTTCGAGGTGGCGGGTTGCCTCAGCAGTCACGCTACTTTCAGTCTGTCGCCAATGGGCAAGAGATTCGCCCCTTCGTGCGGGATACCGTGAGCTTTCGATCGGAGAATCTCCTCAATCCCAGTTTTTTGTCTCAAGAGGCTTATCACACAATTTTCTGTCGTAATCTTCTGATTTACCTCGATCGCGACTCCCGAATTCAGCTCATTCAGAGGTTGGATTACGCTCTAGCCTCATCGGGCTTATTGTTTGTGGGGTCGCCTGAAATGCCGCAAGTCACCGCCGATCACTTCACACCGCTTCGTCACCCCTTTGCATTTGGCTACCATAAACAAAATCGCGTCGTCGATCGTCCGCTGCCGATCGCTCATCCTCCTCAAGCGATTTCGGTTCCGGTTCCTCCGTCTGCTCCTATTTCTGAGCCTATTGAACTGGCAACCGCCCAACAACTAGCCGATCGAGGACACCTTATAGAAGCGATCGCCGTGTGCCAATCCCATTTGAGAGCGCATCCGACAGACGCTCAAGCCCATGTGCTGTTGGGCGAAATTCATCAAGGTCTCAATCAATCTGAGCAAGCCGAACAAGCGTTTCAGAAAGCAATTTATCTCAACCCCAGTGCCTATGAAGCGATGACGCATTTGGCGTTGTTAAAAGAACAAAAGGGCGATCGGGCAGGGGCAACTCTTTTAAAGCAGCGCATTCAAAGATTGCTCAACACTCGGCATTAGAAGGTTCGAGCATCGTGGATGTCGAGCGAAGGAGCGGCAGTGACCACAGCTACGCTACTCTAGAAATGAGTATTGGTAGGCTGGTCTTAGATGTTAAATCGCTGGAAAATTAGCACTCAAATCGCTGCGGGGTTTGCCCTAGGCTTAACCGTCTTCTCGATCATTGGCATTGTCTCTTATCGGGGCACACAGCAACTCGTTTCAACTGCTCGTCAAGAAAAGTATACCTATCAAGTGTTGGGTGAGTTAGAAGAGATTCTTTCGCTGGTCAAAGATGTCGAAACGGGGCAACGGGGCTATTTGCTGACCAATGACACTCGCTATCTCGCTCCCTACAGTCAAGCACGAACTGCGATTCAATCGAGAATTGGAGAGTTGAGACAGACCGTTAGAGACAATCCAACTCAACAAAATTATGTTCAGACTTTAGAACCGCTTGTCAATCAAAAGCTCGCCGAACTCGATTCGACCATTCGCCTCAAGCAAAATGGACAATCGGCGGCTGCACTCAGAATAGTGCAAACCAACGAAGGCAAGCGGTTGATGGATCAGATTCGAGACGTGATAGCTCGGATGGAAGCCGGAGAGCGCGATTTATTGCAGACACGATCGCAGCTTGCTGAAGGGTCTGCCCAACGCACTCTTAACAGCATTCTTTATGGGATGCCGTTTGCGATTTTGCTGCTGGCTCTGATCGGCGTGATTCTCAATCGTCAGATTGCCCGCCCGCTCAATCTAGCTTCAAAAGTGGCTCAACAGGTTGCAGATGGCGATCTGACTCAAGCGATCGCCTCTACCAGAGACACGACTGAAGTGGGGCGATTGATGACCGCGTTTCAACGAATGACCAAGAGTTTGAATGCTTTAATTGCACAGGCCCAAAAATCTGGCATTCAAATCAGCACGTCTACGACGCAGATCGCAGCGGCAGGCAGACAGCTTGAAGCAACGGTGAATGAGCAAGTTGCATCCATGCATGAAGTCAATGCCACCTCTCGACAAATTGCGTCAACCGCAGGTGAGTTAGCAAAATCGATGGATGGAGTGGCTGAGACAGCGCGCACCACGACTGAAGCAGCTACTAGCAGCCAAATGAATCTAGAAAGAATGCAGCTTGCAATGCAAAATTTAGTGCTGGCGACTAGCTCGATTTCGTCAAAGTTAACCGTGATGGATGAGAAAGCGAATAATATTAATACCGTCGTGACTACGATTACAAAAGTCGCTG
Organism: Leptolyngbyales cyanobacterium; assembly: GCA_038208945.1. GTDB lineage: Bacteria > Cyanobacteriota > Cyanobacteriia > Leptolyngbyales > Leptolyngbyaceae > Phormidesmis_A. The sequence continues at coordinate 4,297 of JBBQYE010000158.1, read as the reverse complement.
ACCAAACCAATTTATTATCGCTAAATGCGGCGATCGAAGCCGAAAAAGCCGGAGAATATGGAGCCGGATTTGCAGTTGTGGCACGAGAAATTCGTCGTCTTGCCGATCAGTCGGCGGTTGCCACGCTTGAAATTGAGCAAATGGTTAAAGGGATGCAATCGTCGGTGTCTCAGGGCGTGATGGAGGTCGATAAATTTAGCAGAGAAGTCAGGCAATATGTCGATGATGTCGGAGATATCAGCGGACAAATTGCCGGATTTATCCAAAATGTGCAGGGGTTAACGCCGCAGTTTGGGGCAGTCAGTCAGCGCATGGATGAACAATATCGCGGGGCAGAACAGATTAGTTTAGCGATCGGACAACTCAGCGATGCGTCTTATCAAACGGTGCAATCGTTGCAGGAAACCAACAATGCGCTAACTCAGTTAAATGACGCGGCTCAAGGCTTGCAGCGAGAAATTTCTCAATTCAAGGTGTAAGTCGCGGTATGGATTCTATTGATGATTGCTGGAATCAGATTGGCGTTTGGGGCGATCGCTCTTGCCCTCAGCTAGAGACGGTGATTCACTGTCGCAACTGCCCGGTGTATGCGACAGCGGGGCGCAATTTGCTAGAGCGAGACGTTCCGATCGAGTATCTTGACGAGTGGACAGCCACGATCGCCACTCCTTTAGACCAAACGGTGAAAACGCTGAATCTTGCAGAGGGCGATGGCGATTCTGCAACCGGAAGCAACACCCTATCTGTGATTCTATTTCGGCTGGGAGATGAGCAGTTTGCCTTATCGGTTGGAGTGCTCCACGAAGTTACGCATCTGGGTGCAATTCACAGGCTGCCTCATCGCACTAACGACTCGTTTTTGGGGCTGACCAACATTCGAGGCGAGATTTTGATGACCCTATCGTTGAGTCATTTTCTCGGTCTAAAGACGGTGGAAAATTCTTCGTCTCTCAGTCGGCTTTTGGTGGTAGGACACCACGATCGCAAGTGGGTGTTTCCGGTTGACGAAGTGCATCGAATTCATCGTGTTGAGGCAAGTGAGCTAAAAGCCGTGCCTGTCGTCGTCTCTCAATCGAGTGAATCTTACACCCAAGGGATTATTGACTGGCAGAGCAAAAAGGTGAATTATTTGGACACTGACCTGCTGTTTTACACGCTTGAGCGCGAGATTTTGTGATGAGCAATGGAGACTCTATGCGCGATTACTCCATGCTAGGTCTGTTTCGTCAAGAAGTGAAGACTCAGGTTAAATCTCTGAAGCAAAGTCTGTCAATTTTAAAGAAACAGCCTTCTCAGGAGGGCGAATTAGATACGGCGATTCGATCGCTCCACGCGATCGTCGGGTCTGCCCAACTCATTGAAGTCGATGTCGCCGCCACGCTGTCTGAGCAGATGAGAGTTCGCTTGATCGCCGTGCAGAATGGCTCAACGTCGTTGGCTGATGCGTTGGTCGATCGCCTCCTCCATGCTGGAGATTTGCTGATTGAAATCAGTGACGCGACTAGCGATGGAACGTTAGAGAACTGGTTATCACAACACTCGGATGATTTGGCACAGACGCAGGCGGCGATTATAGAAGGTGACAAAGAGGCTATCCCCTCACTCCCTGCCCCTCTCCCACAAGAGGTGAGAGGGGAGCAAGAAAATTCGATCCCATCTGATAACCCGAAACCAAATCCGCCTTCGTTGCTGTTAGATAGCTCGATGATGGAGTTGTTTCGGCTCGAAGTTGAGGCACAGGCGACACTTTTAAACAATGGGTTGTTAGCGCTAGAATCTCAGTCTCACTCTGCTCAAGAATTAGAGTCATTGATGCGGGCGGCTCACTCGGTCAAAGGTGCCGCTCGCATTGTGGGATTAGATGCCGCCGTTCAGCTTGCCCATGTGATGGAAGACTGCTTTGTTGCTGCCCAAGACCACACCATCAACTTAGATAGCGATCGCGCCGATGTGCTGCTGCGGGGCGTTGATTTGCTTCAGAGTCTCAGTCAGGTAAGCGATGCTGATTTACCCAACTGGTTGACAAACCATGACTCAGAGTTTAGAACAGTGCGATCGGCGATCGGGGCAATTTGCAGTGCAGAAGGAACGGCGACGATTCAAACTTTAACGGCTGATTTTGTGCCAGCGATCGCTCTTGCTGAATCGATTTCCACTGCTCACGAGCCTGAAAATCCGCTGAGTCCGGCTTCTGGAGAGATAAGCCCTGCTGATGCGGCGGCGGCTCAGGAGCGCGTTGTGCGAGTCAGTGCAGACAATCTCAATCGCATGATGGGACTGGCTGGAGAGTCTTTAATCGAAGCTAATTGGCTGCCCCCGTTTGCAGATTCTCTGATGGTGCTCAAATCGCGACAGCTAGAACTGTCTAAAAACCTAGAGCGATTGCAGCAAAACGCGATGATCAACCCAAATCTCGATCAAGATTCTAAATCATTGATCGACGCGACTCGCCAACGCGACCAAGAATGCCGCGACCTGCTCAACGATCGCTTGACCGAACTCGAAGAATTTATTCGCCGATCGGCAAATCTCTCCGATCGCCTCTATCGAGAAGTAATTACTTCCCATATGCGTCCGTTTATAGATGGGGTGCAGGGGTTTCCGCGTATGGTCAGAGATCTGGCTCGCACCGTCAATAAGCAAGTCAAATTGGAGATTATTGGCAAATCAACGTCGGTCGATCGAGACATTCTCAAAAAGCTTGAAGCGCCTCTCACCCACATTTTGCGAAATGCCGTTGACCACGGAATCGAACTGCCAGAAGATCGCATTGCGGCTGGAAAGCCTGCCGAAGGAACCGTTCGAGTCGAGGCAATGCACCGGGGCGGAATGTTGGCGATTACCATTTCTGATGACGGCAGGGGCATCACTCCGATCGCGTTGCGTCAACAGATTATCAACAAACAGTTAGCCGCGCCCAAAGTCGTCGCCAAGTTGACCGACGCTGAACTGATGGAGTTTCTATTCTTACCCGGATTTTCGATGAGCAAACAGGTGACCGAACTCTCTGGGCGAGGCGTAGGCTTAGACATCGCCCAAAGCATGGCGCAAGAAGTGGGAGGCACCGTGAGAGCGGCTTCCCAAGTAGGGAAAGGCAGCAGTTTTTATTTTCAATTGCCCCTGACGCTCTCCGTTGTGCGGACGTTGCTCGTCGAGATTTCTGGAGAAGCCTATGCGTTTCCTCTGGCGCGCATCGATCAGATCATCACCGTTCAGCCCTCAGAGATTTCCACCGTTGAGAATCGGCAATACTTCACCCTGGACGGCACAAATATTGGTCTCATTCCGGTGCATCAAGTGCTCGATTTGCCTCCGCCCGCCTCGTCGCCCTCCCCGCTTTGGGTAGTGGTGATTAGCGATCAATCTACCACCGATGGATTGGTGATCGATCGCTGTCTCGGAGAACGCGAACTGGTGGTGCGTCCGCTCGATGCTCGCCTGGGCAAAGTGCCCGATATTAGCGCAGCCGCCCTGATGGGAGACGGGTCGCTGGTGCTGATTGTGGATGTGTCTGACCTGGTACGATCGACCAACGCCCTGCTCAACAGTGGAGCGATCGCCAGAGTTGCTGGACAGTCTAAAAATACTCCTGAAGGAATTAGTCTTAATGACTCTGCGCCCCAAGAGAAGCGAATATTAGTCGTAGACGACTCGATCACGGTGCGAGAAATGGAGCGCAAACTGCTGCAAAATCGCGGCTATGTCGTCGAAGTCGCCGTCGATGGAATGGAAGGCTGGAACGCGGTACGATCGTCTCCCTACGATTTAGTGATTAGCGATATTGATATGCCCCGAATGAACGGAATTGAACTGATTAAAGAAATTAAACGGCATCCGCGACTGGGTTCAACTCCCGTGATTGTGGTGTCTTATCGCGATCGAGAAGACGATCGTATCCAAGGCTTAGAAGCCGGGGCAAACTACTATCTCACCAAAAGTAGTTTTCATGACGACACGCTGATTCGAGCCGTCGTGGATTTAATTGGTGAATGACCTATGAAAATCGCCATTGTCAACGATATGTTTATCGCCATCGAAGCGCTGCGACGAGTGCTGATGACGATCGCCGAGCATGAGATTGTGTGGATCGCCAAAGACGGTGCCGAAGCCGTTGCCAAATGCGCCAAAAACACCCCTGATCTGATCTTGATGGATTTGATCATGCCCGTCATGGATGGCGTTGAGGCAACTCGACAAATCATGAAGCGATCGCCCTGTGCCATTTTGATCGTCACCGCCAGCGTCGGGCAAAATTCTGCAAAAGTTTTTGAAGCGATGGGCTACGGCGCACTTGATG
>JBBQYE010000157.1:0-7622 GCA_038208945.1 Leptolyngbyales cyanobacterium | reverse complement strand
CCATCTCAATCCCGTGATTGGGGGATGGAGTCGGTACTATGCCAACGTCTGTAGCAAAGAGGTGTTTCAACGAGTCGATTGGGCAGTTTGGCAAAAGCTGTGGAAATGGGCAAGACGGAGACACCCCAATCAGAGCCGAGCCTGGGTTGCCCACAAATATTGGCACCGCAAGGCGGGCAGAAAAGGGTTCTCAAGTGCGGGGAAGGGTCTGAGATTACATCAGGATTGTCCCATCAGCAGACATATTAAGGTCAAAGGCACTAAAACCCCCTTTGACCAAGATTGGTTGTACTGGAGCGAACGACTAGGAAAGCACCCGACCATTCCGGCACGAGTCGCTTGGCTACTCAAGCAACAACGGGGGAAATGTAACCATTGCGGGTTGTACTTTTGTGCAGAAGACTTGCTAGAGATTGACCACATCATCCCAAAAGCCTTGGGTGGAAAGGATGAATCCCAAAACTGGCAGCTTCTGCACCGACATTGCCATGATACGAAAACAGCCGGGGATGGATCTCATCCAAACCATCGCTGCGGTACTGATGACAACAGCCAAGAGGTTGAGGAGCCGGATAAGCCGAAAGGCTTACGTCCGGTTTTGCAGACCAGCGGGATTGGGCGACCGTCCCACTGAGTTTAACAAATCCGAATAGTACAGGTAGAAAAAAGGTAGCACAAATTGTTTACGAAAACTTTCGGCTTGCATCTCGATAATGGTCGCGTGATGGATTAAGCGATCTATCGCAGCCACCGTCATCATTGAGTCGGTAAAAATGCTGTCCCACTGGCTGAACGGCTGATTTGCCGTAATTAGAAGACTACGACGCTCATACCGATGAGCAATCAGTTCAAACAGCACTGAGGTTTCCGCCTCTGATTTTTTGCTAAGTACAGGACAAAACTTGCCAATAGAGGGCAGGAAAGGGTTTCATGAGAATTACCACATTCTTTAACCACGAAACCCTTATGAATCAGGTTACTCTACTGCGAGATGCGTTGCGACCCCATTTAGGTGGCATGGTGCCCGATTAAGCTTTTTAGCCGCCTTTCTCATCGCCCTGTTGCGGGTGAAGACCGTTAACTTCAGCGAACTTGTCACAGGCTTTAGTGGTAAGGCTCAAATGGATTCTCACTACAAGCGTCTGCAACGCTTTTTTCGCCACTATGAGCTGAACTACGCAGAGATGGCTCAAGCCGTGGTGGCGCTGATGGCGATTCCAGAGCCGTGGGTGCTCTCCCTTGACCGCACCGAATGGCAGTTCGGCGAGTGCATCTTCAATATCTTGATGTTAGGCGTGGTGCATGAGGGCGTTGCCTTTCCGGTGGTGTGGTGCGTGCTCGATAAGCGAGGCAATTCCAATAGCGATGAGCGCATGAATCTGTTTAATCAGTTTATGAGCGGTTTGGGGCACGAGAGATTGCCTGCCTCACCGCCGACCGCGAGTTCATAGGCAAGGAGTGGTTTGGCTATCTGCTGGCAGACCCCGATACGCCCTTTCGCATCCGCATTCGTGAAAATCACACGCTCCGTCACGGTCGTCATCGTCTCAGCGTCCGGGTGCTGTTTCAGGATTTACAGGTCGGAGCGCACAAAGTCCTCCGCCACAGGCGGCACCTCTGGGGACATTGGCTCTACATTGCTGCCTTACGCTTAGACGACGGTTCCTTGCTGGTGATTGCGACCCAAACCGCTCCCAAATCGGCAATCGCGGATTATGTCAAGCGATGGGGGATTGAAACCTTATTCGGCATCTTCAAAACCCGTGGCTTTTGTCTGGAATCAACCCACCTCACGGATGCAGAACGCTTGAGTAAGCTCCTCGCGCTCCTGTCATTAGCGTTATGTTGGGCGGTACTCACGGGGGAGTGGTTACATCAGATCAAGCCCCTGACAATTAAGAAGCATGGACGCAGAGCCAAGAGCCTCTTTCGTTATGGGTTTGACCACCTCCGCAACATTGTCCTCAACTTAGACCAAAAACTGAATGAGTTCTTGGATGCTCTACGTTTTTTGTCCTGTACTTAGGCCTAGGTTAGAAAACGTTGCTTCTGAAAGTTGTTGCTGTGTGGGCATAGCAATCCTCGCATATCTCGACTGAAATGGAAGTCATTTGCTTTAAAGATTACAGCAAGGATTGTGGAAAGTGAAGCGGTTCGCTTTAAAAGTGACGGCAGGGAATTTTGGCAGCACGATCGCCTGCAACCTGCTCTAGTCAAGGATTTTAAGCTTACATACAGACGCAACGTAAAAGTGAAGCAAATTATTTAAATGGTCGATTAATTCTTTAATGGACATCCTTTAAGTTAGATCCCAAAACAGTTGGATTGAATAGACCTCCTGCGCGAATGCTAGAACGTCCTCATCTTAATCTCTCCCGATCTCGGGAGAGATTAAGATGAGGACTGATTCATGCGGAAGGTCTAATGAACTTTCACCGTTTGCGTCAAAGTGACTCATGACTTGAGGACAACGCAATGTCTAAAATAAGGGAAATGCTAGTTCAGCAAATCAAAGGTTGCGTTGCTTACCGGCACGTTCTTCAGAGAGCTTTCGATAGGCATCTTGAGCAGCAGGCTTTACTTTGTCCCACGCTAGACCCGTTTTCCCGTGGTTTTTTGCATATTCGCTTTGCAACTCAGGTTCGATCTCGTCAAAAGCCCTCTCAGTATGACCATGACGAGAAAACGCATCAAAGCCAGTTTGATAAGCGGGGGCATAATCCTCATAGGTTCGACCTGGCTCAACATAAGGGCGAGAGCTGTGATGGGTGCGCCAATGTTCATGTTCGACGCTGGCATCAATGACCTCAGCCGTTTCTTTGCCCAATAGACCGCCACTGACTGCCCCGATCGTAGCTCCCACGACTGCCCCAATCGGACCTCCCAAAACTCCTCCGACAATCGTCCCGATCGTGCCTGCACCCGCTGCACCGAGTCCCGTTTCGACAGGGTGAGCGCCGGGTTCACCCGTGAGCGGGTCAGGATGTGAAGTAGCGCCGCTCAAAGGTTTTTGGGGATCGTTCATGATTAGGACTCCTAGTGAATGGTTAGTAGATGGATAGTATGAGAGTGTTGTAGGCTTTTGAGCTACATACTCTAGTGCCTAACTGCGGGGGTTAGAGTGGCAGTAGCACATACCACCTATTAAATCTCCTGCGTGGATACTTCGCCCTCACCCTAGCCCTCTCCCCAAGGAGAGGGAACAAGAGGTTCTGACTCCCTTCTCCCCAGGGAGAAGGGTTGGGGATGAGGGCGAAGTATTCACGCAGAAGATCTAGTCTATTACCCCTTTTTTTAAGCAGAGGTTTCATCCGCATTTAGGTAAGTCTTGTCTATGCCTAAAGAAGCAGGCGCAGCTAACCGCAGATTATAAGATCCAGGAATTTACAGATGAGCGGTTGTGTGAGGGCGTTGGATGTCGAACTTCAGATCAGCTAAACAGCAAGGTCAGAGCGACTTCTGAAAGTCATAATTGATTTATCAGAACAAATCCGATAGAAGTAAACGTAGCAATGTTGTTAACGATGATCTGATGACTGACCAACTATCTGCTACTCAATATCCCATCGAAGAGGTGCTGCGCCAGCGCTGGAGTCCGACCGCCTTCTCAGATCAAGCTGTAGAGCCAGAAAAATTGCGGAGTGTATTAGAAGGGGCGCGATGGGCAGCGTCTTCTTACAATGAGCAGCCGTGGAGCTATATCGTGGCGACTCAAGACAATCCCGATGAGTTTAGCCGTCTTTTAGAATGCCTTGCAGAAGGAAATCAAGTCTGGGCAAAGAATGCCCCGGTGCTAATGCTGTCGGTGGCAAAATTAACCTTTACGTTCAACGGTGTAGAAAACCGTCATGCATTTCACGATGTGGGTGCAGCTTCTGCTAATCTCGCGATCGAGGCAGCCGCTCAAGGACTATTCATTCACCAAATGGCAGGGTTTGATGTTCCCAAAGCCAAAGAGACTTACGGCATTCCTGATGGCTATGAGCCAGTCGCCGCGATCGCGCTGGGTTATCTCGGAGATCCACAAACTCTGTCTGAATCGATGCAGCAGCGTCAATCAGCGCCGCGCACTCGCAAACCTCTAGACCAATTTGTCTTCACGGGTCGCTGGAGTCAGACTTCATCGATCGTCCAATAACATTTTGAGAAGCTCATAGAAATGGGTCGATCGCTGTCATTCACTCTACTCAAATGGCTGATTCGCTGGCAGTTTCCGTCAGTGCCGCAACTAACGACGGTGCAGCTTGCTCAAACATTGGAAAAGTCTGCTCCTGTGCTGCTTGATGCCCGGACTGAAGAAGAGTATGCAGTCAGCCATCTCGATCGAGCGCAACTCATTTCACCTAATTTTGATGAGACATTGCCGGAATCTTTGGGAGAGATAGCAAAAGATGCGCCGATCGTAGTCTACTGTTCGGTTGGCTATCGAAGTGCCAAGGTTGCTCAACAGCTAAAGCAAGCTGGATTTAGTCAAGTTTTTAATCTAGAGGGTGGGCTGTTTGAGTGGGCAAATGAAGGACGATCGATGGTGAGAGACGGTCAACCTACCTCATCAGTTCACCCTTATAATGCGACGTGGGGAAAACTGGTGAACGATCGGGCGAGCCAATGACGGATATCCCTGAGAGACGCTATGAACTGGACTGGCTGAGAGTTTTAGCAGTGCTGCTCCTCCTTTACTTCCACACTGCCGCCATTTTTTATCCAGGCGGTCTGGGAGTGTTTTATGTCACGAATGCGGTCACAAGTCCGGCGATCGGGCTTTTCATCTCATTTATACATCAGTGGCACATGCCGCTTTTTTTCTTTTTGTCAGGAGCCGCTACCTGGTTTTCTCTAGAGGTTAGAACTGCCAGTCAGTATGTCAGAGAGCGATTTCAGCGATTGCTCATTCCTTTTTTGTTTGGCGTATTAGTGTTGGTTCCGCCGCAAGTTTATTGTCACTTATTGACGACTTCAGACTATAAAAAATCTTATCTTCAGTTTTATCCACAGTTTTTTAATGGCATTCGTCCAGCCGGAAATTTTGAATGGGCGCACCTGTGGTTTATTGTTTACTTGCTGGTGTTCTCTCTCGTTGCCTTGCCCATTTTTATCTATCTGCGACAACCTCTTGGACGACGTTTGTGTGATTGGTTTGCAGCGACGCTCGATCGAGTAAGACTCCTCATCTATCCGGCTCTGCTTTTGGCAGCGATCGAAGGACTGTTTCGCCCTAGATGGATTGGCTTTCAAAATCTCTATGATGATTGGGCAAATGTGCTGCTTTATCTCACTTATTTTGTCTATGGCTATGTTTTTTGTAGCGATCGACGGTTTGGGCAGAGTCTCGATCGTCAACAGGCTTGGGTGATAGGGTTGGCGATCGTAGGAATGTCAATTTTGCTAGGACTTTGGATCACGAACACGGTTCCCGATCGCAGCTATTCTCCTGAATATGTGATGTATCAGATGTTTCGGGGCTTCAATTCTTGGTGGTGGGTGATGGCAATTTTGAGTTTAGCCAGATCTCACCTAAACTTCAAAAGTCGCTTGCTGCAATATACAACTGAGGCATCTTATCCGTTTTACATTCTTCATCAAAGCGTAGTTGTTATCATTGGATTTTACGCGATTCAGTGGAATGTTGAGGTGTTAAAGAAGTTTATCGTGATCAGTACAGGTTCGTTGCTCGGCACGATCGGGCTATATGAACTATTGGTTAGACGATTTAAGATTCCTCGGTTTTTATTTGGGTTAAAGTCGATTCCATCTCAACAGAACTAAGCGTTATGTCTAGTGTTTCAATTGTCATTCCGACTTTAAATGAGGCAAGCAGTTTGAAACGGACGCTACGCCAACTTACCATCTTAGATCCGCCCGCTTTGGAAGTATTGGTCATTGATGGCGGGAGTCAAGATGAAACGGTGGCGATCGCGCAGTCTACCGGAGTGCAGGTTCTTTTGTGCGATCGGGCGGGGCGTTCTGTCCAAATGAACCGTGGCGCAACCGTCGCAAAGGGTAACATTCTTTGCTTTCTACACGCTGATACTTGCGTGCCCGACGATTTAATTGCCGTGATTGAGCAAACGTTAACGGACAAACACGTCGCTTGTGGTGGATTTATCTCTTTGATGTCGGGGGCGCAAACAACTCGTTGGGGCATTTCGCTGCACAATTACTTAAAAACTTACTACGCTCCTCTCTTATTCAAACCGCACTTATTCTTGAAGGGATTGCGTCTCTTGTTTGGTGATCAAGTGATATTTTGCCGCCGATCGGACTTTTGGGGCTGTGGCGGCTTTGATGAAGCGCTCCCGATTATGGAAGACGGCGATTTATGTCTTCGATTAGCCAAAAAAGGACGAATTTGTCAGGTTAATCGCGTGGTGCAAAGCTCCGATCGACGAGTTGCCCGGTGGGGAAGTTTGAAAGCGACCGCAATTTATCTCTACATTGGCATTTTATGGGGATTGGGCGTTTCTGCTGCCTATCTCAAACGGTTCTATGAAGACATCCGATAATTCAGGCTTTATTAAAATTAAATTCGTGCGCCAACTCCCACGGACCGCCCTTATAGTGCCAGAGCAGCAGTCCTTCTCCATGTGCATCAAGAGGTTGCCACTCGTTAGAAAGCTGATCGTACAATTGGCGCGCTTCGTCGGCTGTAACTTTATTTTGAATCGTAACGTGCGGTCGATAGCCTTGCCGATCCTGTTTGCTTAACCAATCATTCCAACCCTGCGCGAGATGGTGTTGCAACTGAATTAATCCAGGACTCTCGATTTCTATAGCAATGCCTCCACCTAGCGATCGCACTTTGGGAAACCGAATCGGCAACACTGAAGTCCGATCGCACAGCGTTTGCAGCGTCTCTCGGATGGCAGGTTCTCGATCGCCAGGAAGGGCATGAAAAAGCGTAACGTGAGCAGGCAGAAAGTTTCGTTTAGGTGGAAAGTGCTGCTGACGTAACGGATTGAGAATCTCAAAGGCGATCGAGTCGAGCTTGAGGGTCAAGACTAGGGGATTGGTGATGTTTAGCGAAGATAAAGTCATGATGATCAAAATCAACTAAATCGTTTTGACCGTGTTGTTATAGGATGTCATTCATCTTCTTTATCAGAGTGTCATTTCAGTCATAACGGTTCATGACACTGTTGATTTTAGATGTGATTTAGAAAGTCAACAGTTCGACTAATCTATGCCCTTACGCTCGATCTCACCACCAACATTAAAGATTTTCTTCAGAAAGAATTCCTGTCTGACGCAACCCTCTCTGTTGCAACAGTGTTAGCAATACATCAGGAAAATCGGTGATCAGACCATTTACTCCGAGATCGATCAAGCGCTCCATGATAGCGACATCATTAACCGTCCACGGAATGACTGGAAACCCCGCCTGCTGAATTTCTTGAGTCGATTGAATAAAATCTTTTGAGTTAGGCAGCAGCGTCTCAAAGTTGGGAGAGTAACGATCGATAAACTCTGCATTTTTGAGCAACTCTGCAATGTTGCCGCGATAGCGCCTAAAGTCTAACCCCGCTAAAAACGGAGAGGCGATTCCCGCTTGAGACAGCAACGTGCCAGGTTTGCCGCGCTTTTGTCTCACCAGTGCCGCCGTTTGGATCTGAGAATCGATCTTC
>JBBQYE010000156.1:0-7637 GCA_038208945.1 Leptolyngbyales cyanobacterium | reverse complement strand
GCCTGATAGACCCCGTATTACCTATTTCTTCATCAATTCTTGATACTAAATTCAGTAGAACTCAGCAATATCAAAGAATTCTAAAATACGATGAGGTGGCAAGAACTATTTTTGTCGAGAGTTTAGCTCGTCTCGTCCAATAATTTTGTGTGTATTTCTGCTAACGATCGCCGAGAGCCAGTTATGGGCGACTTAATTGACCGCCTGGAGACGTGAATGAAGAAAATTCTTGTAGTTGATGACGATACAGCCCTACGGACAGCATTAACCCGATATTTAGAAAAGCGAGGATACCTGGTTCAAGATGCAGCATCGGGTCTAGAAGCCTTTAAGATTTTTGAAAAAGATCCCGCCGATCTGATTGTCTCAGACGTGCTGATGCCCGAAATGGACGGCTACGAATTTTGTCGTCGGCTTAGAGCCACGCGAGCGGGTCAATTAGTGCCATTTATCTTTTTATCTAGCAAAAGCGACGTAGACGACCGCGTTCAAGGGCACTCGATCGGGGCAGATGACTATCTAATCAAACCGTTTGAGCCGAAAGAACTGCTGGCAAAAATTGAGGCACAGCTAGAACGATCGCGCCGAATGCACTCCGAAATCATTCGGCTGATGCAGCAGTCTAAAGGCGTTCCTGCCCCTGCCCCTGTTCCGACCCCGCTCCCACTGACCCCTGCCGAAGAAAAAGTCTTTTGGGAAGTCATTCAGGGTTACACCAATAAACAAATTGGCGATCACTTGTTTGTGAGTCCCCGCACGGTGCAAACTCATCTCAGCAACATTCTCAGCAAACTTCAGTTAGAAAATCGATCGCAGCTAGTCCGGTTTGCGTTTGAGCAAGGATATCGGCTCCCCAACGACGAAAATTCTTCTCAACAGGAAGTCGCTGAGAACTAAACTGTAGGGGAGATGAAGAATATTTCTGGTGTCTATAGTCTGAGCGAACTTAAACAGGCGATCGCGGCTGATCCCCAAAGTTGGCGACCTCTCGTGTTCACCAACGGCTGCTTTGATCTGCTGCACGCGGGGCACGTCCGATATTTGCAGGCTGCAAAATTGTTGGGACGCTCGCTGATCGTGGGGCTAAACAGCGATCGCTCGGTGCAAACCATCAAACCTCAGCCAGTTGGGGCACCCGTCAGACCGATCGTGCCTGAACTGCAACGTGCTGAAGTGATCGCTGCGCTCAAATCAGTCGATGGAGTCGTCTTATTTTCTGAGCCAACCGCCGCTCAATTAGTTGAAGCGCTCCAGCCAGAGATCTATGCTAAGGGAGGCGACTATAAAATCGCGGCGCTGCCCGAAGCGTCGATCGTCCACTCCTACGGAGGTCGCGTCGAGCTGATTCAAATCGAAGTTCCTAGCTCGACGAGTGCCATCATTCACCGCATCTTAAATCCCTAGCCTTCCCTGCTGCAATCTGGAATAAATCGTTTCATGACTAACCTAGACACCACTTCGGCTCTCAACATTCCCGCCAGCGTCGCCACCCTGCAATATAAGCTGCGATCGGAGCCAGAGAAAGTTCAGCTACAGATCATCGACGAGTTGATTGCCGAAAGAGACGCAGGTCTGGCGGTCTTAATGGAGTTTTTGCAAGAGCGTCAGCCTGACTTAGAATCGGGACGAACCAGCAAAACTCTGGTTAAAGTCGTCGAGGCAAAAGTTTATCAAGCGCTGTTTAACACCCACGCCTCTCAGGTAGTCGATTTTCTTCAGCAGCACTTTCCGACAGGAACGGTGCCCTTACGATCGCAGCACAACCTTGACTATCTCCCGCTCCAGCAGCTTCTCGCAAAGCAAGAGTTTGAAGCAGCCGACAAGTTAACGATTCAAAAGCTGTGTGAGCTTGCAGGGTCGGCAGCAGTGCAGCGTAAGTGGATCTACTTCACCGAGATTGAAAGCTTGTCGTCGGTCGACTTGCAGGCTATTAATGCCCTTTGGCTTGCCCATTCAGGTGGTCAATTTGGTTTCTCGGTGCAGCGTGAAATCTGGCTTAGCGTGGGCAAAAACTGGGATAAACTTTGGTCAAAGATTGGTTGGAAGTCTGGCAATAACTGGACTCGCTACCCCAATGAGTTTACCTGGAGTCTCGACGCTCCGAGAGGGCATCTGCCGCTGTCTAATCAACTGCGCGGCGTTCGAGTGATTGCGGCTCTGTTGGAGCATCCTGCCTGGTTTGAGTGACGCTCCATCGATTCTTAAGTAAAAACGTTGAAGATTTAGGGGAGTTTCCGATCGTCTCAGCCGTCTAGTTCGCAAACTTCAGTAATCTCCCTTGCTTACAATCGTTCACATGGCAGAGGGTGAGGGCAGTCTTGGAATAGATGAAGACTATTCTACAAAGAAGTCTCTTCAATTACAGGATCTCACGGACTTATCGATAGGGGTTGGGGTTGGAATGGGAATCCCTGAAAGCAGACTTTTTTGTCGCTTAGATGGTTTAACGGTTGCAATGCGTGAGCATCAGCGTCTGTCACGACTGACAGAGTTGGGCTTGCTAGAAACAGACAGCGTTCCAATTTTTGAGGAGGCGACTCAGACCGCCGCTCACTTTTTAGAGTCTCCTATCTGCATCCTGAGCTTGATGGACCAAGACCGCCAGTGGGTTAAATCGGCGGTTGGGCTGTCTCGATTGGGCTTGATGAACGGTCTGGCAATATCGCGCGAAATGCCTCGCGATGAGTCGTTCTGCGTTCATGTTATAGACAGTCATCAAGTGTTGACGATCGAAGACACGCTCAGTCATCGAGCTTTCAGCAATAGCACTCTCACACAACAGTATGGAATTCGTGCCTATATGGGTGCTCCTCTGTTGACTTCGAGCGGTGAGTGCATCGGTTCGCTAGCAGTGATGGATCTGATGCCACGACTCTTCACGGCGAAAGACATCGAATTTTTGGCGCTCACTGCTCGTCTGGCTATGAGCGAGTATGAGCGCACTCACCTTGCGAAAATTCACGGAAAACAAGCCCTTACGATCGCCCTCCAGCCCCCTACCCCCGCAACTAAGCCTGTCAAGTGTGAGCTACTCGCTCAACTCACCCAAGAATTGAGAACCCCTCTCACTTCAGTGATGGGGATGGCGAGCGTCTTAAATCGAGAAATCTATGGACCTCTGATCCCCAAACAGAAAGAATACCTAGACATCATTCATCAAAGTGGGCAATATTTGCTGTCTCTGGTAAAAGAGATTCTAGAACTGTCACAAATGGATGACAGCGCCCGATCGCTGAATCTTTCTTCTGTTGAGATCGCGATGCTTTGCCAGCAAGCCATGAGCAGTTTAGAGCAAGCTGCCCACCGCCGAGAGCAAACGATGCGGCTTTCGGTCGAGCCTGGAAACCGCCTCTGGATGCTAGACAAACACAAGATTCGGCAGATGCTTTATCACCTGATGTTTAGTGTGATTCAAGTATCTAACGCCGGGAGTCTGATCCGCCTTCACGTCTCTCACAAGGGAGGCGGATTGAGGCTAACCGTTTGGTCATCTCATCCATGCTTTGGCGACGGGATGGGCTACTCAGAGATCTATACACCTACCGGGTCTGCTGCTCTGATGAACCTCGACTGCGACGGTTACACCAACAGCAATAGCTTATCAGGGTATGACCAGATGACCCCCGCGATCGCCGAATATGAAGTCATGCCAGCTACGATCGAGGCAGACGTTCCTCGTCAAGACTTAGGATTATTGTTGAGCCATCAACTGGCAGAAATGCACGGCGGACAAATTCTCATTCAAGGTGGCTCAGAGCCGGGATATCGATATGTGGTTACTCTTCCCCGGTTAAGCGCGCCTAGCTAATACCAACTTAATTTGAGCTTGCATCGAATTAACCTCTGTGGAACAAGGGGCTTAAGCCCCTTGTTAGGTGTAGCTTCATAGAGAATTGGTATAACAAGATGATACCCCTTGCCAACGATCCTTTTTTGAGGATAATTGACCATAGCCTGAATGCAGCTTGGCTATTATTCTCTGAAGCTTTGGGGATCGCGTATGAATTCGGTTTGGCAACAGGTCACACTCTCTGCGATGCCGCTCTATCGGTGGCGTGGCGCTAGCTATTTGCATCGATTAGTCGGACCGTTGCAAGCGTGGCGTAAGCGCAGTGTGCTGATGCAGTGGGCAGACCCGATCGCAGCGGCACTTCTGAGCACGGTTTTTGGATTGACTCCTTTTGTGTCGAGTGACTTAACGGGGGTGCTGCTGTTGGCGTGTGGCTGTTATTGGGCACTGCTGACGATTTCAGACGATCGGGGCTTTGACTCAGAGCAAAAAGCGGCTTTAGGATCAGGGTTAACGCCCATTCACTTAATGGTGGGGCTATTTTGGGGGATCGCCACGATCTCTGCAGCGATGTCTCCTGTCAAAAAATTGGCGTTTACGGGATGGAGTAAGCTCACCCTTTATATCGTGCTGTTTTTGCTGGCGGCGAGGGTGTTGAGGTCATCTCGTCTACGATCGTGGCTGATTACGCTCTTCTTACACGTCGCGCTACTGATGAGCGTTTACGGTATTCATCAACAGTTTTTTGGGGCAGAGGCGTTGGCGACGTGGGTTGATCCAGAATCTCCAAATGCTGAAGCTGTGAGAGTTTATAGCTTTTTAGGAAACCCAAATCTGCTGGCGGGTTATTTGCTGCCTGCGATCGCGCTCAGTGTTGCCGCAATATTTGCCTGGAGGGGTTGGGTTGCAAAACTCTTGGCGGTGACGATGACGGTGGCGAACTTCATGTGTCTCTACTACACGGGCAGTCGGGGCGGCTGGATTGGCTTAGTGGTGTTGATGCTCACCTTGCTGGTGCTGCTGCTGTATTGGTGGAGTGTGTCGATGCCGCGCTTTTGGAGAATTTGGGCACTTCCGATCGCGATCGGCACCGTTGCTGGATTGTTTGCTTTGGCGGTGATTACGATTCCTCTGTTGCGCTATCGAGTCGCCAGCATCTTTGCCGGACGGGGTGACAGCAGCAACAACTTTCGTCTCAATGTGTGGACTTCAGTTCTGCAAATGATTCACGACTATCCCTTGTTGGGGATTGGTCCTGGTGATCCCCCGTTCAAAAAAATCTATCCGCTTTACCAGAGAGCAAAATTTAGTGCGCTCAGTGCTTACTCGATTCTCTTAGAGGTGACGGTTGAGATGGGAATGATTGGTTTATTTTCGTTTTTGTGGCTGTTGTTGGTGACGTTTAATCAGGGATTTGTGCAACTGAAGCGGCTGAGACAGGTGAGCGATCGAGATGGGTTTTGGCTGATTGGCATCCTCGGTGCTTTAGCCGCCATGTTTGCTCATGGATGTGTTGACACGGTACTCTACCGTCCGGCGGTGAATACGCTCTGGTGGCTGATGATTGCGCTGATTGCTAGTTTCTATACCTACCAGCCGATCGCAGACGATGATTTGATCGCTGAATAGGTGGCGTGCAAAATCCCGCTTACAAAAAAGCCTTTCAGATGCTGTGATCCGAAAGGCTCTTCGTAAATCTGAGGTTAGACTACTTTGACACTAGGGATCGATCCAACGATCGTCCCCTTTAATCAAATTAATCAGCTCCTCAACGCCATCGGCTTCGGGCACTTTCTTGATTTCATCTCGACCCCGATAGAGGGAGATCCATCCGGCTTGCTTGCCCACATAGCCATAATCAGCGTCCGCCATCTCGCCCGGACCGTTGACGATACAGCCCATGACTGCGATGTTCAACCCGGTTAGGTGCTGCGTCGCATCTCGCACTTTGTGTAAGACTTCCTCTAGGTTAAACAGCGTGCGCCCGCAAGACGGACACGCCACATATTCGACCATCGTTCGTCGCAGCCCCAAGGCTTGAAGAATGCCATAACAGACCGGAATCTCTTTCTCAGGCGCTTCGGTCAGAGACACGCGTATCGTATCGCCGATGCCTTCTGCCAGCAGGGTGCCGATCCCAGCAGTGGATTTAATTCGTCCATATTCGCCGTCTCCGGCTTCAGTCACGCCCAGATGGAGCGGGTAATCCATGCCCAACTCGTTCATGCGCTTCACCATAAGACGGTTAGCAGCCAGCATCACAGGCACTCTCGATGCCTTGAGTGAGAGTTCAATGTGATAAAAGTTGAGCGATTCACAAATGCGAATGAACTCTAGCGCCGACTCGACCATGCCCTCTGGCGTGTCACCGTAAGTAAACAGCATCCGTTCAGACAGAGAGCCATGATTGACCCCAATCCGCATCGATTTGTTTTGGTCGCGCAGAGAAACCACCAGCGGCTCTAGGGTTTCGTAGATCTTGTCACCAATCTCTTTAAATTCGGCAGGCGTGTATTCGGTGCGATCGCTCTTGGGTTTTTCAAACACATAGAGACCGGGATTGATCCGCACATTATCGACATATTTCGCCACTTCGAGCGCGATTTTCATGCCGTTGTGGTGGACATCTGCCACGAGGGGCACAGGCTGATAGGTTTTGTGCAGCCGATCGCGAATCTCTTCCATCGCTTTAGCGTGTGCCATGCTAGGCACTGTCACGCGAACAATTTCGCAGCCGATTTCATGCAGCCGTCGAATCGCTGCCACCGATCCCTCAATATCCAGGGTGTCTTCATTGATCATCGACTGCACCGCGACCGGATGACTGCCTCCGATCATGATGCTGCCAACCGGGACAGGGCGGGTTTTTCGACGGTGGATCGCTGGGTCAGTAGAAAGCTCACTAGAAATCGGAACAGACGGAACGGGAGTTGACAAAGTTTGCATACGGCTGTTGTTAAGATTCGACAGCAAAGAAACAGGATTGAAATTCTCTCTGTCTCTCAGATTGCCACAGATAGAGCCGTTTTGACTGATTTGTAGCGCATAGTGCAAAAAATGCTCGCTTTGCTCACCGAGCCGATGAAACCAAATGTCGAGATTCTTGCTTTGCCGAGCTAGACATGGCGGCACAATGAAGGCTTAAATCAAGGGAGTTCTAGCGCGATCGTGCCCAATATTCCTTTGCGAAAATCGTTGAGAATCTGACGCGCCGATCGCTCAACGTCTCCTTTATATTTCCGCTCTGCTAACGCTTCTAAATAGCTTGCCCCCGTCAACTCAGCCGCATCGACTCCATATCGGGCTGCTAAAGGGCGATCGCTCTGCAACTGTTTGAGCAAATCGACGAGCGATGCCGCCACGCGCTGATTGTCGTAGGCAGCTTCACCGATGTCATCACAAATCGCCAGTTTGATCGCCGCTTCTTGATCAGTGAGCTTGTTGGGCAAAACGCCTGGGGCATCCAATAACTCAATCTGATCAGAAATTCGCACCCATCGCAGTTGGCGGGTGACTCCTGCCCGGCGAGAACTGTCAACCACTCGACGATTGAGCAGTCGATTGATCAACGCAGATTTTCCCACATTTGGGAAGCCAATCACGACTGCCCGAATCGGTCGGGGTAACATACCGCGATCGTGCCTCCGTTCATTCACCTGTACGCCTGCGTTTTGCACTGCCTGAGCCACAGCATCAATGCCTTTGCCATGTTGAGCATCAGTAAAGTTGGGTTCTTGTCCGCGCGATCGAAACCACTGCGTCCACTGCTGACGAGTTTGGGCGGGGATCATATCGGTGCGGTTGAGCACTAAAACCTGCCCTTTGCTGCCGATCCACTGATCGACTT
>JBBQYE010000155.1:0-7694 GCA_038208945.1 Leptolyngbyales cyanobacterium | reverse complement strand
ACCGCTGTGGGAAATCTCGCCCAAGATTCACGAGTTTTATCATCACGATGCCGTTAACTTTCACGCTAATTGTGCAGAGACTTCGGTAATGTTGGCACTGCGACCCGATCTGGTACAAATGAATCGAGCCGTAGATGAACCAGATCGATCGGCACATTGTTTTTTTGCTTACACAGTGGATAAAGAAAGCGTTCATGGCGGTGTTGGAAATCCCAGTCAGGCAGATGAAGCATTTGGGCAGGCGATTTTAGCAGCTTGTATTACAGAATTAAGCACCCAACTGCAACAGGCAATGATTGAGAAAACACCGTTAGAAGAATTACCACCAGCGTTACCAGATGTGTTTTAATTACCATTACCAAATCTATTCACAAAACAATGAGCCACGAATCTACTTCAGAATTGCAGCAGCTAAAAGCAGCGCTGGAAAAACAGGGTGTGAAATACGCGATCGTCAGCTTTGTCGATGTTCATGGGATGTGCAAAGCAAAGATGGTGCCACTGACGCATTTTGACCAGATGATGCAGGGGTCAGAACTATTCACAGGAGCCGCGTTAGACGGGGTTCCTCAAGCCGTGAATGACGATGAGGTCGCGGCAATGCCCGATCCGGCAAGCGTCACGATTCTGCCCTGGAATTCAGAAATGGCTTGGTTCGCCAGCGATTTGTATTTGCAGGGCAAACCATTTGAGGCGTGCTGTCGCAGCATTCTCAAGTCGGTTTTGCAGCAAGCGGCAGAGATGGGCTTTCAGTTTAATTTGGGGATTGAAACAGAGTTCTTCATTCTCAAAGATCAGCCTGGGCAGGCAGTTCCCGTGAGCGATCGTGACACACTCGACAAACCTTGTTATGACCTACAAGGGCTGCTGGATAACTACACCTGGGTAGATGAAATTGTGCAAGCGATGAACCAGCTCGGCTGGGATGTGTACTCATTCGACCATGAAGATGGCAATGGTCAATTTGAAACAGATTTTGCCTATGCAGATGCATTAACGATGTCCGATCGCCTCACATTTTTTCGCTTAATGGTGAAAGAAATTGCCCGCAAACATGGTTATTTTGCCACCTTTATGCCAAAGCCGTTTGCCAACCGAACTGGAAGCGGTGCTCACTATAATATGTCGCTGGCAGATTTAAAAACGGGAGAGAACTTGTTTGTCGATCGCCAAGATGCGCGTCACTGTGGGTTGTCGAAATTAGGCTATCAGTTCATCGCAGGCGTGTTGCGTCATGCCCCCGCGATTTGCGCGGTGATCGCGCCAACGGTAAACAGCTATAAGCGGTTAGTGGCACGGGGCAGCATGTCGGGATTCACTTGGGCACCTGTTTACATCTGCTATGGCAACAACAACCGAACGAATATGTTACGCATTCCATTAGGAGGTGGACGGGTAGAGTGCCGCGCTGCCGATATTTCAAGCAATCCTTACCTGGGCGCTGCAATGATTTTGGCGGCTGGATTGGAAGGCATTCGCGAAGCTCTAGATCCCGGTGAGCCACATACTGAAAATATGTATACGTCCACTTCGACAGAACTGACTGAAATGGGAATTAAGACGCTGCCGCGAACATTGGGGGAAGCGATCGAAGCCTTTGCATCTGATCCATTAAGCGAATCCGTGATGGGATCGTTAATGTACCAAACTTATATAGACTTCAAAACGCAGGAATGGTTTGAGTATCACAGTCATGTGTCTGATTGGGAAATCCAGCGCTATCTAAAGTTTTTCTAAGAGAGATTCGATATCCCCGATTCTCATGAAGCTAGTAAAAATTAAGTTGAACATTTTGCAGGTAAAGACCGTGTTAAACAAGGGGCTTAAGCCCCTTGTTCGTCCGGGTTATTTAGAAAAGCCGGAATTTCAACAAGAGAACACAATCTTTAATGACGAGTTTGATCTGCCCAAGGCGTGAGAACTGCCGAAAGCCACTTTAAGCCATAGTCGATCGCCAGCCCGATCACCCCAATCAACAAAATGCAGAACAATACTTTCTCAGTTTGTAAGTAACGCTGTGCCTGAATGATTCTGAATCCTAAACCAGATTGAGCAGCCACGAGTTCGGCAATCACAAGATAGTTCCATGCGCCAGAAATATTCACTCGCAGCGTATCCAACACACTGGGAAAAGTTGCCGGAACAATCACCTTAAACAAAACATCTCGCCGAGTTGCCCCTAGCGTATATGCCACGTTGATCATCTCGCTGGGAATGAATTTAACCGCATCGGCAACCATGATCGCGTTGTACAACACAACACCTAATGTAATGATCAAAATCTTGGATTCTTCACCCAACCCCAGCCAGATCACAATCAACGGCACGAACGCAGTCACAGGCATATATCGCACCGTTCCCACAAATGGCGCAAACAAACTGTTCATGCTGTAAAACGTGCCCATCGCAATGCCGATCGGTACTCCAACGATCGCTGCGGCTAAGAAACCTGCCAACACCCGACTGCAACTGACGATCACATCCGTCATCAGATCGTTGTTAGCAAACATCTCAATTCCAGCTTGCACAACCGCAGTTGGAGTAGGAAGAAACAAAGGTGGCACCATCTTGCCATAGCTGACGATTGCCCACAGCAACAGCGGAACTGCCAGCGAAACGGTGACGATCAACGCTGCCAATCGCCGTGAGAAGCCCTGACGAATGCTCCAGAAGACTGAAGGCTTTAGATAGTGATAGGGACGATTGGAAGAGGGAGATGAATCGAAACTCGCATTAGCCACTGAGATAGTCCTTTATCAAGTAGTACACCGACCTGCCTCAAACCAATTGAGCGGCACCTCAAAAGAGCAACGTCAACCTTCACTGACATCCCTCAGTTTAGACAGACACTCACGCTTTTTTGTATTGAAGGCTACTCGATCGTCATTTTCAGACTGAGTAAAATCGACCTCCTGCATGAATCTGAACAGCCCTCCTCCCGAAGTGGGGCGAAGCCCTCGCCAACCCTTCTCTGGGGAGAAGGGAGCTAGAACCTCTTGTTCCCTTTCCTCAAAGAGAGGGCTAGGGTGAGGGCGAAGGATTCGTGCAGGAGGTCTAGTCGTAAAATCGAGAATTCTGAAGGCTCCACACCTGGCGAACTTGTAGCCTCAGACTTTCTCCGTGAATTTGCTGAATTTATGTTGAGCGAAGGATTTCTTCCGTATCTAAATTGACATTTTGAAACGACGCTATCTAGTTAGCTAGTAGAGAAACTTCGACTTTTGCTGCCCAATCCTGGACGTTCAACTATGCTTGACACTCGATCTCAAGATTTACGGGGGCAACCTGAGAGAGCGATTGAAGCCAGCCTCGTGCCCACTCCTCCCAAGCTTGAGGTTCGTGGCTTGTCTAAGTCGTTTGCGACGCAAGACGGCTCAATGGCGGTGCTAGAAGATATCAATCTTCAGCTTTTTCCGCGAGAATTTGTCTGTCTGGTGGGTTCATCGGGATGTGGTAAATCTACATTGCTCAATATTGTGGCGGGGTTAGCAAATCCTTCGTCCGGCAACGTGCTGGTCGATGGGCGAGCAGTCACCGGTCCCGGCTCCGATCGCGGCATGGTGTTTCAGAACTACACCCTCTATCCGTGGCTGACGGTTTCTCAAAACATTGCGTTTGGGCTACAGCTTCGCAAAATGCCCAAATCAGAGCAGCGAGAACGGATTGATTACTACCTAGATGTGGTGGGGCTGACCCAGTTTGCAAAGTCCTACCCAAAACAACTGTCAGGAGGCATGAAGCAGCGAGTTGCGATCGCTCGTGCTTTGGCCAATGAGCCAGCCGTTTTGTTGATGGATGAGCCATTTGGCGCGTTAGATGCTCAAACCAAAGAGCAAATGCAGCAATTTTTGTTAGAACTCTGGGAGCAAACCCACGTAACGATTTTGATGATCACTCACGATGTAGAAGAAGCAATCTACCTATCGCAGCGAGTCTACGTGATGAGTGCGCGTCCGGGGCGAATGAAGTTA
The DNA here is from genome assembly GCA_038208945.1 of Leptolyngbyales cyanobacterium. Classification (GTDB taxonomy): domain Bacteria; phylum Cyanobacteriota; class Cyanobacteriia; order Leptolyngbyales; family Leptolyngbyaceae; genus Phormidesmis_A. The sequence continues at coordinate 3,723 of JBBQYE010000155.1, read as the reverse complement.
GAAGTTCCGGTCGGTCTGCCAGAACACCGCGACTTAGACATGAAGTTATCGCCTGAGTTTGTTGACGTTAAACGGCAGGTTTTGCATTCACTGCGCGAGTAAGATAATCACTCACATGCCGTCACTGATCTAACCATGTTAACCATAACCGGAAAAGGCAGCTATCAAGAACGGTTGATTCCTGCTGCTGAAATTCCCCACTTTCCTGCCCCACCCTACCGGGACGTTTACCCCTGCTTGCTGCCGGATGGCGATTATCTAGAATTGCCCTTTCTGCCACTGCCGCCAAATTTTGAGACCGCGATCGCCTTTCTCTGCTCTAACCAAACCTCGTTTGATGTTGAAGATCGCCTTTCGACCTACATGGCAGATCTGATCCGAGATCGCCAGCCCGAAGTGGTGGTCGGAATGCCAACGCTTGGAATGGTGTACGCCTCGATCGTCGCTAAGAAATTAGGACACGATCGCTATGTGCCACTGGGCTATTCGCGCAAATTTTGGTATGAAGAAGACCTCTCTGTGCCCGTTTGCTCGATTACCAGTCCAACGATTCCCAAGACGGTATACATTGACCCAAAAATGCTAGAGCGTCTAGAGGGCAAGCGGGTCATTCTCGTAGAAGATGTCGTGAGTACAGGCGGCACTCTTTCGGCAGAACTTGCCCTGATGAAAAAGCTTAATGCGAACGTGGTCGGCATCGTCACCGCCGTCAAAGAAACCAACGTTTGGGTGGATAAATTGAGCGCGATCGATCCCACTTATCCAAGCCTCGTGACAGCACCCATCCGCTGCCCACTGTTTGCAAACGTTGCAGGTGGATGGGTGCCCGTTGAAGGCACAACGCCGCCTTGAATTGAGTAGGATGTCACATAAATGTGATTTGCGATACTATTTTCTGGTGGTCGCGTGTTAAAAATAGTGACATTGATCACAGCAGCCAGGAGTCACAAACTGCCCCATTGAAGATCTTGTGCCAGAAAAATTTATCGCTTCTAGGGTTCCGATCGAGCCTCAATCAGAAATGGATGGCTTGATGACTGGTCCGAGAGAAGCAGGCTGTTTGGCGCAATGCAGACAGTTACACGGCGGGACAAAAGCCCGGGAGAGACGATTAACAGCAATAAGTCTGTTGCGGCTCTTTCGGGTTTTTTGATTTCTAAAACCGTATCTTCTGTGATTGGTTTCACGTTCTCAAAGGAATTCTTAGATGTTTAGTTTTCGCTCAATCAAACTGATCGCTCTCGCATTAGTCGCCCTATTTTGGACAGTTGCCTGTTCTCCTCAACCTGCAAACAATAATGGGGCAACTAATTCTGCCCCGTCCCAATCGCTCAGTGTTGGCACAAACCCCTGGTCGGGCTATTCGGGTCATCACGTCGCCGTGAAAAAAGGCTTTTACGATCAAGCCGGACTCAAGATTCAAGACACGTTGTTCCAGTCCAACACAGAGGAAATTACAGCATTTCTGTCTGGTAAGCTCGACTTGGCTTGGCTGACGGCAGGAGATGTAATTCAAATGGCAGGAAAAGATCCTAACCTCAAGATCATTTTTCTGTGCGATTACTCAAACGGCTCAGATGGCATTATCGGACGCGGCATCAAAACAGCAGCCGACCTGAAGGGCAAAACGCTGGCTCGTGAAGATGTGCTGTTTGAAAAAGTCTTGCTGCGGGCATACCTCGAACAAGGGAGACTGACCGAAAAAGATCTCACGATCAAAGACCTACCTGCTCCCGATGCGGCGACGGCATTTAGCGCTAAACGAGTTGATGCAGCCGTGACTTATGAGCCGTTTCTCACCAAGGCAGCAAAAGAAGGCGGTGGAGAAGTCATTTTTAGCTCGAAAGGAACAAATTTGATTGCGGATGTTCTGGTGACGCGCCCTAACCTGATCGCCACTCGCAGGGCTGATTTGCTCTCGTTTATCAAAGCAGCCAACCAAGGAATTAAATTGCTGAAAGCAGGAGATGCGGATGCGATCGCGGCTGCATCTGGAAAGCTGGGAATTAAACCCGAAGAACTTCGCGAACAACTCACTGGAATTACACTGTTTGACATCGAAGGAAACAAGACGATCGGATTCAATCCTGAGAATCCTAACAACGCTATGAAGAGTTTTGAATTGGTTGCAAAAGCTGCCTATGATTTCAAAACGGTTCAACAGCCGATCGATGCCAAAACGCTATACGATGATTCTCTCGTAAAATCGCTCTAGCACTCGCGCTATTTGAGGGTGGAGATCAAATTCTTCACTCTCAAATGATTGAATCAGGAAACACGGATGACAATGGCTCAACTCTGCGGATGGATTGCGGAAAAATCGTTTTTTAACGCGGCTTGATCTGAGGGGCAACCTGGCTTTCTTCTCGCCTCCAGATATTCGACGATGATTTTCTGATAGCGGTCTTTACCAAAGACTTGATAACGCCCCGGATACACCGTTTGAATGGGAGGTTTTGCAAGCGTTTACAACTGGCAGTGTAAGTAGGAATGTGACTGCAATGAAGCTCATCTAACAAATTGTCATCGTAAATCACATCGTTGGGAACTAATTCATCACACTACGGATCGTACAATTCAATACATCCAGGCAATGCCCTGGTAAATGCAAAACTTCAACCGCCCGATCGCCCAAATCTAACCCCGCAGGTAGATCACTAAGCTTATTGTGTGGGTGCTCGAAAACTCACAATCAGTTCATCCTATTGCTTGGTGGGTTGCAGGTAGAGCCAGTGACTTATGGTGCCCAAGGACCTACGATCGCTTCTCCTCGCGTTTCTTTTTTGGCTAATTCTAAGTTTAATATCAAAAGTTTTTCGAGTAAATCATCTGGATTGAAGCCGTAAGCTTAAAGGACGATCGCATTGAGTTTGGCGTGGAGTTTGAAGCGTTGGCTGATCATCTGGCAAAAATTATTCACTCGCTTAAAAGATCTGACTCAGTAATGCGTCGCGGCTCATACCAATATGGTCTGCAACATCCTTCAAGATTGCGTTTAAGGTGCCGACTTTGAGGGGGCTGTGGCTTGGAATGGTGATATGGTGTTCTCCCTGCTGTTGGGTTGTTAGACGAATATGACTACCCGTTTGGCGGATGATCTTGTAGCCAAATTTGCTGAGGGCTTGGGCAAGTTGGTTGCCATCAAGATCCCGCGGGAGTTTCATGAGGCGATAACCTCATCTCTGACAAAGTGAAGGCGAATCAATTTGGGGCGATCGCTTTCTTCAAAATGGCATTTGACAGCATCGCGGATAATGTCGCGAAGAGATTCGATCGTATCGGCTTGAGTAAAAATCGATTCACCGATCGCGCGAGCCACGTATCCACTTTCGGGATCTTCCTCAATCAAGAAAATGATTTCGTTCATGGTCATTAATTGTTTTAAAGAGTGAAGTTGATACTTTATTGTGGTGCCCAAGGACCCACGATCGCGTCTCCTTGCTTTTCTTTTTCGGCTAATTCTAAGCTTAACGTCAGCAGTTTTTCGAGTAAATCATCGTCTGGATTGAAGCGGTAGGCTTGCAGGACGATCGCGTCGAGTTTGGCGTGGAGTTTGAAGCGTTGGCTGGTCGGCTCGTGGAAGTATTCGTTGTAGCGTTTGGTGATGCCCCACTGTTTTGTATCCTCTGTCTCGATTGAGATTACGCGGCTAAAAGGGGCACTCCTAACGCTTGTAGATTAATCGTCTCTACGTTGCGAGAATAGTTATCTAAGGTAATCGCA
>JBBQYE010000154.1:0-7716 GCA_038208945.1 Leptolyngbyales cyanobacterium | reverse complement strand
GACGGAGCCGAGGTTTTGCGTCAACGAGGCTATCAAAAAGCGATGCGAGTCATGCCGCAATTGGGGGTCGATGAAGGTCTGTTTCGTCCCCAACCTCAGCCAAAACTCGCCGCCCAATTGGGCATTAAATCGTCAGATTTTGTCGTCGGATTTGTAGGGCGATTTGTCGAAGAGAAAGGCTTGCTGACCTTGATGAATGCTTTAGTGAATCTCAAAGATCGTCCCTGGAAATGGCTCTTGTTGGGACGCGGAGCGCTCAAAGAAACGCTACTCGATCGAGCAAAACAAGCGGGAGTGCACGATCGTTTAATCTGGGTCGAAAGCGTTCCTCATGCAGAGGTCTTTCGCTACATCAACTTAATGAATGCGTTGGTGTTGCCTTCTGAAACGACTCACCAATTCAAAACGCTCACCTCATCGGGTTGGAAGGAGCAATTTGGGCACGTCTTGATCGAAGCGATGGCGTGTCAAGTGCCTGTGATCGGCTCTGATTCGGGTGAGATTCCCAACGTGATCGCCGATGCTGGGCTGATTTTTCCAGAAGGAGACGTAGCGGCGTTGAGCAATCGGCTCACTCAACTCATCGACCATCCCGAACAGGCAAGAGAACTCGGTCAGCGAGGCTTTCAAGGCGCGATCGCCCATTACACCAATCACGCTCTGGCTAAAGAATTATTAAGTTTCTATCGCGATCTGCAACCTTCATAACTCCTTTCTTATGCGAATTCTGCAAATCGTTCCCTCGATCGCTCTGATTTACGGCGGTCCTAGTCAAATGGTGATGGGGCTTTCAGCCGCACTTGCTGCTGAGGGGGTAGAGGTGACGGTATTGACCACTGACTCAAACGGCGACACAGGGCAACCGCCTCTAGACGTACCGTTAGAATCTCCCGTCAGGCAAGATGGCTATGAAATTTATTACTTTCGCTGTTCGCCGTTTCGTCGCTACAAGTTTTCACTCAGTTTGCTGCGATGGTTAGCTAAACATGGTCATCGCTACGATTTGGTGCATATTCATGCCCTTTTTTCACCCGTAAGCACCGCCGCCGCCGCCGTTGCAAGACACCAAAACCTGCCCTACATTCTGCGTCCGTTGGGGACGCTCGACCCTGCCGACTTGCAGAAAAAACGGCAGCTTAAAAGTCTTTATGCTGCCTTGTTAGAGCGCCCCAATTTAGCAGGAGCCGCCGCCATCCATTTCACGAGCGACCAGGAGGCAAAAATATCCGATCGCTTCGGCACGTTGACTCACGATCTGGTGATTCCGTTAGGCGTGACGCTGCCCAAACCAGCCGAGCAGTCTTTCCGCAGTCGAGTTGGGATTCCGAGTGATCGTCCTCTCCTACTCTTTATGTCGCGCATCGATCCCAAAAAAGGATTAGATTTGCTGATTCCAGCTTTGGAAAATCTTGCCAGCGAAGGGCAGCCGTTTGAATTTGTCTTAGCGGGAGCAAATCCTCAAGATCCGGCTTATGAAGTGAAGATTCGGAGTCAGATCCAATCGTCTGTCTTGCACGATCGCACCACTCTTACCGGATTTATTTCTGGCGGTGAGAAAACGACTCTATTGCAGGAAGCTGACTTATTTATCTTGCCGTCTTACTACGAAAATTTTGGCATCGCCGTTGCAGAAGCGATGGCAGCCGGAACACCCGTTGTAATTTCTGATCAGGTTCACATCTGGCAAGATATTACTCAATCTCATTCAGGTTGGGTGAGTGCCTGCACGATCGAGTCATTAACCGAAACCTTGAGACTTGCCTTGAGCGATCGCGCCGAGCAACAGCGCCGAGGACTCAACGCCCAAACTTACGCCCAAAAATCTTATAGCTGGTCTGCGATCGCCCAGCAGACGATCGAGGCATACACCAAATTGATTCACAAACGCGACCAACGATAAATTCACCAACCCCGTAGAGACGTTTCGGTGAAACGTCTCCCGCCGATTTTGCCCCGACCCGCATTCCACCGCAAATCCTACGAGACGATCAGGTCAACACACCCATATAAACTAACGACCAGCAGCACCGTCGCCGCCATTTGAATCGGTCGCAGCCGAGGAGACTGAATCAGCGACTCTCTCACCAAAATAGACGCACAGGCTCCGATCGTATAAACCAACCCCAACAGCAAATAAGGAGTCTCTGGGTTAACCATCCACACGATAAATAAAATCATCGACAGAGAGAGCATCAGCGTTTCAACCAACTGAGGCGGATTGTATTGCCCTGAAATCGCCAGCGTGTTCCAAAAGTGCCGCCACTGCCTGATCACAAATGGTTAATTCCTTAACGTCACCGAGACTTAATTTTTATAGAAATTTTGCAAACACGCAAGCGCCTCTTCCGTTTCGACCTGGGTAAACACTTGATAAAAACGGCTCACGCTCCAAAACGGGTCAGGAGTCGCGAGAATAATGACTCGATCGACTCCGCAACGCTCTGACGAATTACTCCACTGCCGCAGCGAATCGACCATTCCCAAAGGTGCCACGGGCGCACAAACCCAACTTTCTAAGGGGTTGCGAGTTCGCAGCGACTTCACCGCAACCGCCATCGTCATTCCCGTAGCGATGCCATCATCGACGATTAGCGCGATCGCTCCGTCAGGGTCAATATCAGGACGATCGGCAAATCGAGCCAACTGCGCTTGAGCCTTGGTTTGAGCAACCCGCAGGGCTTCTTCGCGCGATCGCCCCTGATCAGACGACACGGTTTTTTGCCAGAGAACCTGACCATCGGCGGTCACGGCTCCGATCGCCAGTTCTAAATTTTCAGGGCGCGTGATCTTCTTTGCCACGATCACATCGAGAGGACAGCCCAACGTCCGCGCTACAGGCTCCGCCACAGGCAACCCTCCACGAGGCAGCGCATACACCACAAATTTTGTAGAGTCCGACAGCGTTTGCGCTTCGGCTAAGACGGCTTGAGCCAGCTTTTCTCCAGCATCATGGCGATCGACAAAAATCGTCGCGTTTCCAGATCCTTGAGACAATTGAGAAAGAGACATGACTTCCTCCAGCCGAGGAGTGGCTTTCTTTTATGATGAACGATTCGGTAGAAGAAAGACTTCTCCTAAAACTATTTCGCTCGATCGCCCTCAAACCTTTCCTTTCAACCTAGAATTTATAAATCGAAACGTCCCGCCTGCCGACTCATGGTTAATGAAGAACAGATTAGTTTATTTGATTTGGGATCTAGCCCAGAGCCGACTGCCCCTAAAGAGCCGCCAAAAGATTTTGACCCAAATTTGATTCCGACGAGTGCTAAGATTCCGATTCCGTTCGGCACTTATCAAACGATGGAGCAAATGAGCAACCAATGCAATCAGTGCCATCGCTGCGATCTCGGAGCTAATCGCACTCATGCAGTCGTCGGGCGAGGCAATCTGAATGCCCCGATTATGATTGTGGGTGAAGGTCCAGGGCAAACAGAGGATGAAACGGGACTGCCGTTTGTAGGCAAATCGGGGCAGCTATTAGACAAAATTTTAGAGTCGGTGAAGTTAACCGTTGAGGAAGATGTCTTCATCTGCAATGTGGTGAAGTGTCGCCCTCCTGAAAACCGCACACCTTCAACCGACGAAGCGGAAGCTTGTAAGGGCTACTTGCTGGAACAGATTCGCATGGTTGACCCCAAAATAATTTTATTAACTGGGGCAACCGCGATGAAAAACCTAGTCGGCATTAAGCAAGGCATTACCAAAGTCCGCGGTCAGTGGATCGATCGAGACGGACGGATGTATATGCCGATTTTTCACCCTGCTTATCTGCTGCGAAATCAGTCACGCGATCAGGGTAGCCCTAAATGGTGGATGTGGCAAGATATTCAGGCTGTGCGATCGAAGCTAGACGAGCTGCGTGCAGAAACCTAACTGTTGACCACTTAGGGAAAGACTACTCCACTCAGGAGTAGAGAAAATAACTTGGACAAACAAGGGGCTTAAGCCCCTTGTTTGACAACCAGCCTATTAAGTGAAGATTGTTTGCATCGTTGGGCATTAATGAATGGACTAGCAAAGCTGTTAAGAAACCTGTGATCATAATGATGGTAATTTAATCGAAATATTCAGTTTTTTAGACAGCAACTTTGTACATTCCAGAAAGTCGGGGGCGTTGTCGATTTGTTTAATAATCGGAAGAATCATACTCAACACCGCCAAAAAGTAAGCTTTAATTCTCTGGGGCTTGCGGCGATAGACAATTTTAATTTCAGCTTGCAGATCTTCGAGATAGACGATCGCTAACTCGCGTCTTCCGTCTGGGAGTTTATCGACAAATTCTTTCAGCACATCCAACGATTTGAGAATCGCCGTTATCTCTTCAGGAGGGCTTTTATTAACGTCAGTTTCGAGAGAGATTTGGGTTGTTTCATCAACTTGATTAGACGTTTGATCTGAACCTATCCGATCGAGGGCAGCTTTTCCTTCTTCAGTCAAATAAGCTCGAACAATTAGAAACTCTCTCGTCTTATTGTCAAAAACTTTTGCCGCTTTTAGATAGCCGTCTTCTGCCATCGTGTCGAGATAATATCGCAGCATTTGCATCGACGTTCCGAGTGCCTGCGCAATGCTGTCTCCTGAGATATTTCCGGCATCAATGACTTGCAGAATCTTAATCTGCTTCTCGTTTAACGGCATGAGTTTGTGGCGGGTACGATCGAGATGCTCATCTTATCCGAGTTTGGATGACTCAGTCGCTCGATCGCGACCCTGATCAAGACCTCACTGCTCCAGCGCTACAGTCTCTTAACCAAGTCCGAACGGCTTGCCCGATGACCCCTTGACTGCTCTCTCTCGGAGGCGTGATCGGCGGTTCAACTGACGTGACTCCAGTGCGCGTAAACATCAGTGCCAATCGCCAACCGCTTTCGGTTTTGGTCAAAAAGAGCCAGTGAAATTGTTGAAGCTCGATCGCCGTACCTGCCACATTTTGCCGTTCTAGCGTGGTGATAAAAACCTGACGCAAATCCGAGGCGTTTTGAGAACCTGGGATCGTTGAGAAGGTGCCAGAAGTCAGAGGTAAAGGCAGAAATTCGGGTCTGCCTGCGGTGATGATCGAGTCGAGTGAAGAAATCGCCGGGTAGCGAGTGCGCGATCGCACAATCACCCGATTCGCATATCCGGGCAGGTCTCGCAGCATCAGCGCAGCCAATGGCTCAACCTCTGACGGACAGACTTGACGGACGCTAGGAGGTTCCGTCGCGGAAGCTACGATCGAGACACCCAACAGCCAAACGACACTCAGACCACCTATTAGAAGTTTTTTCACGAACTAGCCCAATTCTTCACAGATCCGATCGAACGCCCTCGCCGGATCATCTGCCGCCGTAAACGGGCGACCAATGACTAAATAATTGGCTCCCGCTTTTAGCGCTGCCGCCGGAGTCATGACCCGCTTCTGGTCTCCGGCTTCTGCCCAGGTAGGTCTAACACCCGGACACACCAGCGTAAAGTCGTTGCCGCAGCTTTGCCGCAGTTGTGCCACCTCTTGAGGCGAACAAACCGCCCCCGACAGTCCACTTTCTTGAGCCAATAGCGCCATGTGCAGCGCATATTCTGGCAGCTCTAACGGAACTTTTAACTCAAACGCCAAACTGCGGGAAGAAAGGCTCGTCAGCAGCGTGATGGCAATCAGTTTTGGGGCAGGTAACCCAGCTTGATCTGCACTAGCTTGCATCGCCGTTTGAGCGTGGTGTAACCCCTCTTTGCCACAGGTTGCATGAATGGTGACTAGATCGACTCCATAGCGAGCAGCAGCAGCACAGGCACCCGCGATCGTATTCGGAATATCGTGAAACTTAAGATCCAAAAAAATGCGCTTTTGTCGCTCTTTGAGACTCGTCAAAATCGAGGCACCACTGCTGACAAACAACTCCAGCCCGATTTTCCAAAAGGTGACGTGCGGGAGTTTTTCGATCAGCGCGATCGCCTCTGCTTCAGAAGAAACGTCGAGCGGCACAATAATGCAATCAGAAACAGGCATAGATTTTAAGGCACGAATCGCACAAATTTGTTTTTTCCAAGCTGAAGGACTTTGCCCACTAAATCGTCAGGAGACTCAAATATAAGGTCTACCGAATCGATTTTGTTGCCCTCTAGTCGAACTGCGCCCCCTTGAATTTGACGACGGGCATCGGAGCTACTCTTACACAAACCGCTGGCACTGACTAGATAGAAAATCCTGGCAGGAAATTGAATCGATGCCAGAGGGAATTCTGGAACGACATCAGCGTCTGCCGTGCCGCCTCGAACCAGCTCACCTGCTGCCTTTTGAGCCTCTAGCGCGGCTTCTTGACCACGATATTGGCTGACAATTTCTAACGCGAGAAGTTTTTGACGATCGCGCGCTCCTTCTGGCAGTTGATCCAACGGTCGATCGGTGAGCAACTCAAAATATTGAAAAATTAGCGCATCAGGAGTTTTCTCTAGCTTCGAGTACATACTCAGCGCATCTTCCGACAAGCCGACATAGTTGCCGATCGACTTTGACATCTTTTGAACGCCATCTGTTCCGACCAAAATCGGCATCAACAGCCCAAATTGCGGAGTTTGTCCAAAATGCCTCTGCAAGTCTCGCCCAACTGCCAGGTTAAACTTCTGATCCGTTCCGCCTAGCTCAACGTCAGACTGAACTGCGACCGAATCGTAGCCCTGCATTAACGGATATGGGAATTCATGCAAATAAATCGCGGTTCCTTGCCTATAACGCTCTGCAAACCCCTCTTTGGCAAGCATTTGCCCAACCGTCATCGTTGCCAGCAGGTCTAGCGTCTGAGGAAGATCAAGTTTTGATAACCACTCCGAGTTATATCGAACTTCTAACCTTCCCGGTGTGTCAAAATCCAAAATAGGGCGCACCTGCTTTAAATAGGTCTCAGCATTGGCGACAACTTGTTCCTCGGTCAACTGTTTCCGAACTTCTGACTTACCCGTTGGGTCGCCAATTCGAGCCGTAAAGTCACCGATAATCAAAACTGCCGTATGACCTGCATCTTGAAATGATCGTAGCTTTCTAAACAAGAGGCTATGACCGAGATGAATATCAGTGCCCGTGGGGTCAATTCCTAGCTTAATTCGCAGCGGGCGGTTACTCTGAATCAACCGTTGCTCTAGATTTTCATCGGGGCTTTTAGACTCAGGCTGAGCGGGGAAAATTTCGTGAATGCCTCGATGCAGCCAGGGGAAGGAGTTCGACATAGAAGGTGCGATCGACAAAAATTTACGGTACTATCCCTTTGCGCTAGACAGGCTCACTTGCTAAAATTCAAGCTCTAATTAAGTCAGCCTACTATAGTTAGTGTCAGCTTTGAGTCAAGAAACGTGCGTCTACTCTCATTCTGTTTACAAAATTGGTTCACTTCTTCAAGTGTCCACTATCCTACTAAAGACGATTTAGTGAAACTTTACTGTAAATAGTCTTCACTCTAAGACTTTTAGACTTTTCTAAAATTAGTTCTTCATCAATCGTTTCACCCTTTTATAAAGAGAGAGCGTCGTGGCAGCCAACACCCTTAGACAAAATCAGAAAAAAGACCCTGATTCTACGATTCAGTTCGTTCAGACGGTCGGCAAGGTCACAGGAGGCACCCTGTTAGGGCTAACCATGCTGACCAGTGCGGTGGTGGCAGGCGGGTTGGTCGGTCTAGCCATTAGCTTCCGCAATCTGCCCGATGTTAGAGTGCTGCAAACCTATACCCCTAGCGAAACGACGCACAT
>JBBQYE010000153.1:0-7736 GCA_038208945.1 Leptolyngbyales cyanobacterium | reverse complement strand
TGTCGTTCCTAAGTCAATTCCAACAACTTTTGCCATATGAGTGCTTTGGCTCCAACAATAAAGGCGATTTTTAGGGGTTAAAGGGGACTGGCGTTGTCAGCCAGAATCGGCAAAGGAGGGCAGCTAGGACTCAAACAGGTTATGTAGACCCGTCGTATGAGTTGATCGTTGCCCAGCGAAATTCGTCCTCCAAGTCAGGTCGTAAGAGAGTAATACACTCAATGCCAATTGATGGCATTCGATCCCCTCCTTATATAGTGTTCAGGTTCAGCAATTCCATGAAGGCGTATTTACCGAACCTTGAGGAGGACGGTTGAGGGTTGGTAAATGCGATCCAACCCCCAAGAACGTCTTAGCTTTGAGTCCAAACGTCACCCGTTTCAGGAGTGACAGCAGGAGCGATCGAGTCTTGCGAGTCTTCGACAGGCAGCGCCACTTCGTCTGCTTTAGCCAGGTTGAGGGTCACCACAGATGGGCGAACGGCTTGCACTTTAGGAAGCGTCAGCGTCAGAATGCCGTCTTTAAAGTCGGCTTTGACCTGATCGTTTTGCACCGGAGACGGAAGTGAGATCACGCGCTGAAACCTGCCATAGCGAAACTCAGAGCGGAAGAATCCATTCTCTTCAGTCGTGTTCTCAGCTTTGTGCTCACCAGACAGAGCGACTCCACTGCGCCCGATTTTTACGTCGAGATCTTTGGCATCGATTCCGGGAAGCTGAACTCGCAGAACAAATTCGGTTTCGTTGCTCTTAAGTTCGGCGGCAGGTTGCCAAGTCGATTCAGTGCGCTTTGGGGTTGCGAGATCTTCAAAGACACGATCGAACTGACGACGCATGGCTTCCATTTCTTGCCAAGGCTGCCAATTAACGAGAGTCATCATGAGAGTTCACCTTATTAAAAGAGAGTAGTAATGAGAGCTTGGGGTTTGAGCTGAGAGTCAAATCCCACCGCTCTTACCTGCATGAACCTACTGTAGAAGGTGCAATAGGTTAGGACACTGAGGCAAACCGTAATGAAAGGGTAGAAGTTACCGATGAGGGCGCGATCGGGCATTTAGGGCAGAACCCGTCAAAAGAGATGGGTTTCCCGTCCGATTGGTACGATAGAAGCAGTCTTTGCGGGTGATGGTGATGTCTGGCGTTTATATCAATCCCAAAACAGACTTCGCGTTTAAGAAGATTTTTGGCTCAAAGCAGAGCAAAGACATCTTGCTGAGTTTTCTCAACGCGATTTTGTACCAATCTAGACCGATTATCGAGGATCTAGAAATTCTCGACCCTTATCAGGCACCGCGAATTAAGGGAATCAAAGATTCTTATCTAGATGTCAAGGCGATGATCGTCGGCAATAAAACCGTCATCATCGAAATGCAGGTGCTCAACGTTTTAGGATTCGAGAAACGAGTTCTTTATAACGCTGCAAAGGCATTTTCAATTCAATTAAATGTCGGCGACGACTACACGCTGTTGAATCCCGTGATTGCACTTACGATCACAGATTTTGAAATGTTTCCCGAAAGTCTTAAAGTCATTTCTCGATACAGACTGAAAGAGCAAGACGACTTGACCGATTACAGTGAAGATATCGAGTTGGTATTTGTGGAGTTACCCAAATTCAAACAACCTTTAGACCGATTGAAAACTATTACAGACAAGTGGTTATATTTTCTCAAATGCGCCAACCAGCTTGAAGCAGTGCCGTCCAGCTTAGAGTCGATTCCGGCGATTAACCATGCTTTCAGCGTGGCGAAACAAAGCAAACTAAGCCGTAAGGAGTTAGAAGTCTTAGAGAGTCGAGAGATCTTTATTCACGACAGCCGCAACGCCATTCTCAAAGCACGACAAGAAGGAAGAGAAGAAGGAAGAGAAGAAGGGGAGGCGATCGGAGCCAGGCAAAAAGCGATCACCATTGCTCGTCAGCTTCTTAACGTGCTGGATGTGGATACCATTAGTCAGATGACGGGACTCTCGATCGCAGAAATTTAAACCTTGACCTAAACAGCTTTTACGACTCGCAGATCAATATGACAAGATAGATAAGGTGTTTACTGCGTTTGTCTCATGTTTGAGATTCCTCCTTCCCTTGATGTCAGGCTTATTCATCTCAAAGCTGTGCGAGTGTCGCTGCTGAGGCTCCACAAAGCCTTACTAGATTCTGAACGTGAAGCCTACGAGCAGACCCACGGACAGATCCAATCACAGGGCGAATTGTTTCAGCTTGTTTTAGAAGACGAGTGGTTTAGATGGCTGCGTCCGATCTCACAATTTATTGTCCAGATTGATGAGGCATTCGCAGCAAAAGAGCCTGTGACGCTCAACCAGGCTAATCAGCTTATCGAGCAGGCGCACTCCTTGCTTAAACCCGACGCAGACGGCGCTCCGTCACAGCAGCGTTATTATCAGGCGATTCAGCGCGATCCCAACATTGCGTTAATGAATGCAGACTTGTCAATGTTGTTTGCTGAAGGGTAAAGGGCGATATGTTTCAGGCTACTCGTCGTCGTCTTGCGCTCTGGTATACCACAGTCACCGCCGTATTGCTTTTAGTGTTTGCAAGCGGATTTTATGTGTATGTTCGCAGCACGCTGATTGAGCGCATTGACGACACGCTAAATCACGTGGTCGAAGTCGTGCAGCGATCGCTAGTGATTGAGCCAACCGATCCCCACTTTAAAGGCGGACAGGTGCGCGTCAACGTCGAGTCAAGCTTTCGAGATAATGCGATTCCGGTAGAGGACGACCACATCGATTTGGAGTGGTTTAGCTCGCAAGGTAAATTGGTATGGTCAACGTTTGCCGACGCGATCGCGGTTCCACTAAACTTCAACAACGCAGGTGAAACGGTTCACCAGTCAAAGGATCAGTTGCTCAGGCAAGTCACGCAACGAGTGCAGATTGGGCAACAAGTGTTGGGATATTTGCGGGTGAGTCATCCTTGGTTTGAGGTGACAAAACCCACTCGTGAGCTATTTTTAGATCTTGCAGTTGGCACTACGGTCATGGTCGCGATCGTTGCCGCGATCGGGTGGTTTTTGTCCGGTTTGGCAATGCAGCCGATTCGAGAATCGTATCAGCGATTAAAGCAGTTTACTGCCGATGCGTCTCATGAGTTGCGAAACCCGATCGCGATCATTCAAACGAATGTACAAGTTGCATTATCTGATCCAGATTCAGATCCACAGATGCAACGCTATCACTTACAGGTTGTTGAACGGTTGGCACGTCGATTAGGAAGACTTGTTGATGATCTGTTATTTCTCGCACGACAAGATAGCAGCATGGTGCAACCGAGACGAGTTTTGATCAATCTTGATGAATTGCTGACTGAAGTGGTAGAAGAACAACAAATGATCGCTGCCGAAAAAGGAATCTCGTTAACTCTAAATCACAGCGCAGAATCAGAAGAACTTATCGCTAATCAGTCTACCCTTTTAAAGTCACTGCCATGGATTGAGAACTCGCTCTCGATCCAGTGCGATCGCGATCAGATTTCTCGATTATTCACGAACCTGATCAGCAACGCCCTACAGTGCACGCCGACGAATGGAAAAGTCACGATCGAGTTACAGCAACTCAAACGTGCGAGTGGATCGTCTCTCCAAGTCAAAGTGATCGATACTGGAATCGGGATTCCAGAAGAGGCATTGCCACAACTGTTCGATCGCTTTTATCGCGTCGATCCCGCCCGAACCAAATCAACAGGCGGATCGGGGTTGGGGTTAGCGATCGCCCAAGTCATTATCGAAAATCATCATGGACAGATTCAAATTGAGAGCCAGGTTAGTCAAGGAACGACTGTCACCATAACGCTGCCTCAGCAGTTTCAAGAGGTTGTAAATTAACTAGCTTTGGTTACGGGGTTAGATATATCCATGAGGTGACTTATATGATGATACAGAAGCAAAGCTTAATTTTCATGACGAACAGGTAAAACCACACTACTCTTACGTAGCAGTGATGGAGAGTAGTCGGTATGAAGATTGTTCAAGAGATTTCTTTAATTAGTGTTGGAAATTTTGAGGAATCAAGCGATTGGTCTATTATCCGAGATGAGATTCGCAAAGCTATTTCCCTGATCGTTCATCCTTCTGGCGCAACAAACTTTACAATCAACCCAGTCAGACATGGCAATGGTGTCAAACCGATTAAAGAAGCTTGCATGATTGCTCTAAAGGATAGGTTCGGATGGAAACTAGAAACTTCAATTAACTATGCGACCCGATCTCCAGGAAAGGTAGATGCAACAAAAGCACTCGACAACCATCTTTTTGCTCTTGAGTGGGAGACAGGCAACATCTCCTCAAGTCATAGAGCAGTCAATAAGATGGTTCTTGGGTTGTTACGGGGTGTTTTATTGGGCGCTGTCCTCGTACTTCCAAGTCGAAAACTCTATCCTTATTTAACTGATCGAACTGGTAACTATGAAGAGCTAGAGCCGTATTTTGATGTTTGGCGAGCAGTTCGGCTCGAAGAAGGGTTTCTTGCAATTTTCGTGATTGAACATGACCAAGTAGATAGCAGCATACCGACAATTACTCAAGGAACAGACGGTCGCGCATTGATCTAAATGTTTCTATGCAAGAGCTATGTAGAGTGAGGAATGGTCAGGTGTGAGACCGTCACTCTTCGCTGCTTCAGTTTTTTGTTTCCCCTTGCTGACTCCCATTGCTCAATGATTCCATTCGCTAAATCAGTCAAACGCTCTATTGCTGGCTCTGTGTCCCCAATTTCCGAACCAATCCAATAACGGTGAAGTTTTTCTGCTGCGTAGAACGTAGTACCAGAACCCCCGAACGGATCAACTACAACTTGACCTGGATTAGATGCCATAGCAATAATCCGTTCCATCATGATAGGAGCGAGTTCGTTGGGAACCCGCTTTTTATGGCGACGATGCCGAACTGGTGGAATATCAGTCCACATTTCCTCTGCTAAAGCCCACAATACTTCATTAGGATTAGTTTCAGGGGCATCTTCCCAAACATCTTCTGTCATATCCCAGACATCCATTAGATTGATACCTTTTTCATTAAGGCTTTTGCGATGTCCGCCATAATCACGAATTTCTCCGCCACAATGCCGACAAACTTGAATGGGCGTATAGATTTTATTGAAAACTGTTGGCTCCCCTTTTGTGTAATAGATCAGCCCGTAGTGAGCGGGAGACATTTTCTTACCTCTAGGAGAAGCTTTCGGCATCCTGCAAGCAATCCAGTGTCGAAACCACATTCCTTTTTGATTGAGATATGCACCATACTCTATGCACCATCTAGGCAGGTTGAATACAAATAAACTTCCACCAGGTTTAAGCACTCGGACGCTCTCATCAAGCCATTGTTGCGACCAAGCTAAATACTTCTCGATCTCCATTTGATCACTAATCCCTTTTCCATACTCTTTTCCGATGTTAAAGGGCGGGTCGGCAAATACAACATCTACAGATTCATTAGGTAACGCTGAAAGAAGTTTGAGGCAATCTCCCTGATAGAGAATGCCATGCTCACTTTTATAGATCTGTTGTAATTCCTGTTGAGTCGCTAAATCAGGCGAGATCGCTTCAAGTGGGTGCATTGATTTAGCCTCTAGTACGTCGGTATAACTTGAGCTTACAGACTCTATTTACGATTGTCAATAGAGTCATCCGTAGGAGCTGTACTACGTGGTTGATAAGGTTTTCCAGTAGGTTGATTCTTATAGTTCTCTAATTCAGCAGTTTCTATGTAATAGTAACGCCCTAGCTTACGAGCTACAATCTGACCATTTTTAATCAGGTCATGAACTCGCTGACGAGTTACATCAAGTGACTTCGCAGTTTGAGCTACGGAGAGCAATTCAGAGCTGTTACTTGAACCGGAGTCTGTCATAAGATGGAAGTGCTTCAGTCATCTAGCTAGTCTTTTCAAGTTTGCTCTTCAGGGTGACTTAGGTCGTGTGTAAGATAGGCTCAAAAGCTTTATCCTTAAACCTCAACCAACTGCGATCCTATTTCTTCGACCTCTTGCCAGCTAGATTGGGTTAACCGCTCGATCGCCAGATCAATTAACGCTAATCCCTGCCCGACATTTTCAACTAAGCTGAGTTTTCCGCGCAGATCGGCGGCACCGTCAAACCCTTTGGCATACCAGGTCATGTGTTTTCGGGCTTGTCTAACTCCTCGATCGCCCTTGTATTCCCACAGCATTTGCAGATGTTCGCGGGCGCATTCTAAACGCTCGATCGGAGTGGGTTTTAATCTTTCAATCCCGGTTTTCAAAAAGTGATCGACTTCGCCGACTAAAAATGGATACCCCAGCGTTCCGCGAGAACACATTACACCATCGGCTCCGGTTTGCTCTAAGCATTTAACGGCGGCTTCAACCGAGAACATATCGCCATTCGCGATGACAGGAATTGAGAGAATTTCTTTTACGCGTCCGATCCATTCCCATTTGGCGGCTCCGTTATAGCCTTGAGCGCGAGTCCGCCCGTGAACGGTGATCATTTTCGCCCCCGCCGCTTCCATTCGTTTGGCAAAATCGAGAATGTTGATTTCTTGATCGGTCCAGCCGATGCGAGTTTTGACCGTCACCGGAACGTTGATCGCATTCACCACAGCCCGCACGATCGCTTCTGCCGTTTTGGGGTCTCGCAGCAGAGAAGACCCGCCGCCGTTTTTGGTGATTTTATTCACCGGACAGCCCATGTTGATATCAACCGTATCGGCTCCTTCTGCGACCGCCATCTGTGCGGCTTCTGCTAAAAAGTCGGGGCGACAGTCAAAAAGCTGAATGCTGATCGGGCGCTCGTTGGGGTCCACCTCCATAATGATTGGCAGTTCTTTGACGTAGTGCAGACCTGTCGCATTCACCATCTCGGTGTACATCATCGAATCGGGCGCATAGCGACGTACCAGACGACGAAACACCAGATCGGTTACGCCAGACAGCGGCGACTGCAACACCCGACTTTTGACCTCAAGATCACCAATTTTGAGCGGGGCAGCGAGTCTAGTTTTGAGACTTGGAGACAGAGAAACCATAATTCACGATCGTATCAATCCATCTCCATCCTAAAGGATTGGGGGAAGTTACTGGGCTGCTTCGGGATGAAGCCAGCGATAAGCGATAAAAGAGGCGCGTGACGCGGGGGATTACGAAATTAAGTGAGCAACATCACCGAAATGCTACAGTGAGAGGATTTACATGTTCGAGCCAACATTTGCGAACGTCTGATTCAAGCCAGGTTTTGAGATTTTTGTAGCGGTCAAATCGGAGAATCACGACATATTTAGGATGAGCGTGATCACGGGGTCTAATAATGTTGATTGCATGTCCTTCAAAGCTGTGGGCTGCTACTAAAATGTCTCGCTGCCATTGCTCATAAGCCTCTTCATACACTGGTTTGACAATTTGTGAAATGATGGCAGCTACGGGCAGATTCTCATTGATTGGGGAGGTCATTTCAAGAGTCTCTCGCAGCATTTTCTAGAGTCCACCAATGGTCTCACATCTGGTTTGAGTGGTCACAACGATGGATGACTATTCTAATTCTTTGCTCTAAGATAAGCCGAACACTTGAACAGCCTTTCAGAGGAGCTTTCACCATGATTCACGCCTATGTAGCTGAGAAAAAGGGTGCCGACCTTAAACCCTTTGAATACGATCCGGGCGTTTTGGGAGGCGAAGAAGTCGAAATTAAGATCGAATACTGTGGGATCTGCCACAGTGATTTGAGTATGCTCAACAACGATTGGGGCAT
>JBBQYE010000152.1:0-7781 GCA_038208945.1 Leptolyngbyales cyanobacterium | reverse complement strand
TGAAAAGCTACGCCAGTTAGAGACCTTTGATCCTCGTGCAAATTTGCCTGTGTGAGCGATCGCTCACGGGTCTAGAGGAGCCGCTTAAATTTCAGGTAATTGAAGGAGAATCTCGATGACTGTGTTGCTGGCGGGAGACATTGGCGGAACGAAGACGATTTTGCGATTGGTCAAATCAGAAGACTCGTTGCAGTCGCTCTACGAGGTGCGATATCCCAGTCGCGATTTTCCTGATTTGGTGCCGATGGTGCAGATATTTCTGTCGGCTGCCGATCGCGAATTGGGACAGACGTTTTCGCCTGAGAAAGCCTGTTTTGCGATCGCCGGACCGGTGATCAACAACACTTCAAAAGTTACCAACGTCGGCTGGACTTTAGAAGCCGATCGCATATCGCATGTGCTGGCGATTCCTAAAATTTCTTTGATTAATGACTTTGAAGCGGTTGGCTATGGTGTGTTGGGCTTGAGCGAGTCAGATCTGCATCTGCTGCAAGCCGGACACCCGCAGGAAAAAGCTCCGATCGCGGTTCTAGGGGCAGGAACAGGATTAGGACAAGGCTATCTCATTTATACAGGAGAAGGCTATCAGGTGTTTGGTTCTGAGGGCGGACACGCAGATTTTGCACCTCGATCGGAGCTAGAGTTTCAGCTTTCTCGCTATCTGCTTGACAAACACAATATCGATCGCATTTCAGCCGAGCGTGTGGTGTCGGGTCAAGGAGTGGTGGCGATCTATCAGTTTTTGCGCGATCGTCAATTTGCCACAGAGTCTCCTGAAGTGGGTAACGTGGTTAGAGATTGGGAATCTCAGGCAGGACGCAGCGAGAAAACCGTCGATCCGGCAGCAGAAATCGCGATCGCGGCGTTAGAAAATCGCGATTTGCTGTCTGAAAAAACGATGCAAATGTTTGTCGAAGCCTACGGCGCTGAAGCAGGAAACTTGGCGCTAAAACTTCTCCCTTATGCGGGTTTATATGTTGCAGGTGGCATCGCCGCGAAGATTTTGCCTCTAATTGAGGAGGGTGGCTTTCTCACAGCGTTTATTCACAAAGGTCGCATGGGTTCGATTCTAGAGCGCATCCCGGTTCATGTAGTTCTCAACCCAAACGTTGGGCTAATTGGCGCGGCTCTCTGTGCATCGAAGCTGTGATTCGATTGCTCTGTGTAGCTAGAAAGCTAGAAATAGGTTTAGACAACGACTACTTAAAGATCAGATCGAGTCGCTGCTGAGAGGCTTTTAAAGCGTCTGTCGGAGAACTCCGATCGAGCAACGTCGCCTCGATCGCCCGTCCTAAATTATCTGAGATGCGATTGTAGCCAGGAAAGATGGGGCGCGATCGTCCATATTTTGCCTGTTGCAAAAACACATCGACGGCGGGCTGTTGAGCTTTGAACGCTAGATAGTCGGGATTTTCACGAGATTTGAGATTGATGGGTAAATAGCCCGTTCCGATCGCCCATTCAGTCTGAAATTCGTCACTCATCACATATTCTGCAAACGTAAAGGCGGCTCGTTCTCGCGCTGGAGTTGATTTAAAGAGAAACAGATTTTCACCGCCGATCGCCGTTGCGGGTCGTGCCCCAGTTGGAATCGGCAACACTCCAAAATCGACTCTAGTAGACTGCAATTGTCCCAACGTCCACGGACCTGATAGCTGCATCGCTACTTTTCCAGCAAGAAAGCCGTCTAATTCATAGCCTCGTTCTGGCTGAGAGAGAATTGCTGATCCGTCTTGAATCAAATCGCGCCAGAGTTGCAAAGCCGCGATCGCTCCCTCATTCACAATGTTCACGGTTTCTGTCACAACAGAACCTGTATTAATCCGATTGCCGTATCGCAGAATTTCTTTTTTCTCGATCAACTCGCCGCCACCGCTCCACATAAACGGTAACCACGTAAACACGCTCCATTCACCTTTGCCAAGCGGAAGCAAAATTCCGTGAGTGTCCACGCGCCCATCTCCATTGGTGTCACGAGTCAGCCGCTTTGCCACTTGCCGAAAGTCTTCCCAGGTTTTGGGTAACGCAGTGATTCCAGCCGCCTTAAACAGACTAGGACGATAAAAAATTCCGACATTATTGGTGCCGAAAGGAATTGACCAAACGTGTCCCTCATAAGTCATCGTGTCGAAAAGGGCAGAATCAAGCTGTGCCTTGAGGGGCGAAGCAGATAGCAAGTCGTCGAGCGATCTCAGGGCATTTAATTCGACAAGTTGCCCAGTCAACGTGGGCGCAAACCACAGCATATCGGGGGCAGCGTTACCCACCACGGCTGCGAGAATTTTGGGCATCTGCTGATCGCCCTGCCCCACATAAAGCGACTCAACCTGAATATCTGGGTGCTGCTGGTTAAATTTATCGACCAGTTTTTGCAAAACGTCTCGATTGGGCGGCGGATTGACTCCTTGCCAAAGTGTTAATTGAGTCACATCGGACGATCGTGCAGGTGCCTGACACCCAGTTAGTAAAAGGCTGAGACCTAGGGCGATCGCTCCAGACCAGAACTGCCGAACATTTCGCCTTCTTAAATAAGCTACGAATTGTTGCAAACTCATTGGGCATTGCTCCGTCTTTGTGATTTTGAAAGCCATTGTCTTGACTTGAAACGCTTTTGTTCTAAAGTCTGTCTTACGGGAGTCAGATTCAGGTTTAACACCCTCGATAATGCTGATCAGATCAAGTCTGTCAAAGATTTCTCTATGAAAAAGCTGCTTTCTAGTTTGGCATTTTCAGCTTTACTTTTGTTAACAAATTCGTGTCGTTCTAGTGATAAGAATGCAGGAACGATCGAGATTACGCTCAGTGGCTGGCAGAGTAACCCGATCGAGTCTCGACTTTTAGAAAAAGTAATTGACCAATTTGAAGCGAAATATCCCAATATCAAGGTTAAGCATGAAGTGATCAACAGTCAATATATGGATGTGATCAAAACTCGTTTAATTGGAGAAGTCGCCCCCGATGTTTTTTATTTAGATGCGTTTGAAGCTCCTTTACTAATGAAATATGAGGTGTTAGAACCTCTGAATTCATACATCAAATCTGAGTTTAATCTAGCTGACTTTGAACCTAATTTAATCGATGCCTTTAAGCGGAACGGAAACCTCTATGGCATTCCAAAAGATTTCTCTACGTTAGCTCTTTTCTACAACGAGACGGCATTCGCTAAAGCAAAGATTCAGCAACCTCCCAAAACTTGGAATCAGCTAATTGACTATTCAAAAAGATTGACGCTTTATGACCAAACTGGCAAAGTCAATCAATATGGATTTGGCATCACTCCAGAGTTACCTAGACAGCAATTTATTATTCAAGCATTTGGGGGCAAATTAGTCGATCGTAACCACTATGCAGCCTTCGCCACACCAGAAAGTTTAAAAGGTTTACAGCTTGTGATTGAGCAATATCGCCACGATCGCTCATCGGCTCAACCCTCTGATGTAGGGGCTAGCTCAGGTGATGATATGTTTGGGCAAGGAAAAGCCGCGATGATGCTGTCGGGTGCCTGGACGATTCCCTACTTTAAAGAAACGTTTCCCAATTTGAAGTTTTCGACCGCAGAAGTGCCAACGATTAATAATAGAAAAGGCACAATGGCTTATACCGTCGCTTATGTGATGAATCGTAAGTCAACTCACAAAGAAGCCGCCTGGAAACTGATCGAATATTTAACCAGCGAAGCCACGATGAAAGCATCAGGAAGCCAAGGATTTGCTTTACCGTCTCGGCGATCAGTGCTGAAGGGATTAGACTCCGATCGTCACTCTCTTTACGCTCCACTAATTGCCGGATCAACCTATGCAACGATTTGGCAAGCAGGAGAGACGTTACCCACGATTTTGACCAACTTCGACAATCAGTTTGTAAGTGCTTTAATCGGTCAGCAATCGCTCAAAGATGCAATGCAAAAAGCTCAAGACACTGCGAACCGAGAAATCTATTTATCCAATTAATCGATATGCTAAATAAACCCATCTGGAATAAACAAAGTACACGAGAAACGGTATCGGGCTATCTATTTATGACTCCGGCGATCGTCGTTTTGGGGATCTTTCTAATCGTCCCTGTTATCTTTACGATCGTGCTGGCTTTTTACCGAGTTCAGCTTTTAGGTGAAGTCAGCTTTCAATTCGCAGGGTTCAAAAACTTTGTGCGAATGAGATCAGACGAGCGAGTCTGGATTGCGCTGAAGAACACGGCTGAATATGTGGCGATCGTCGTTCCTATCCAAACAATTTTAGCGCTTGGACTAGCCCTGATTCTCAACACCAACATCAAAGGAAAAAGCTGGTTTCGGGTCGCGTTTTTTCTGCCGACCGTCACATCGTCAGCCGTTCTCACGTTGATCTTTATGTGGATTTACAACACAAACGGTTTACTCAATAGCTTCCTCGGCTTTTTTGGGCTTCCGACCTATAATTGGCTAGGCGACCCAGATGTCGCACTTAAAGGCATTATGCTAATGAATATTTGGGCAACTGCTCCGCTTTTTATGGTGATTTATTTAGCAGCACTACAGGATATTCCAGAGAGTTTATATGAAGCAGCCTCGATCGACGGTGCAACTCCGTGGGAGAAATTTTGGTGCATCACACTCCCGTTTCTTAAACCTGTAACGTTCTTTGTGATTGTGATGGGAATCATTGGCACCTTTCAGTTATTTGATCAGTCCTATATTTTCTCAGGCGGATCAGGAGGACCGAATAACGCGACTCTGACGATCGTGCTTCTCATCTATCAATATGCCTTCAAAAATCTGGATATGGGATATGCGCTGGCGTTGACTCTCATGTTGGCATTCGTGATTATGACGGTGACACTGATTCAGCGTACTTTGTTTAAAGAAGAATCATTAGATTAGAGGTGAAACATGATTGCAAAATCGGCACGATCGTGGATATGGCTTCTTTACGCAGCGCTTGCTGCCTATGCGTTCATCACATTTATTCCGTTTACTTGGGCGCTGTCTGCTTCATTTAAATCACTGCCAGAAATCTCAGCAGGAGGGACAGATTTCATTCCTAAAGCCTTCACGTTAGAGAACTACAAAACCATCTTTTTGCAAGAACCTTTATTTGGAAGATGGTTAGCTAATAGCGTCATAGTTGCTGTTACAGTCACCCTCTTTAATTTGCTATTTAACTCAATGGCAGGCTATGCACTTGCTCGAATTAAATTCTCTGGAAATCGGCTCTTGTTCGTGTTAGTTTTAGCGGTCTTAGTCATACCAGGACAAATCACTCTCTTACCTAAATTCTTGATTCTTAAGTCGTTTGGTTGGCTCAATTCTTATCAAGGATTGATTGCACCCGCCCTTGTGAATGCCACCTTTATTTTTATGATGCGACAATTTTTTCTCAACTTCCCCAAAGAGTTAGAAGAAGCCGCCGCACTCGATGGATTAAATCGATTTGAAACCTTTTTTCAGGTCGTGATGCCTCTTGCAAAACCCGCACTAGCGGCTCAAACAATTTTTATTTTTATGAGTTCCTGGAATGAATTTTTGCTGCCTCTAGTGGTCATGTCTAATCCAGAAATGTTTACACTTCCTTTAGGGCTAAACGCATTTAAGGGGCAATACGTTACTTACTGGAATTACATCATGGCAGCCTCAATGATTTTTACGCTTCCTGCTTTGGCAATCTACGCCTTTTTTAACCGATACTTTATTCAAGGAGTCACCTTCACCGGAGGAAAAGGTTGAAAAACGCCGCGATCGTTTAGATTAAATCTACTATCAGCATCTAGTTTCATTCCAATATGGCAGGACATAGTAAGTGGGCGAATATTAAGCGCCAAAAAGCACGAGTCGATGCGGTTAAAGGCAAAGTCTTCACCAAAATCTCGCGAGAAATTATCGTAGCGGCTCGCAGCGGTGTACCCGATCCGGCAGCAAACTTTCAGCTTCGCACGGCGATCGAGAAAGCCAAAGCCGCCAGCATTCCCGCAGACAACATCGATCGGGCGATCGCTAAAGGTGCAGGCAAAGGCGCAGACAGCACTGAGTTAGAAGCTATTCGCTATGAGGGCTATGGCTCTGGCGGAGTCGCGGTTTTAATTGAAGCCCTCACTGACAATCGCAACCGCACCGCTGCCACCCTCAGAGAAGCGTTTAGCAAAAACGGCGGCAACTTGGGCGAATCTGGGTGCGTCGGCTGGATGTTTGAGCAAAAGGGCATCGTTGAAGTGGCGATGACGACTTCACAGGTCAAACGGGGGCGCAATCGGACTCTTGAAAACGAGCCAGACGAAGAAGAATTTCTAGAAACGTGTCTTGAAGGCGGTGCTGAAGCTTACGAGAGGATCGACACCGAAGACGGAAACGTGGCTGAAGTCGTGACAGACGTAGAGAACCTAGAAGCGTTGAGCCAAACACTCAGAGACCGATACACCGTCAGTCTGGTTGAGTTACGCTGGATTCCGACGACGACGATCGAGGTCACTCAGCCCGATCACGCCCAATCGCTCCTCAAGCTGATGGAGGCTTTAGAAGACCTCGACGATGTGCAATCCGTCACCGCTAACTTTGAGATGGCGGCTGATCTGATGACATCCAGCATCGCTTAATCTGGCGTTGCTGGATGCAGATATGAAATGCCCTCCTCACGCAGTGGAGCAAGCCTTCCCCAACCCTTCTCCCCAGAGAGAAGGGAGCCAGGACTCTTGTCCCCTCTCCTTTTGGGAGAGGGCTAGGGTGAGGGCAAAATCTGTGCTTCGTAGGTCGATTCAGCAACGCCTTTAATCTTAGATTAGGAAGCCAGGGTAGTTGCCGTCCAAATCGTCCAGCTGTCGATCGCCAACAGCATCACCGTCAAGCCCAGCAGAATGATGTACATCCAGGGTTGAGACAACGGCTTCACGTCTCTCGTATCGATTCCGGTTTCTGCCTCAACTCGTCGGACTAACCGCGCAAATCCAGCGACGCGCATCGGCAACAGATAGCCCTGCCCAGACTGGCTGAGAAAATAGTAGACCAGTCCGCCTTGACCTGTCGATCGCGGCTTTAGTGCTTTGACTTCTGCCCAGGGCAACTGCCAACCCCTGCGAAAAAACTTCGGCACCCAGCGCGGATACGTCACCTCAATTCCTTGCGGGTTTACGACGACCCGTTCACACAACACGGCGTAGAGTCCGATCGCTCCAAGAGCAATGCCTACCCACAGCAAATTAGGCGGAACTGGCGATTTCGTCACCTCCGAGAGAAACGGCAACGGAGTTGTCAACGCCCCATATAAACTCAGCAGCGTGATGCGAATCAGAGGAGAAATCCGAAACAGATCTTCTGCCGAGTGAGAAGGTTCCACGATCGGAGATTCAGAGGAATTTATAGGGTCGCTCACAGGGGTAAATTCTCGTAAGTGCGGACAATCAGCGATATCACAACGCCCTAACCGAGCGCATCTGACAAATAATCTGCCGTGGCTTCAACGAGGGCGATCGTGTCTTCATAAACCATTCGCGTCGGGCCCAAAACCCCCACACTGCCGACTGCCGCAGATCCTCGGCTATAGGTCGAAGAAATCAGCGTACAGGCGCGAATCGGTTCTAAAAGATTTTCAGAGCCAATGCGAACCGACACACGTCGCCCCGATCCGTCTGAGTCGGGCTGCTCAAAAATCAGCGGCATTAGCTGATGCTGTTCCTCTTCGAGCAGGTGCATGATGGTCTTAATGTGATGCAGTTCCGAAAATTCGGGCTGTCTGAGAACTTCTGAGACTCCGCTAATTAAAATCTGGGTTGGCAGCGCAGATGATTGTGAAAGGCGACGAGTCAGATCCGTCAGC
>JBBQYE010000151.1:0-7911 GCA_038208945.1 Leptolyngbyales cyanobacterium | reverse complement strand
ACAATGGCACTTGATGCGCCCGGAATGTGCCTTCAATTTTCAAACCATCGACCACTTTCGGTCCCGTCCAGCCTTTGGGCGACTTGAGGACAATCATCGGCGATCGGGGGCGAGTTGCATTGTTGTTGTTTCGCGCATTGTTTTGGTTTTGCCGGATGTCCTCGATCGCCCGATCCAACGTGTTTGCCATCAGTTCGTGCATCGTTTCAGGATCGTCGCCTTCCACAAAGTAGGGTGTCCAGCCGCAGCCTCGGAGAAATTGCTCCAATTCTTCAGGCTCAATGCGAGCGAGGACGGTGGGGTTGCTGATCTTGTAGCCATTCAAGTGCAGAATCGGCAGAACAGCCCCATCGGTGATCGGATTGAGTAACTTGTTGGATTGCCAAGCGGTCGCCAGAGGGCCCGTTTCCGCTTCACCATCGCCAATGACACAGGCAACAATGAGATCGGGATTATCAAAGGCGGCTCCGAAAGCATGACTGAGTGAGTACCCTAATTCACCGCCTTCGTGAATTGATCCTGGTGTGGTGGGTGCGACATGGCTGGAAATTCCGCCAGGAAACGAGAATTGTTTGAACAGCTTTTTCAGACCCGCTTCATCTTGGGTGATGTTCGGATAAATCTCGCTCCAAGTGCCTTCGAGGTAAACATTGCCCACGATCGCAGGTCCACCGTGACCAGGACCTGCGATATAGAACATATCCAAGTCATACTTCTTGATCACCCGATTCAAATGCACATAGATGAAGTTCTGCCCCGGTGTCGTTCCCCAATGTCCAACTACCAGCGGTTTTACGTGCGAAAGTTTCAGCGGCTCCTTTAGCAGCGGGTTGTCATAGAGGTAGATCTGCCCAACTGACAAATAGTTAGCGGCGCGCCAGTAGGCATCCATTTTGTGGAGCAGTTCTGGACTCAGCGTGTTGTTTTTTGCAGTCAGCGTAGTAGCGATCATGGTTTGAGTTCCTAATGTAGGGGAGTGGCTTGAGGGGGTTCCAATTCCAGTTGCGGCTCGACGACGAGGCTATAGCTATCTTTTTTGATCACTAAGACAGAACAATTCGCATGATGCAACACATGGTTACTGACGCTACCTGTGAAAAACTCTGCGATCGCAGCGTGATCGTGCCGACCTAAGACGATCAGATCGGCGTTCCACTGTTGAGCGGCGCTGCAAATGGTTGCCCCTGGATCACCAAACTGGTATTGATGCTCTACTGGCACATTCAGAGCCGTGGCCTGCTGGCAATATTCTTGTAGCCAAGACTCAGCCTCATGATTCTCAGACTGAATCGTTTCGGTGTTGAGGAATTGAGAGAATGCGGTGTTGTTTGGATAGAGTCCATACATACTCGCTGATTCGATCCCTTGACTAAATCCAGCAGTATCTGCAATACAGTGGAGAATCATCAAATGAGCTTGCTCCTGGTGTGCTAGATAAAGCGCTTGATCGAACACGATGGATGTTAACGGAGAATGATTAATGGCGACCAGAATTCGTTTAAAGTTCATTTCTTTGAGCCTCTATATCATGCTTATTTGAGTCGGGCAGCAAGCATTGAGATCGCAACGACCACGATGCTGAGAAGAACAGCCGCTCCAACATAATCAATCAATTGCATCCTGTGATTGACCATTGAGTCATTGAACGGCTTCTGGTTAGGCGGTCTCTGAGTCTCGACTGCTATCACTAGCTCTAGTGTTTGCTTCACTTTGAACCTACATTTTTGCTAGTTTGAGCAACAGTTCGTCTGCTTTAGATTTCTCTGTTCGATTCAATCTCGATTCAATCGTGCGCCTCCACAATGATGTCCTAAGCGACTTACAAGCCAAAATGGACTTGCGATCCCCACAAATTTAGCCACGATCGTGCTGATATTTGCGGTACGACAAAAAGGTCACTCGAACTAGATCGCAGCTTCTTTCTAACGACGCGATCGCGGCGATGTCAGACAGAAAAATCAAGATAGTGTGGCTCATCAACTACTACCCTAAAGGTCGAGTGTTTGATTTGATGTGTGAATCGGTTGATTACGAGATAAATTGTGATGTACATTTTTCTAGCAAGTGCTCTCTGGGCAATTTGTCTGCAATCATCTATCGACTTGGATTTCCATCGATTTAAGCTAACTGAGATCTTGCAATTATGAAGCCGTAGGATTCTCGATCGTCAGTGAAATTTCAGCCTCAGTTTTGAGCGATTGGATCACCTTATTGTGTACGGTCGAGACCGAAGTGGTGATCAACAAGAATAAGCTGCAACCAAAACGTTCACCTTCAATAGATTGATCTTATCTAACCGATCGACCTGCACAAAATTTGATGTGCCGTTTTGTCTTTGAGCGAAACTGCTCTAGAGATTGAGAGCGACGATCGCTTCTATCTTTTCTAAAAGACAGAAGCGATCGTGCGACTGAATCCAAATTTATGTTAGTTTCACTTTTGTCCGCTGATTGAGCAAGACAAGATCTCAAGGAGTTTGACGATAATCGATGGAGACCTAATCACTAAACACGCTCTTTTAATGATGCAATTGTAAAAAACGGAGAGACAGCTTTGTTCAGCAATGTTCGCGATCGCTTATACAAATTCAGGCGACTTCAGGCAGAACCCGACCAACAACACAAGCTCCAAACCGAGTTTTTGGATGAAGCAGCCCCGAATCTAACTTATTTAACACTAATTATTGGGTCTTGTATCATCGCTACGTTGGGACTTCTCTCTAACAGTGTTGCGGTCATCATCGGAGCAATGATTATCGCACCCCTCATGCTGCCGATCCGAGCCTTGGCGTTCAGCGCTCTCACCGCAAATATTCAACTCTTTCGACAAAGCCTAATTGCCCTCAGTGTTGGAACTTTGCTAGCGGTTGGAATTGCTTACAGTCTCGGTCTTGTTTCTGGTTTATCCAGTTTTGGAAGTGAAATTCTCTCTCGGACTAAACCCACCTTATTAGATTTGGGGATTGCGATCGCGGCAGGAGGAATTAGCGGATATGCAAAGCTTCAGCCCAAAATTTCGGCTAGTTTGGCGGGAACGGCGATCGCGGTTGCTCTGATGCCGCCGATTTGCGTGGTTGGATTGGGAGTGTCTCATGCAAATTGGTCACTCAGCTTAGGAGCAACTTTACTGTATTTGACGAACTTGCTCGGCATCGTTCTTGCCTGTATGATCGCCTTCTTGATCACAGGTTGCTCTCCGCTAGAACGGGTGCGGAAGCCTTTAATGATCACCCTCGTTTTGACAGGTTTGCTGATCGTTCCACTTAGTGTAAGTTTTGTGAGGTTGATCCGTCAGTCTCGGCTGGAAGCAAGCTTGGAATCCGCACTGCTCAATCGAACCGTCACCTTTCAGCGTTTAGAGCTAGTCAACATTGATACCAATTGGTTGACCAATCCACCCGAAGTTCGTTTGAACGTGCAAGCAATAGATCCGATCACTCCCAAACAAGTCCGATTGTTGGAAGCTTTTCTAAAACGAGAAACAGGACAGCAGTTTAGATTAATTTTTCAAGTGGGTAAAATCACAGAAGTTAGAGCCGATTCTAATACTGATTCGCAGCCGTGATCTTCTTCTAGGTCAAACCGTAACTTAAAAACCTGTTTTTTGAAGGTTTTCCAAACCCTCTATCGTTTGATGGAGGGAAGCCAGCGATAGGAAAGGTAATCTTAGAGCGCTCAGATTAAGTTAATCAGGCTTAAAAAATATATTAGGAGGAAGCATTATGTCCTACATTTTTCAAAAAACTTTTCTTAGTGGAGCAATATTAGCAGGATTGAGCGTAGGAACGATCGCCACGATCGCAGTACCAACCTCGACTCCAGCGATTGCCGCATCTAACACCGCTTTTCCAGATACCCAAAACTATTGGGCACAACCCTTCATTCAATCGCTGGCGCAGCGGAATATCGTGAGCGGTTATCCCGATGGAACCTACCGCCCCCAACAAGCCGTCGATCGCGATGAGTTTGCTGCCATCATTCAGGATGCTTTTAATCAAAAAAAAGAACGACAGATTGCAAGCGGCAGCGTATACAAAGATGTTCCGCAAGGTAACTGGGCAGCCCCAGCGATCGAGTCTGCTTATGAAATGGGGTTCATGAATGGATATCCGGGTGGATATTTTCGCCCTCAGCAGCCCGTCACGAAAGTTGAAGTGATCGCATCACTTGCCAGAAATCTAAACCTGCGGGGCGCAACCCAACCCGTTGCGGCTGTTCTCAACTCAACGAATCAAGCTCCTGCTGTACAGGCGAATGCTGCTCAACCTGTTCGTCCTCAAGCCACGAGAAGAACAAGGGTAATCCCGATGGCAATGCTTGCGTTGATGCAGCCCTTTGTCAATCGTCCTGCACCTGCTGATGCGGCTTCTACTCCTTTAGGAACCTCTCCCCAAGCCACTCAGCCAACTGCGACTGCTCCATTGAAAGCAGCCCAGCCAGCAATGCAAAGATCTGCTTATAGCTTGCTGCGGGATTACTATCTGGACGCTGACAAGATTCCTCAGTATGCAGTGAATGATGTTGCTGCCGCGACAAGAGCCGGAATTGTGGTCAATCATCCCAATCTCAGACTGCTGAATCCGAATCAGCCTGCTACTCGTGGAGAAGTTGCCGCGTTGATTTATCAGGCACTGGTCAGCCAGGGTAGGGCGACACCGATCGCAGAGCAAGCGGCAAATCAATACATGGTTGGTCAGCGTTAGTCAGCCGAATTGAGCCTGATTAGCGCAGAGCGCAGCCCTAAAGGAATCGTAAAACTCAGAACCACACCAAGCAATGGAGTACTTTTATGCAGATGGCTGAAAAGCAGTCACTTGAGGCAAAGCTCGAGAGAATAGGCAACGTTTTACGCTTAACCGGATGGGTTGGTCTCTCTCTTCAGATTGGCTTTGGAGCGATTTCTGTACTGTTGCTGATGTTCGCGATCGCAGGTCGTAGTTTTAGCCAGAATACAGCAGTTTTACCCGGTGTTGGGGTCAATGTGAATCCAGGAACGGCTCCCGGCATCGGTGTCGGGATTTTTTGGGCAGTTTGTGGAATCCTAGCGCTCTTAGGTGGAATCTATCTTGCCTTTCTACAAACGCGATTTTCAAAACGTTTGCGTCATGCAGACACTATGAAACATCCTGCGAAATCAGAGGTGATGAACGTGTTGCGCTTGGGCGCGATCGTGGGCTTAGTTGGAATGTTGCTAACCATTCTAGGCGGTGGAGCCACGCTGGGAGTATTGCTTTCAAAGGCGATCTCTCAACCGCAAGGTGTTGCTATCTACGACCCGACTCGCATGATTCGGTCGATCGATATCATGGTCGCGATGGCAAATATGAGCGGAATTGCAGCAAATTTCGTAGGCGCTGTTGCTTCTCTAAGCGTATTTGAATGGCTCCATCGTTAGAGTTACAGATTAATCTCTGTAGGTAGAAGATTATTTTACTGACGTTGATTACAGTGAGTCACCTTCTCAATTGATAGCATGAATACAGGAGTATCGGAGCTTTGGGCTAAGGTACAGTCGATGGTGAATGACTTCATTGTCTTACTGCCTAATCTTGTCTTGGCGTTGGTTGTCTTTGCGGTGTTTTTTTTCGTTGCAAGGGCAATCAAGCGAATTGTTAGAAATTTAACCCGCGATCGCCGCAATGCTCGTAATCTAGGGCTAGTGCTAGGACGATTGGCGCAGGGTGCAACCATTCTTACGGGACTGTTCATTTCTCTCTCGATCGTGATTCCTTCACTCAAAGCAGGAGACTTGGTTCAACTATTGGGAATCAGTGGAGTGGCCATTGGTTTTGCGTTTCGAGACATCTTACAAAACTTCCTATCAGGCATTTTGATTTTGTTGACTGAGCCGTTTGAAATCGATGATCAGATTGTCTTCAAGAATTTTGAGGGCACGGTCGAAAGTATTCAAACGCGGGCAACTACGATTCGCACTTATGATGGTCGTCGCATTGTGATTCCGAATTCAGAGCTATTTACAAACTCGGTGACGGTCAACACAGCATTTGAGCACCGACGCTTGCAGTATGACATTGGAATTGGCTATGGCGATGATATTGATGAAGCAAAGCGATCGATTTTAGAGGCGATGCGTGAAACTGATGGAGTGTTAGAGCAACCTGCTCCCGATGCGATCGTGATGGAGTTAGCAGGAAGTTCGGTAAACATCCGTGCCCGTTGGTGGATTAAACCGCCGCGCCGCGCTGAGACTCTCGAACTGCAAGACCGCGTTCTTACAGCCATTAAAAATAAGCTTACAGCGAACGGAATCGACCTGCCTTTTCCAACCCAGCAGATTCTCTTTCACGATCAGACTGAGGAAACGGATGGCGATCGTGTTCATCAGCGTGAAGGGTGGCCCGTGGGTCAGGGGAATGCCCCAAAGCCTCGCAGTATCGGAGGTTCTTTGAGGGCGCTTGCCGAGGCACGAACTCAGCAAAACGGTAAAGAGTAATTAGAGCAATGTTTGAAGCAATGTTAAGTGCAAGATGGTCAGGATACCGGACTGCGGCTTATGTGGGACAGGGACTGTTCAGTGCTGCTGTGATTGCTGCCGTTGTTCAAGGAAAGTGGCAGAACGCATTCGCCCTTGCATTGTTTCTGGTTGCGTCATGACATGCTCGTAGTTTGCGTGAGATGTTCAGTGGAGGGCGCGCTTACCCAGTCCCCTCCCGGGGGAAGCCATCCTCCAAAGCTGGGCGCTAGATCGTTTGTGCAGAAGGAGCTTGGCGATTGGTGCCCCATGACTTGCCGCCGGGGGCGGGGACAACGGTTAGTCGTTCCAGCAAAAAGCTCTGTAACCGCTTCGGAAGACGAAGAATAGCTTTTCCCCTAAAGAGAAGGACAGTTAAAGAATCATCAAAGCATTCCCGTCAACGGCTAGTTTCGTCGTACCGCGAGAGTCTGAAAGAGATTAAAGATTTAACTCAAAGGGTCAGAATGCTCATCGATCGCCAGCTTCCGAAAGGAACCTGTGTTAATTCATCTACAATGTACAGATGTGACGGCTCGATCGCTTGCTCTCAGTCAGCAATAATCAATTTGCTTCATGCTATTAACGCCTGTGCAAGCCGCTCCTTGTCTGTCGCTCTGTGCTCTCTTTGCTGTGGACAAATTATTCCACTGCACATCCGGTTATATGTAACAAAGTGCATTCGTTTCGTCACTCCCAAGACGAAAAAACGGTTCAGCTAACTCCAAATCATCTCTATGTTTCTTGATGCCACAACGCTACTCATTCAACAAACTTCATCTGAAGCTGTACAGCTAAACCCACATGAAATTGCGGTCAACTTGAAGCAATTTCTTTTAGTGCTTGCGGTCTCTCTCGGCGTTGCCACGCTACCCCAGATTATAAGCTGGCTCCATCGGATTCCCTACACCCTTTTATTGGTCATCGTCGGTTTAGGTTTAGCCTTCGTCGATATTCGGTTAGTGGAACTCTCGCCAGGGCTAATTTTATCGATTTTTCTGCCGCCACTGCTGTTTGAAGCAGCTTGGAACTTGCAGTGGTCAGACTTAAAACGTGACTTCTTTCCTATTTGTCTCTATGCGATCGGGGGTGTTGTCATTACGGTTGCAGGAGTTGCGATCGGACTTAACCAGTTTGCGAACGTCGCACTGCCGATCGCCTTGTTGATCGGGGCGTGTCTCTCTGCTACTGACCCAGTTTCTGTTACCGCCTTGTTTCGAGAACTGGGCGCAGATAAACGACTGAGAACGGTCATGGAAGGCGAGAGTCTATTTAATGATGGCATGGCGGTTGTTGCGTTTAGTGCTGTGTCAGCAATGGCGTATGGAGCGAGTGAGCTAACGCCGCAATCTATTTTGCTTGAGTTTGTGCAGGTGGTTGGAATTGGGATCGGGATCGGCAGCACGATCGGGTTTGGAATTTCCTATATCACGCAGCGAT